>CAYOUV010000005.1:0-82885 GCA_964407265.1 uncultured Anaerolineaceae bacterium | reverse complement strand
TCAACAGGATGACCAGCAAAAAGCCGCTTAGCAGGTAGGAACTGTGGCGGGTCCAGCCCAGGAGGGAGAATAATTTGCGCATAGAATTTCAGGAAAAAAACCCAAGATGTGGACATTATAGCTGATTGTAGTAGCGGGAGACACCTTCCTGCATGACCTTCCGGATGGACCGCTGAAAAGATAAATGGAGAAGTATGATCGGTTCGGTTATCCCGGTATAATAACTGTAAAGAACATCATATAGGAGAGAAGCATGCAATATCGTCAATTAGGGCGCACAGGGTATCAGGTTTCTGCCGTCAGTTTTGGCGCCTGGGCTATAGGAGGGGGGTGGGGTTCAGTCGATGACGCGCAATCGCTGGCGGCTCTGCATCGCGCGATTGATCTGGGGGTCAATTTCATCGATACCGCTGATGTCTATGGTGATGGGCGCAGTGAACGATTAGTTGGCAAGTTGCGTCGTGAACGCAGCGAGACCATTTACGTGGCCACCAAAGCCGGACGACGGCTGGATCCCCATGTTGCGGGCGGGTACAACCGCAAGAATCTAACTGCCTTTGTCGAGCGCAGCCTGAAGAACCTGGGATTCGAGGCGCTTGATCTGTTGCAGTTGCACTGCCCACCCACCGAAGTCTATTACCAACCGGAGGTCTTCGGCGTGCTGGATGACCTGGTGAAACAGGGTAAAGTGCGTCATTACGGAGTAAGCGTCGAGAAGGTGGAAGAAGCACTCAAGGCGATTGAATTCCCGCATGTGCAAAGTGTGCAGATCATCTTCAATATTTTTCGACAGCGGCCTGCGGAACTGTTTTTCAAGGAAGCCGCCAAGCGCAAAGTGGGCATTTTGGCGCGCGTTCCGCTGGCCAGCGGCATGCTGACCGGTAAGCTAAAGCCTGATACAAACTTTGAGCCAAATGATCACCGGGCATTCAATCGACATGGCGAAGCTTTTGATAGAGGGGAAACCTTTGCCGGAGTGGATTACCGAACCGGATTGCAGGCTGTAGATGAGTTGCGCCCCCTGATTCCGTCTGGGATGACGATGGCACAGTTTGCTCTGCGTTGGATTCTAATGTTCGATCAGGTCACCTGCACTATTCCAGGGGCCAAGCGTCCGGATCAGGCCAAGGAAAACGTTCAGGCTGCCGATCTACCGCCTCTGTCTGACGAAACAATGTCCAGGGTTGGCGAGGTTTACGATCGGAGAATTCGACCCTTAGTTCACCACTACTGGTAAATCAATCGAAGGAGGTTGATTCGTGAGCCAACAACCGCTGCGATGGGGGTTTTTAGGAACTGCGCACATCAACCAGGTCCTGATCCCGCCATTGCGCGCTTCCAAACGCAATCAACTGGTTGCTGTGGCCAGCCGAACACAAAAAAGCGCTGAAGCCTACGCCCGTAAGTGGAAGGTCCCACGCGCTTATGCTAGCTACGAGGCTATGCTGGCTGACCAGGAGATTGATGTCGTCTATAACTCATTGCCCAACAGCCTGCATGCTGAGTGGACGATCAAAGCCGTCCAGGCTGGCAAGCACGTGTTGTGTGAGAAGCCGCTGGCGACCACGACGAACGAAGTGGATGCCATCGCTGTTGCGGCAGCCAAGTATAAAAAGGTGGTGACGGAGGCCTTTATGTACCGACACCATCCTCAGACGCTGCAGGTGAAAGAGATCGTTGATAGTGGTGTCTTGGGGCAGCTGCAACTCATCAAGGGCGCCTTCACTTTCGTTCTGACCCGTCAGGGTAACTTCCGCACACAGGCAGATATGGGAGGTGGCAGCATTTGGGACGTGGGTTGTTACCCGATCAGTTACATGCGCATGCTGCTCGGGGTGGAACCGGTCGAGGTGTTTGGCTGGCAGCTCACGGGTCCGGGGGGGGCCGACGAGACTTTCATCGGGCAGATGCGCTTCCCGGGAGATGTATACGCCCAGTTCGACAGCGGATTCCGTTCGCCGTTGCGCACCCATATTGAAATTGTTGGGGCTGCGGGGACACTGTCCGTTCCGGTTCCGTTCAAACCGGGCCGAAATGAGAAGATTTATCTGACGCGAGGGGAAAAGACTGAGGTGATCCGCGTGCCAGGGCAAGAGCTATATATCGGTGAAGTGGAGGATATCGCTGAGGCGATCTTGCTCAACACGCCCCCGCTCCTTAGCCTGGCTGATAGCCGTGCTAACGTGGTCACCATCCAGGCACTGCTCGAATCGGTTCGCACTGGTAAACCAGTAAACCTTTGATCCTAAGAGCCTGGAGTAAAGTCCCCGGCCCCTGGTTAGCCCTGGCATTTATTGGCTTTAACCCTATCCTGGCCTATACTTAGCACATGCTCGCCCGTGTTTATTCCTATGCCGTGCAGGCAAGCCGCCAGTGTGTGCAGGCAGCGGTCAAGCAGGCCGGCTTACCCTTCGATAGATCCAAATCCACCATTACGTCATTCACCCTTCAAGTTGATCTCATTTCGAATTGCATTCCAGATAGAAATCAGGTTTTTTTTGCCTGCCCATTTTTGTATATATTCATAATCCAGGCGATCCATCATCGTTCCTATGATGGCGCCAATATCGCGGATGTGTTTGGTTTGGTGGCTCAGCGAGTAGTACAGCATTTTGTATATAATTAAATCTTCAGGAGTGTGAACGAAAACTTCCCCCACCTCAGATCCAAAGTCCACCTTGACTCTGCGCTGGAATGCAAGCTTGCGAAACTCATCCGTTTCGCGAAGCAGAAACATCTCTGCTTTATAACCGCTGGCCCCATGAATGGCATTAATAGGAAGATCTGATCTGGTTTCTTGAACGGTTTCCAAAATAACCTCGGGCGGAAGGTAGATCTCGACTCTTTCAAGCTCCTTAGACAAACGTTGTATTTTTTCCTTCCTCAAATGGATAACCATATCCAAATCCTGGGTAGACCTGGGCTCGCCCCATGCCCAGGCTGCGACTGCGCCTCCGATCATATATTCAATACCGGCTCGATCTAATACAGACAAGATCATCTTTAGAAAGTTTTCGAAACTCAAGTAATCCCGACTCATGATTTCTCCCTGCTAATTGATACCTTTTTAGCAAGATTTGTAATTGAACAGGCTTGAAAAAATTTTTGGGATGGAGAAATGTTTTTGTAAATTTCTATTTGGTGTGGGTCTAACTCGTTGAGCGCAGCTACAAGCGCTTTTTCTAGATTGGGGTGGAGCGCTGGTTTCCCCGCAAAAAAGTATCCTGGTTGTTCACTTTTACGGCTATATTTCATTGCGTACCCGGCTTGTTTCAGCGCAGCTTTCACAACGCGCATGTCGCGATAGAAATTATCTTTCCAACTCTTTTCACCAAAACAGGCATACCGCATGAGTGTCTCTACCCGGTCGATAAGTCCCTGACGGGTAAGGTATCTCTCTTGCCACAGTATGCGCAGCAAATAGACGCGCCTAGCGGTTACCGGGTCCCTTTTCTGTGCGTCTAAAAACAAATAGGTTTGAGCTTCTTCAGGTAATTGGGTCAACATAAGCGCCTCGGTCCCAATCCATCATAACAACACAAACATGATTTGTCAATCAGGTTTGTGTTTATTTACTTTTCCTTCTGAAGCCGGAGGCAACCCGATCTGAGGTTTACATCTCTGGTTGAGGTAAAAAATCCGATGAATGTCCGTTGTTCGCGGGCTGCTGGTTTAAAACTTACCCGGCGTACTTTCCCAGTCGCCACTCCAGAGCAGTCAAGCGCTGGGCTAACATGTTGTTGTGAATCAAGAGCGGACCATTCTGCCGCCAGGCAATCAAGTCTGGAGCCGGATTGATGTCGGTTCCCCAGGAGCCGATCTGCACGCTGTGGTCGCTATAAAAAGCCGCTGCAGACGGTGTGCCGAGAGCGACTCGCGCTCCTCTGAGTTCACGAACTGCAACTGTCGCTGCAGCAATCCCCGTAAATTTGATTATGGCGATCAAGCCAATTAATTCTAATTTTGGATCTCGCCGGCGGCGCCGATGGGAAAGGTAGGTGGGTTTATGCATCCTGACTTTCTAAACTTGTTCTCAAAATCAAACGAATTGAATGTATCCGTTTTGACTTAAGGACACAGTCTATCAGCCGAACATGAACAGGGGATGAAGTCGATATCATTGAATTATCAAACTTTTCAACCTGGAGTCAAATATCGAAATTCATGTGATTGCCCTGTAACCCCCCCCAATATTTCAAAAAGGGGAATTTCACGCATGACAAACAACATCATCTACCTCTAGTTATTAGGATAGAACATCTGGGCTGTCAAAACTGGTTTGTTTTTTTATTTGCGATTCTGTATAATAAAAATGGTTTGTCTTGATTTTCACAATTGGGTCAGGTTGATGTGGCAAGTCAAGCCAGGGTGACACTCTGGTTCTTAGCCATGTGATTCCGGTCCTGTAATGCTTACCAGTTGTACGGAACCATATTTCAGCCAAACCTTCACCAAAAAACTCCTATTTTATTTGTATAGAAATAACACATTATTACGAGTGACGCATGATTGGGCTGCGCCAGTATTGTTAGTAAATTATTTTCTCGGAATTTGGTGAGAAGGAGTAGATAGAGCTGCCAGTCAGGGGGCCGATGACACCGACTTCTCATCTCCGAGAATCTTCGAAGAGCCGTGCGATTAACATTTGAATGTGGGTTTTTGCATATCAAGACAGTACGTTTAAAAACGCGGCCGCGAGCAGTTTATTTCCATCCCATTTTCCTTTCATCTCATGATACGGTCGGGATGGCCACAAGAAGTCAATTATTGCTTTGGAATGAAGATGGATGGCATGCTTGGAATAGAGGAGGTGGACGATGACCGGACAACGATGGTTCAGGCAGGTGTGTCTGCTGGGCTTAATGGTGCTCATGCTTGGTGCTTGTGGAGGCTCACCTGCAGGGAGGCCGTACGTTTGGCTCGACGTGCCGCAGGACGGTTTGTCTTTTCCGGAGGTGCAAGAGATCAAGATAGAGGGACACGCTACCGCTTCCGGGGGAGTAACACATGTCGAACTCTGGATCGATGGCGTATTGCTGACTACAATCAACGACCCGATCGTTGATGGAGCACTGGCGAGTTTTCATACCGCCTGGACCCCGCCGATGGCTGGAGAATACACCATCCAGGCGGTGGCCTATGGGTCGGATGGATCAGCCAGCGCACCCGATTCGGCTCGCATCATCTTTGGGGGGGCGACGCCAACACCCGTGATTACCGATACGCCGACGCCCGTGATTTCTGTGACACCGGAATTACCTTCTTCCGCCAGTGCAGTGATCCAATTTTGGGCTGATCCGCCTGAGATCCAGGCCGGCTCCTGTACCACCATCCACTGGCATGTCGAAAATGTGCAAACTGTGATCTTCGGAGGTATCAATCAACCTTTGGATGGTTCTTATCAGGATTGTTTGTGCGCCAATCAACGTTACACTTTGACGGTCGTCCATGCTGACAATACTGAAGAAAAACGCGCAGTGGATATCGCTGTAAGTGGCGCGTGTGTCACGCCTGTTCCTCCTCAGGACACCACCCCTCCTGATGCTCCCACGCCGGTCGTACCGAATAACGACCTCTCACTTTCCTGTCGCGCTTCTCAGAACTTGGCCTGGTTGCCGGTGAACGATCCCAGCGGGATTGCTGAGTACCGCCTGCAGGTGCAGCGCCATTCGGGCGATAACAACTGGCAAGATGTACCTGGCAGCGTTTTTTCTGGGATTTCTGACAAACAAAAAAGTGTCACAGTGGAATGCGGCTGGTACTACCGCTGGCGCGTGCGTGCAGTGGACGGGGCGGGGAACACTGGCCCCTGGTCGGGTTGGTGGCGGTTTTCCATCACCTTGGGATGATAGGTCTAGAGATTGGGGAGGATGGCAAGATGAAAAAGAGAAACGTTTTCTGGTGGGGAGCAGCGGGACTGCTGCTGGTCGCGAGTCTATGCCTGTTGACCGGACTCCTGTATAGGTTTTTAATGAATGCCCGTGCTTTCAATTCGCGCCCGCTAGTATTGATTCACAATCCGCTCAACCATGAGCAGGTAAAGGTCGGGGAACGGGTCCTGGTGCACGCTACCGCCCGGGCTGATAATGGCCTGTCACGTATGGAATTATGGGTGGATGACGCACTGGTAGCGACACAAGAGCCTCCCGAATCAGGCCTGACAAGTCTGGTGCTGTCCAGTGATTGGTTGACGACATTAAAAGGTGATCATATTTTGATCGTCCGGGCTGTATCGAATGATGGAGTTCAGGGGCAGGCAACCGTGACGATCACGGCCTTAGACTCCAATCAAGGCGGAACAGGGTCCCATACTGTCCAGGATGGCGAAACATTGGAGACCATCGCGGAGTCGCATGACACGACTCCCGAAGCCCTAGCCGATTTGAATCCCGGCATAGATCCGGGCGGGCTGGCACCCGGGGATGAACTGATCGTCCCCGACAGCGAGCCACCGGTCGAGGAGGGTGCTGCGCCTTCGGATGGTGGCGAGGAAGCCCCCGCTGCAGAAGGCGAGCCTCCGGCCGGGGGAGGTATTTTCACGAGGGTATTCTTCGGAGTATTTGAAATATTCAGCCCAGAAGCGGATAGAATCCCTCTGAGATTGGAAATCCCATCGCTGCGCACTGGGGAGGCCTACGATGGCCTGCATTGCTACGTTGAACTGGCTGGTAGCCCTCCGCAGTGGTATCCGGATATGGACCATGACCAAGCCACGGATGAGTCGTTTACCCCGCTCGGTGACAGCTGGTGGGACACAGCAGCCCATTTGGAAGGTGATAACGCGCCGGTCATTGCCTGGCCGGCTGATCAGACCTTGCCGTTGGTCGTATCCTGTGTGGGTGTGGTTGGGGGAACCGAAGCCCTCGAGTTGGGTCGGGTGGAAGTGAATATTTCTCCGGATGAATGGGATGGCGTGCCTCGGGGAATTGAAGTGGCTGGAGCGGAAGGGAGTTTCTCTTTTAGCTACCGTGTGACTCGCATGCAGGACGCACCACGTGGGGTGCCGCTGTTCCTTGACCCTGACATGAGCCCACCCTTCAACGCCCACCTGGACGACCGCCGGATTTCCCTGCGCTGGGATTACGAACCGCGACCGGATGAAGAATCGATCGACGGCTTCCGCGTTTATCTGAACGGCAACCTGCAGTGGGTCGAGCCGCCGGATGCGCGTGAGAGCGGTTTGCCGTACGAATGGTTCAATCCCCCCTGCGGGTCCACCTACACCTTTGCTGTGACAGCTTTTCGGATCGGCTATCCCGATGGACCTGAATCGCTGCCTGCCATCGCTATCCTTAACCAGCCTCTGGAAGATTGCACGCGCGAGATCCAGATTACCTTCCTTACTCTGGAAACTTTCGATCTGGGCGGTGATGGCCGTTACGAAGACCGCCATGGCGACGTGGGTCCGGCTTACGGTTATTTCTTTGCCAACGAGCAGATGATCACTTTCGACGGCGGTGATCTAGGTCACGGGCTGGATATGCCTAATGGCTTAAGCCACAACACGGTGTATGACCTGGCTACAATGTCGGCCGACCCGACCTGGCGTTTCAGCGGAATGAACTCCACGATTGTTGACGTGCCCCCCGGCGGGACTTTCGAATTTGGCTTCCACATCATGGATGAAGATTCAGGCCGCTGCCATCATTCAGACGATCCGGGTTGTCACGATCCGATCTGCGATGGATTGTCCGTGATCTACGCCGACCGTTACAGCGAATTCGATACTTTCCATGAAGGCACGCTGACATCTGAAAATGGCCGCTGCAGCGTAACTTTTCGTTGGGGGCCGGCTTTCGACAGCCCGGTTGGCTCCGGTATGGTGGGAGATGAGCCGCTGCCCTGGCTTAGCCTGACCGATTTCGTGGTGGACGAGGCTACCGGGCAGGTTCAGCTCCATGTCCGCAATACCGGAACAGCCACCTGGCCCTGGCGCGACCTGACCGTCCAGTTACAAACCCGAGCCGGAGAGGTGATTGGCACTTATACTTGGCCGGAATTTGTGCTTGAAACGGGCGAGAGCACCGTCCTGCAGCATCCAGATATGATTCTCAGCGCGCCGTTCGATGCTTGTGTACTGATCGATCCAAACGACGATGTGCTAGAAGCGTTTGAGCGTTCGGGTGCCATGATCCATAGCCCAATCTGCCCGCCGCAACCCGATCTGACCATCAGCGATGTGCGCTACGATTCTTCAGGCAGCCGCCTGCGGGTTACAGTGCAGAATATTGCCAGTCACTCCTTGGAGAATCGCACAGTAGTGATCCAGACCTTCGCCCCGGATGGCGCCCGTTTGTTTATCGATACGTCCTGGCCGGCTGTCAGCCTCGAGCCCTGGCAGACGCGTACCTTCGATCTGATCGGCGTCAACGAGGCGACCCGCGCGCGGCTGCTGGACGGCTATTCCGTGACCGTCAATCCCGAAGGGACGATTGCCGAATCCGACCTGACCAACAACACTCACACGGTCACGCCGGCGCGTTTGAAAGTTTGGTGGTGCGATTCGTTTGTGCCCCATTATCATGGACTGGGGAGTACCGCGCGCTTGTTCTTGACGATTGATGTGCTCTCGGGTTCCAGCGCTCGCACGGTCTATTCTTTGACCCGCAGCAATACCCTGAGTTCGACTGAGACCTTCTCCTACGGCTACAACCACATTTGGGACACCGGTAATAGCAGCATGTACTTCAGTTGTAGCGAGAGCTCTGAGATATTTTCCATCATGGGAGACGAGTGGCTTAGGGTGAACATTAGCGGTGATTTTCTGGCCGGTTCGGTCGGCAGCCGCGACCCGCTTGGAGATGTAACAGAAATCTATGGGCCTGCCAGCAATTGGGAAGCAGTTGATATCGGAGAAGACGACAGCTTCCCGCGTTCGGTTTATTGCCAGTATTATGAGGTTGATCCGTTGTTCGATCTATCCTACAATCCTTGGTGGACCATACTTTGTATAGGACATCTTGTGCCTTGACGATGGCGAAATATCATCATTGTATTGACCGACGTCGCCAAGGGTCACGTCGAACTTAATCCATTTAAGTCAGCTTTCTGGGCTGGAGCGGGGCAACGCTCTTCTTACTGATGGCGGTACTGGGGTTTGGTATTGCTCTTGATGGAACAAGCGTAATTGATTCACTTGTGTGTGATTCTGCTCGTGTGGCTATTACAGTAACTCGCTCAAGCTTTGTACCGGCACGCTCTCGGCTGTAACCAAATACCAGATGCGTATCTCCGGACTGCTGCTGGACCGGAAAGTCCCGTGAGATTTTGCGGGATTAATATCCACATCCAAGTGCCGCGTGCACGATTGCTGATCTGGCGGGAAGCGAAGCGGTCCGGCCTGCGTACCCGGCAAAGGTGCTAATATACCGGCCGAATGTTTTTACGTGATTTCCTAGAGTCAAACGGCTAGTTAACGATACCGCACGGCTGTTTTGAAAGATTTTCGTAAGAATTCCATAATATCTTCGTAGCGAAATTATTCTATAATGAAAATCATTACAATGATTTTGATAATTTCATTACGCTGGTTCAAAATTTTAAATTACTCATCTATAAGGTTGTCAATGGATAAATTCGCTTCTATTCCTTTGCCACTCAGTAAAAGTGAAAGAAACCTACCCGTTTTACCCGATCAGAAATTCTTACCCGCCGCCTATCGCTTACCGGAGGGCAGCTTACGGGGTCCGGTGATGGAATCGGGTCCTAAAGTGGTCTTCATTGAAGTAACCAATCGCTGCAACCTGCTTTGCGAGACCTGCCCGCGGACTTATTTCCAACGCGAGCCACTCAAATCCCTTTCTCTCCAGGAGTTTATAACCATTGCAGAACAATTTCCCCGGATGCAGCGGGCACTCCTGCATGGCATTGGTGAGCCGCTGTTAAATCAAGAGCTCCCAGAGATCATTAAATATCTTAAAACTCGAGATGTGGAAGTCATCATCAATTCCAACGGTACCTTGTTGACTCCAAGCTGGCAGGAGAAATTGATTGAAAGTGGCCTGGACCAATACCGATGCTCGATCGATGGGGCCACAGACGAGACGTATGCGCGCATTCGCGGTGCGGCCCTGCTCCCCAAGTTGAAAAAAGGTCTGGAAGGCTTGGTCGAAACAAAGAAGCGTTTGGGGGTGGCATCTCCTCAGATATCGATCTGGTGTGTTGCGACGAGAGAGAACTTGCAAGAGTTACCGGATTTGCTGCGCATGGCCGCCAGTTTGGGGGTGCCGGAAGTATACATGCAGCGGATGGTTTATTTTGCCAAGCAGTCCGATCAGCAATACGGGATGGCGCGCGACGAGCTTGCCATATTTGGAAAAGATGACGATACAGAGGAAAAAGTCATACGGGAATGTACACAATTGAGCGCTGAATTGGGGATCGATTTTTTGGCATCAGGTGGGCGTGATCCGGCCGGCAGCCTGGCGGCTGCCCGTCCGGCTGATTATGCTCCCTGGCAAGCTTGCATGCGTCCATGGACCACGGCATATGTAACCGCGAACGGCAATTGTTTGCCGTGTTGTATTTCTCCTTTTGCAACCGATAATTATGAGAGTTTGATTTTGGGGAACCTATTCGAGAACTCCTTTAGCGAGATTTGGAACGAAACCCTTTACCAAAAGTTCAGGACAGACTTATTAAGTGAACATCCCAACCAGGCGTGTGCGAGTTGTGGCGTTTATTGGAGTCTTTAATCGAATAGAAGGTTGATTTCCAGTCCGATCCTGGTTGTATTATCGATTTACATGAGTTGAGGCATGCACCGAACAAACGTATGGTCCAATCCATCCCAGGCTGGAGCGGCTGATGTAAGCCAAATGGCCGCTTTTCTGGAAGAGCGCTCACGCAGTCCGGACTCGCAGGTAGTCAACGCGGCAGTTTGCAGGATCCTTGCTCCCAACCCTGGAGAGCAAATTCTTGAAGTGGGTTGCGGCAGTGGCGTGTTATGCCGTCTGGTAGCATCACAGCTCAAGCCCACCGGGTATGTGGTTGGCGTGGATATCTCGCCACAATTTTTAATGGAGGCACAAAAATATGCCCTCCAAGACGGGATCATAGAACGTATTACATTCGGATGTGGAGCTGGTGAATCTTTACCTTTTCTCAACGCAACCTTTGATAGTGCTTTTGCTGCTCGTTTGTTGTTACATGCCGGCAATCCGGATGCAGTTGTACGTGAAATGGTCCGGGTGGTCAGGCCGGGAGGGCGGGTGGTCGTCATGGATTGGGACTTTGATTCCGTTGTAGTCGATCATCCCCAGCGTGAGTTGACTCGTCGTTTGTTGCACTGGCGAAGTGATCATCACGGCGGAGATAATTGGTCCGGTCGGCAGTTGTGGCGGCGGATGGTCGAGGCTGGCCTTCAACGCCTGAGGGTCCATCCTGTCGTCGCGCTGGCGCATGGCGAAGCAGATAGCTTGACCCAATCCTTGTGGCGGGCGGCCCAGGTTTCGCGTGACGCTGGTGCCATCTCCGCAAATGAACATGATGCCTGGGTGGGCAAGTTGAAGGAAAGCATTCATACTGGAAAATTTTTCGCCAGCATTGTGTACTTTATTGTCGAAGGATTTGTAATCTGATCCAGACCCGACTTGATTTGGTTGTTCCTAAATATTTGTATTGAAGAGGCCTGATGGGATATTCAGTAGGAATTGGATTGACGAATGACTGCAACCTTAATTGCGCCCATTGTTATCGCGACACGGATCGGGTAAGCTCGCTCAGCCTGGATCAGGTCAAACGCATTTGCGAAGCGATACCGATCGATTCAATGGGAATGGGCACGGGTGAAAATGCATTGCACCCGGAATTCATCCCGATCGTCGAGTACTTACACAATAGAGGTATCAGGCTCAGCATGGCCTCGAATGGGTATTCCCTGACAACCATTCCCGACGATACCCTCGCGGCATTCAGGGACGTCGAAATCTCGATCGATTATCCGAGCCAGGAAGAACAGGATACCTGGCGTGGGGCCGGCAATTGGAAGCTGGTCCATCAGGCGATTGATCGTTGCGTCCGAATGGGAATCGATGTCTCAATCCTGGCCACCTTAATGAAAACCAACTACGACAAAATGGATCGGCTTGTAATTTTGGCTCGTCAGAACGGAGTGAATCTGCGGGCCAACGCTTACCAGGCGGTCAAGACTGATGATTATCTGCTCACCTATCAGGAATTCTGGGAAGGATACCGCCGGTTATTCGCGGAAGGGCTGCTGGTTTCATGTAGCGAACCGGTTGTCCGGGCGGTTTTGGGATTCGATCAGGTGCAATCACCGTGCGGTCACCGCAGTATCCGTTTCAATCCACGTGGACAGGTCATTCCCTGCGTCTATTGGCCGACGAACACAAACTCAACTCCAACCCTTGAGACCTTTTTTCAACTGGGAAAAAGAGTCGTCGAAACCGATTCTTTTATCCGGGCACGCCATGTTCCCGCGCAAGCATCTAACTGTCCTTGCCAGGGAGGTTGTGCCAGCCGACGGGCATTAAATCGGGATCTGGATACCCATGACCCTTACTGCCCCTGGGTTCGAGGGGACCGGATTGAACTGGAATGGAAGGCGGGTCCAAGCAAAGATCTGATGCGTGCTGGCAATGTCTGTACAACCATCGTTGCGTAAATAAGGAGGCGTTATGGAAAAGCAAAAAGCAATTGTGATCGTTTTCAAAACCCAGGGACTGGGCATGACCGACAATCAGCCGTTGAAGGAAAAACTTGCAAAATCGTATCTCGGCATGGCGCTCCAGATGGAGCCTCCACCGGCTGCGATCTGTTTTTACACCGACGGGGTTCGGTTGGCCTGTAAGGGTTCGCCGATCCTGGATGAGTTGAAAGCTCTGGAAACCAAAGGCACACGCCTGATCCTATGCCAGACCTGTCTCAACACCTTCGGGCTTAGCGATGAAGTTGCCGTTGGAGTGGTCGGTGGTATGGGAGATATTATTACGGCTATGTGGCAGGCAGATAGTGTAATTACAGTCTAGCTGTCGGTTTCAAGATATTCTGCTTCGAATGGCCTGTAGTCCATGCACCGTCCAAACCATGCCGGAAATAACCCGGGTCTATCTTTCGGATTGACCAAAGTAGGAAAGGCTATGCAAGTAGGTGTTGTGATCCCAACTTACAATGAAGTAGACAATCTACCCAATCTGGTTTCTGCATTATTTGCGCTTCCTTTGGAATTGCGTTTACTTGTTGTGGATGACAATAGTCCGGATGGTACAGGCCACTTAGCTGACAAGTTATCTGACGCAAATCCGGGACGAATGAACGTGCTTCATCGTCCAGAAAGATCGGGACTTGCTTCAGCCTACATCCGGGGATTTCAACAAATTCTGGAAGAGGACGTGGATGCCGTCGCCCAGATGGATGGCGATTGTTCCCACGTCCCGGCTGCCTTGCCGGGAATGATAAAAAGCCTGGAGACTTGTGACCTTGTGCTCGGATCGCGGTTTATTGATGGAGGCAGTGTTGACGAGGATTGGCCTTTTTTGCGAAGGGTGCTTTCGCGCTGGGGAAATTTATATGCGCGCACGATTCTGAATATGCCTTACCAGGATCTGACAACTGGATACCGTCTCTGGCGGCGGCAGACACTTCTGGATATTCCACTCGGCTGCATCCGATCAAATGGCTATTTCTTCCAAGTCGAAATGGCTTATTTGGCGTACTGCTTGCAGCATCGTATTGTCGAAGTGCCAATCTTTTTTGCCGAACGCCGGAGTGGGAGATCCAAGATGTCGTTGCATATCCAAGCCGAAGCAGCTTTGAGAATCTGGCAAATGTTGTGGGCTTATCGAAAAATCCGCCGCTCTGGTTCAACGGCGCATATCAAGGGAACTTATTGAAACGGCAACTGTATTTATTTATTCAATTGGGCAAGAAAAGGAGACCCGAAATGATTAAAAACCTGTTCTCGAATGATAGTTCTCTCGATGGCGTTGGCCGGATTGGCATGTTCGTTTCCCGGCTGGTCATCGGCTATTTGTGGTACACCCAGTTGCTCTGGAAGTTACCGCCAACTTTTGGGTGTCCACCGAATTTCGCTGTGACCACGGATATTCATGCGCGTACATCTGGCCTTTGCGATTGGGTGGGGATCATGACGCTTTACTCAAAGTGGCCATTGCAAGCCTCTCTGGTCAAAAGTTTGGTCGTTCCCAACCTGGCCTGGATGGGTTGGATCATCTGGTTGATGGAGGCTTTCGTAGCCGTCTCCTTGATCCTGGGCCTGTTCACTCGGCTGGGAGGCCTGGCTGGTTTGGTTCAAGCGATCAATTTGTATATCGGCGTAACTGCTGCCCCTGGAGAATGGTATTGGACCTACGGCATGCTTGCTATCTTGGGATTGATCTTCCTTTCAATACCAACCGGTCGCTTCCTGGGACTGGACGCATGGCTGCGCCCTCGTCTTCGAACAGGTGCGGACCGGGGAAATTGGTTGGCAAAGACCTTATTAGCTCTGACCTGATCCAACAAGAGTGAGATGTCTCGCAACGGAAGCTGGGCTCTCGCTATAGCGGGATTCTTATTAATCGCCATTTGCGTCTGGGCATTGGTGCTTGGCGATTTGCGCCTGAATACGATCGCATTTGAGTATCTCTTCGTTTCGGCTCTCCTCGTGTATGGAGTCGCCTGTCTGCTGATTCTGGAAACAGAGAAGGCTGTTGCTTCTGGGGTCATACTTGGGATCTTTGGTGTGGCTTTCCTAATGCAGGCGATCTTGGTATCTATGCGCCCAACGCTTTCTGACGATATGTATCGTTACGTGTGGGATGGCAGAGTGCAGGCCCAGGGCATCAGCCCTTATCGCTATCCTCCCGAGGCTCCGGAATTGACCTTCCTGCGCGACAATACAATCTACCCTTCCATCAATCGGAAGCCCGCCGTGACGATCTATCCGCCAGCCGCGGAGGCTGCCTTTGCTCTTCTATGGCACATCTGGCCCGATAATATCCATTGGTTCCAGGCCGTGATGGCCGCTGGAGGATTGCTGGCCGGGATTTTGCTCCTGGGCTTGTTGCGCGACTTGGAACTCCCCCCATTACGCGCATTGATTTACTTATGGTCTCCAGTCTTGGCTTTTGAAACTGCTCACTCTGCCCATTTGGATGGTCTGCTCCTGCCATTTTTGGTAGGCGCCTGGTGGGCGCGCATCCGGGAAAGAGATGGCTTAACTGGTTTTTTACTTGGGGTTGCGACAGCCATGAAACTTTATCCGGCTTTGCTGCTCCCCTTTTTATGGCGTCCCCGTCACCCTCAAGGGCGGTGGCGCATGCCGATAATGTTTGGGCTGACAGTGGGTTTGTTTTATCTGCCCTATGTGATGGCCAGCGGATGGGGGGTGCTGGGTTATCTGCCGCATTATATTCGGGAGACATTTAATGTCAGTCCCCTTGTCTCCGCGATCAAATACCTGTTGGATGGGCTCAGGCTGAATTTACCCAATATGTTGATACCCTTAGCTCTCGGCATTATCGCCATTGCTGCAGGCTGGGCTTTCACCCATCCGGCTCCAGACGCTAAAACAGCTTTGCGGCGCTGCGTCCTCCCCATCGGTGTGCTCACCCTTTTTTCTCAGGATCTGTTTGCATGGTACATGCTCTGGCTCCTGCCCTTGATTGCGATCTTCCTGATACCTTCGGGTAAAAGCCTGGGTATTTTGAAATTACCGCGACCTGACGCCTGGACAGGCTGGTGGTTATTCTGCGGGTTGATTGGCTTATCGTATACCTACTTCATCCATCAAGTACCAGTCAAAGCTGCGATCCTGGCTCAATTCCTGCCTTTATACCTGTTTTTACTGATCGATTTTGCGAGGTTTCATGGGATTCATGCACTCCCAGACTAATAATCACCATAGTTCATATGCAGCCTTGCAGCTTGTTGGTATTTGTCTGGCCAGTATGTTAATTTATGTGCTGGCGTTTTTATTTCCGGCAAACCTCTTTATCCTATACAGCCAACCGCGTCTGGACATTTCCTTGTTATACCGGGGAGGGACTATAGCCTTTCTGCGTATGATTTTTGCCTTCGTGAGCCTGGGTCTGTTGTATTGGGGAGGGTATCGCCTTACCAGTCGTCACACCCAGGGGAAAGCAGCCTGGTTCATCGTCGTCTGTGGCATGCTGGCCTTTGTTGCAATCTTTTTATGCATGGCGCCTTTCGATGCTGCCGACATTTACGACAACATCATGCACGGACGTATCTTAGGTGTCTATTCCGGGGATCCATTCAGGCAGGTGATAGCGAATTATCCACAGGATCCTTTTTTTCAGTATACAGCTTGGAAAGATTCGAGTTCCGCATACGGCCCTTTATGGGAATTTCTGGCTGGCTTGACTTCTCGCTTGTCGGGAGATGGCATAATTGCCAATGTTATGGCATTCAAGTTTCTGCCTGGCCTGTTTCACCTGGCTAGTGTGGGTATTGTATATTTGATCCTTCAGGCTAAGGCGCCGGAAAAAGCTCTGAGCGGCGTTCTCTTATTAGGGTGGAATCCGGTCGTGTTATTCGAAACCTGGGGAAATGGTCATAACGACATGGCCATGGCTTTTTGGTTGTTATTGGCATTCTTTTGGATGAGCAGACAGCATTACACTTCGGCGGTGTTTTCTTTGTTATTGGGAGCATTGATAAAGTTCATTCCGGTGTTGTTGATTCCTGTTGTCATAGTGATCGGCTGGCGAGATCTGCGTAAAATGACCTCTCGGCTTATCTTCCTTACGAAAACTGTGGTTGGAAGTGGCTTGTTGACGGCCCTATTGTATTATCCGTTTTGGGCTGGATTTTCAACACTCGATATTGGGAGGCGGATGCAATTATTCACCACCTCTATTCCTTCAGTTGTCAATAAAGCATTAACTCCGCTTCTTGGAGCCCAAGCCTCCGATCAGATCATCAGTTTATCTGCCCTGGGATTATTGTTACTCTTTGTTCTTTATCAATCCCTCTTCACCGGAAAACACGACCCGGCGAATGATTATCTACAGGCCACGTTTAATATCCTCGCTTTCTATTTGATGACAGTCTGTCTTTGGTTTCATCAATGGTACGGCCTGTGGCTGATTACGCTGTCTCCGCTTCTGTCCAAGGGAAATCGCCGCTTAGCCCTGCTTTTTGGGTTTTGGGTTTTGAGTCAAAATTTATGGTTTGGTCCCTTGATCGTCCCGAAAATAATAAAGGCCCCGCCTGGGCAAGCAGTCTGGCTGGAAGCTCTGCTCACGTTGGGGGTTATGGGCGTTCCCTGGTTGTATGCCTTGTGGAATCTTTGGCAGGAAAGACGAGTGAGGCGCATTTATCATGCAGCTTGAAAAAAGAAATGCCCTGATTGTGGTGGCCAAGCGTCCTGCACCTGGAAATACAAAGACCCGTCTTTCTCCACCGTTGAGCCCGGTACAGGCAAGTGCATTGTATGAATGCTTTCTGGCTGACACGCTCGACCAGGTGCGTCTGGTTGAGGGTGCCGACCGAGTGATTGCTTATCTTCCTGCGGAGGCGCATGGCTATTTTCATAACCTGGCTCCGGATTTTCAATTGATTCAACAAGAAGGTGCTGATTTGGGGGCCAGACTCGATAACGCATTAGCTTGGTATTTGTCCCGTGGCTACGAACACGCAGTGATTATGGATAGCGACAGTCCCACACTTCCAACGAGATATCTGTCACTCGCCTTTTCATCCCTGGCAGATGGAGCGGATGTGGTTCTGGGTCCCTGCGTTGATGGAGGTTATTATTTGATCGGCTGCAACCAGCAGATCCCGCGACTACTGCGTGAAGTCCGCATGAGTACACCGACTGTGACCGCGGAGACAATAGCCTTGGCAAGAGAGCAGGGCCTGCATCTCGTCAAATTGCCGAACTGGTACGATGTGGACGATAAGGCTTCTTTGGTTCGACTGGCGGATGAAATCGAGGGGCTTGATCCGCACACAGCAGATCATACACGTCGTTTCCTGAACCAAGAATTCATCCAGTCTTTGATGCGAAAGGTTGACTCAAGCTGACAAAAATAACAGTCATAATCCCGGCCGCCAATGAGGCTGGCAATATTCGGCAATTGGTGGAAGATGTTCGAAAAATTCCGGTAAACGTGATCGTGGTGGATAATGCTTCAACTGATACCACCTCCCTTGAAGCGGCAAAGGCAGGAGCCAAGGTAATCAGCGAACCACGGCGAGGGTATGGATATGCCTGCGCCGCTGGTGTAGCCGCAGCAATGGATGCTGATGTGATTGTTTTTATGGACGGGGATTACAGTTACACTCCAGGTGACCTGCCCTTGTTGCTGTCGCCAATTTTAGAAAATTGGGCTGACCTGGTGTTGGGTTCGCGTGAACTGGGCCAGATTGTAAGAGGCGCTATGCCTTCTCAACAACGTTTCGGGAATTGGCTGGCATCACGCTTGATGAACATTCTTTACGGGCTATCCATTACCGATTTGGGACCGTATCGCGCCATCCGCAGGGGGATGTTGCTTGAATTGAACATGCAGGAAATGACTTACGGTTGGCCGACGGAGATGATCGTGAAAGCGGCGCGTCGCAAAGCGAGAATCGTCGAGGTCCCTGTCAGTTACCGGAGCCGATTGACCGGTCGGTCCAAGGTCAGCGGGACGATCCGCGGGACTCTATTAGCGGGTTGGTATATACTGGGGGTCATTTTTCGTTATGCATGGGCGCAATAAATTTGCGCCTATCGGCAAATCACCCTGTGGGGAGATATGAAGTAAATTGAAACGAAATTAATTTTTTGGCAAGAAACGCACCAAGTCCTGAAGCTGTTTACTTTTACTTGGCCATAAAAAAAGCCTTACAACCAAAAATACTTAACCGAGGCGCTGCAAGCAGGCTTTATTGCCGGATGATTATTTTTTCCCCAGCAACACAACCTTTTCCTTTTGGCATGGTGCAACTCCCTGTGGTGACTAGCGGTCGCTTGTCATGCCCATCTGTAAAAGGGTTTTGCCTGGATCCTACGGGTTAATTTCCGGTTTCCCATCTCTGAACCGAATTCGAGCGACAGAAGTAGGCGCCCCTCATTTTATCGAAGGCGGGCACTTCTTTGGCTACTGGGAGCTGTCTGTTTGGACCTTTATTGGAACGGGAAAGCAGAATAGATTATCAACCTGGCCGAAGTTTGCGATTGGATGAAGAGTGAATAGGTGGGGCCATAAAAAATACCTATAGCCAGCTATAGAATAGACAACATTCGTTTGTGATTATTAGCACTTGTTGATTGTGATATATCGCACTTATAGTTAAGCAGGCTCTTAATTAAGCTGTTTGGCAATTTTGTTGTACGAAAGAGAATGGGTTTGAATGACGATTCAGGCATTAAGGAAACTTGCTGAGGAGCAAGCAGAACTATACAGAGTGTTTGGAAATGCTTCTCGAATTTTGATTTTGTGGAGCCTTTCTGAGCGCGAATTGCCTGTCAGTGAGATTGCCAGTGAAGTTGGCACATCTTTACAAAACATCTCGCAACACCTTGCCCTGCTTAAAGAGCACAACATTGTGTCTGCCAGGCGCGACGGACAGACGATCTATTATCGAATCGCTGAAAATGAGTGGCTGAAGGAATGTTCGATTTTGGCCAATCCACTTACCAGCGATAACCACGCTAAATGATTAATAACCTGAAGGAGGTTACCCATGACTACCCCTGAATTAGCGAATATCCAGGCTGCCAAAGTTGTTGATGCACGTGCCATGTCCTGCCCGGGCCCGTTGCTGGAAGCCAAGAAGGGCATCGCAGCTGTCAAGGTTGGCGAAGTCCTCGAAATCTGGTCAGGCGACGTCAATACCAAGAATGATATGCCGCGCTGGTGCGAGAAAGTCGGACATGAGTTCATGGGCATACTACCCGGTGAAGGCTACGAGCGGCTCTTCATCCGACGCATGAAGTAATTCTTCTATTAAAAATCGACCACATAGAAGAATATCAGTTTTTTTAGTCCGCGTACCTTTGTGGTGAATGACTTGAGCCTTTGCAGGTTCAAGAAGGATTAGCCATGGCCCAACTTATGCAAACACAGCAACCTAAAATCTTAATCCTGGCCACCCTGGCGGGTGGCTATGCTGGCGCAGATTCCACTGGTCAAGCCCATTTGGATTATCCGGCCAACACCTTCGTCCTCCCAATAATGTGTCCGTGTATGTTCCCGCCAGAGTTCTTTGTGCATGCTTTCGAACACGGCATAGACGGCGTCATTGTCATGTACAGTGGCACCGACAGCCCGTACAAAGTCGAAGCTGATGGTACGGCCAAGTTGATCAACGATGCTTATGCATTGATGAAAGCGCGCAACATCGACATCCGCCGCCTGCGCCTGGCAGCCATCTGCACCGTTTGCGTCAAACCCTTCTTGAAAGAAGTCAACCAGATGAATGAGTTGCTGAAAGGGATCGGTTTCGTAAAAAGCGAAATCGCCCCCCGCGCCCCTGCAACGCAAGGAGTACAGGCATGAGTAATCTTCAAGTTGATGCGCTCGTCGTGGGCGGCGGAATCGCCGGGATGCAGGTTGCGCTCGATCTCGGTGACCAGGGTTTGCAGGTTGCCTTGGTGGAACGCGAAGCCAGCATTGGCGGCAAGATGATTACCCTCAGTAAAGTCTTCCCGACCCTCGACTGCTGCTCCTGCATCACTACCCCCAAAATGTCGGCGGTGGCGCACCATCCAAATATCCAACTTTTCACATACTGCGAGGTCCAATCGGTTACCAAGGACAACGCGGGTTTTGATATCACAGTTTTACAAAAGCCGCGCTATGTGGATGAAAGCAAATGCACGGGTTGCCGCCAGTGCGAATATGAATGTCCCATCACGGTGCCCAGCACCTTTGACCGCGGCCTCGGTGCATACCGTGCCATTCGTGTGCCTTTCTCTACCGCTGTCCCGCAAAAGGCCGTGCTGGATATTGACAACTGTTTACTTTGCGGCAAATGCGAAAAAATCTGCCCCGTCGAAGCGGTGGACTTTACCCAACAACCGCAGACATTTTCCATCGAAGCGACTGCCATCGTGCTAGCGACGGGCTTTGAATTATCCGAACTCGGTGCAAAGAAGGAATATGGTGGCGGCAAACTACCAAATGTGATCGACCCGCTGATGATGGAACGCTTCCTGGCTCCCACCGGTCCCTATGGCCGCGTCCTGCGTCCCGGCGACGGCATGGAACCGACCACCATTGCTTATGTCCAGTGTGCTGGTTCGCGTGATCAAACGCAAGGTGTCGAATACTGCTCGCGCGTTTGCTGTATGTATGCCATCAAGCAGGCCATGCTGATCAGCGGTGCGCTGCCAATGGCCGACATCACCATCTACTTCATGGACATCCGCACCTTCGGCAAGGGCTACGAGCAGTTCTATCAAAATGCCAAAGCGATGGGTGTTGAATTCGTACGTGGCAAGGTGGCCTCTATTCGGGAGGATGAGAATCACAACCCGATCGTTAAAGTGGAATTAACGGAAGATGGTCGCATCGTTGAACGGACTCACGACCTGGTGGTGCTCTCGCTTGGAATGCTTCCCGGCGCTTCACACCAAAATTTTGGTTTGACCCCCTCCTCATCAGATGGTTTTGTGGCTATTCCAGCTGCCAATGCCTCCCCCTGCGTAACACAGCGGCCGGGGATATTTGTGACAGGCACAGCCGGCGGTCCGATGGACATTGTCGACAGTATCATCACGGCCAGCGCAGCCGCTTCTGATGCCTCCGCTTACATTCGGAGAAAGACAGGAGTGCAAGTTGAACAACCGGAGGTGGCTTATGCCTGACGAGAAAGTTAAGCTCGGCGTTTACACCTGTTATTGTGGCGGGAATATCAGCCACGTAGTCAACTGTGAACAAGTGGCAAAAAAGTTGGGAGGTATGCCCGACGTTGTGATCTCGCGCACCAATATGTCGCTCTGTTCCGACGCGGGTCAGTCCCAGATCGAACAGGATATCAAGGAGTTGGGCGTCAACCGCGTCGTGATTGGCGCCTGCGCTCCCATGTTACACGAACAGACTTTCCGGGGCACGGTCATGCGGGCCGGATTAAACCCCTATCTCTATTATCATGTCGGTTTGCGCGAGCAAGACTCCTGGGTACATGCTAACGATCAGCAGGGAGCCACACAAAAAGCACTGCGATTAATGGCAGCGGGAGTTGCCAAAGCACGTTTGCTGAAAGCGCTGGAACCGATTCGCCTGGAAGCGGAGAAACGAGCCATCGTCATTGGCGGTGGTGTGGCTGGCCTGCGTTCTGCTTTGGACATCGCCCGTCAGGGTCTGCAGGTGGTGTTGGTCGAGAAATCGCCATTCTTGGGCGGACGCATGGCGCAGTTGGAAACAGTTTTTCCTACTGGAGGCGATGCAAGAAGCTTGTTACATGATCTGATTGACGAAGTTGTAAAGCATTCTAATATAACAATTTTTACTCTAGCCCAGGTTGCGGGTGTATCGGGTTATGTCGGTAATTTCACCCTGCAGATATGCCAGCATTCACGTGGCGTTAATACCGAAAACAATGAAGCGCTGTTGGCTGCCTGCCGGCAGGAAATCCCTGATGATTTCAATTACGGGC
This sequence comes from uncultured Anaerolineaceae bacterium, assembly GCA_964407265.1. Taxonomy (GTDB): domain Bacteria; phylum Chloroflexota; class Anaerolineae; order Anaerolineales; family Villigracilaceae; genus CAYOUV01. The sequence continues at coordinate 60,310 of CAYOUV010000005.1, read as the reverse complement.
TTAATAACCGAAAAATTATCTATCGCGCCTATCCGGGCTGTTACCCACCCTTACCAGCTGTGGATTGGGAAAATTATAATGGTGAACCACTTTTAATAGATGGTGGTAAACCTATTGTCCTGCAAGACACACCGAAGACCTTCGATGTCAATGTGGGCGCGATTGTGGTCGCGACCGGTTTTGATCCATATCAACCCCGTCAGGGTGAATATGGCTACGGGGAATTGAAGGATGTGATCACCCTGCCAGAGATGATCCGGCACCTGGCGTTGTCGAAGAGCAGCGAGCATTTGCGATGGAATGGTCATCCCGTGCGGGATGTGGCTCTGATCCATTGCGTGGGCAGTCGAGAGATCGAGGGCGTCGATGAGCCGCAGGAGGATGGACAGGTCAACAATTATTGTTCACGCGTATGCTGCACAGCTACCCTGCATATGACCGAAGAACTGCAGCGCTACTTCCCCGAACTGAACATTTACGATCTTTATCAAGATATTCGCACCTATGGACGTGGTCACGAAGAATACTACAACCGTGCATTGGAAGATGGCGTGCGCTTTTTCCGTTACCATGGTGAGGAACGTCCTGAAGTGACGGCTGCGCCTGCGGGCGATACGCACCCTGTATTGGTCAAAGTTAAGGACGCGCTGACCTATGGCGAGCAGATCGATATCCCCGTTGATCTGGTGGTGTTGGCTGTCGGCATGATGGCGCGCGATATCGACGACCTGGTGAAAATGCTGAAGGTCTCCCGTGGCAATGACCGCTTCCTCTTGGAAGTGCATCCCAAGCTGCGTCCGGTTGAGACAGCTGTCAACGGTGTGGTTCTGGCTGGCACGGCGCAGGGTCCGATGAATATCCAGGAGAGTATCAGCGCGGCTTCGGCAGCTGCAGCCAAGGTGGTTTCCCTACTTGGGCAAGGCAAGGTTGAGTTGCAGCCCTTCGTCGCCGCGGTGGATGTCGAAAAATGCAACGGCACCGGTGCGTGCGTGGAAGCCTGTGACTATGAAGATGCAATTGCGCTGAAGACATTTGAGCAGAATGGCAAGGAGGTCAGGCGGGCGGTGGTCACCCCGGCCAACTGCACTGGCTGTGGCGCCTGTGTCAGCGTCTGCCCGAATCAAGCTGTCGATGTGCAAGGTTGGACCCTGGCCCAATACGAAGCCATGGTCGAAGCCATCGGCATGGAATTGCCTGTTTTGGCGGAGGCGGCAGCATGACAACTCAAATTGCTCAAAAAGAAACGATCTCGCGTGGCGAGATGCTCAAACGCCTGCGTGCTCAGCATGCCGAAACGGTAGAGCGTACCCAGGCCTTGCTGAAGGAACAAAAGCGAATCCAAAGGGAGATCTGCCAGGTCATGCGCGAGAATCCCAAGACGGTGCCTGAGATCGCAGAGGCGGTCGGCATGCCCACAAATGAAGTTTTATGGTATGTGGCCTCTTTTAAGAAATACGGCCTGGTTCTCGAGAACGGCATGTGCGGCGATTATCCGCTCTATCAGAAAGCGGAGGAGAAGTGATATGAGCACAAGACTGGACCCACAACTCCTTCAAGAGTTCAAAAAATATGGCGCGGTCGGTATCGAAAAATGCTTCAACTGCGGCAACTGCACAGCCATTTGTCCCCTGGCAAGCGATGAATACAACTTTCCGCGCGATGTGATCCGGCGCGTGCAGATCGGCCAGAAAGAGCGTCTGACGGAGGGGCTCGATCCCTGGCTGTGCTACTACTGCGGGGATTGTTCCGAGACCTGTCCGAAAGGCGCCGAACCCGGCGAGACCATGATGGCCGCCCGCCGCTGGCTGACCGCCCAGTACGATTGGACCGGCCTGGCGCGCAGGTTCTACACCTCCCTGACCTGGGAACTGGGTTCGATCGCGTTAGTGGGACTGTTGGTGGTGTGGATCATTGCCATGTTCCATGGTCCTTTGGTTACCGACCGTGTGGAATTGAACACCTTTGCGCCACTTCATATTGTCCACCTTGCAGATTGGATTATGGCGGGTGCACTGATTTTTTTCATCACCACCAATGTGCTCAAGATGTATTGGCTCACAATGAGGCGCGGTGGAGAAAAGATTCCGCTCAAGTTGTATTTTACTGAAGCTTGGCAGCTTATCTTGCATGCTGTGACCCAGAAGCGCTGGGCTACCTGCGGCGAGGATGAACTGGATGAAAAGGTTCGCAGGAGCAAACGTACTTCATGGATCATCCATATGCTGCTGGCCAGTGGTTATGGCCTGATGCTGATCCTGATCGTCTTTTTTCTGTACTGGTTCCAGACGGATGCGATCTATCCGCTTTACCATCCGCAGCGCTGGCTGGGTTATTACGCCACGATTGTGCTGCTGCTGGGTGCTGGGCGGGCGCTGTGGGGACGGATCAGGAAAGATGCGCAGATGTACCGCTTCTCGCATCCAAGTGATTGGATTTTCCCGATCCTTTTACTGGTTGTCGCTTCGACTGGCATCCTTCAGCATGCTTTCCGTTACTGGGGTTTGCCGCTGGCGACATATTACACCTATGTGATTCATCTGGCCTTTACCGCCCCAATGCTGATCTTGGAGGTGCCTTTCGGTAAATGGGCGCATTTGTATTACCGGCCTTTGGCGGTCTACTTCCAGACCGTAAAAATGAAAGCAAAGGAACAAGAAGAAACCGTTGCGGGCGCGTTCGCCCCAGCGGATTAAATATCCAATCATTTTGAACAACTACTAAGGAGGCTTCAAATGACTGAAAAAATGGCTGTCGTCTGCAATGGCGATACCCCGGCAAATATCATGCCGGCTTTGATCTTCTCGACTTCCGGATTATCCCTGGACTACGAAGTGCATGTCTTTATCTGCCCGGCTGGTGCGAGGTGGATGCTGAAAGGTGAGATGGAGAAACTGGGGACGCCTAAAGGACTTCCCAATCCCGTCAAACTCTTCAATGACATCCTCGAACTGGGCGGCGAGATTGTGTTGTGCGAGCTGGCTCTGGAGAATAAGGATATCGATCCCAAGGACCTGCGCGATCCACGCATCAAGATCAAGAAGGCCCCGCCTTATCTGATGGATGTAGAAGGCGCCAGCCAGACCTACGTATTCTAAGACTATCTGGGACTCAATCCAAAAAGGGCTGGCATAGTTGCCAGCCCCTTTCGGTGTCAAAGGATTATCCAGCCATCTGCAGTAAGTCTGCATTGGATGGGTCATGGATAAAACTCCAGAACACATCTCGGGGCCGGTGAGGATCGCCGATTAGTTTCCGCACCATGTAGACTTTCCTTTGTAAATCGCATCCCTTCACAGGGAGATCGACAACATTACCGCGTTCCAAGGGGCAGGCGCTTGCCAGGGACGATACAAATGAGATGCCGTATCCCGCAGCTACTGTGCGGACGATGGCTTCAGCATTCCCCATCTCCATAAAAACATCCAGGTCGTTCAGGCTGATATCGTGCTTCGCCAATTCGGTCAGCACTACTCTGCGGGTACCGGATGTTTCTTCCCGCATGATCACCTTTTCTTCCGGAATTTCACCCGGGTCGATGGTTTTTCTCAAGGCCCAGCGATGATTTGAGGCCACGATCAGGGTGATTGTGTCCTGGAAAAATTCTTGAGACTCGAGATTTGCATCATCAATTTCAGAACTGACCACGCCGATATGCGCTTCACCATCCAGTAAGTCCAGGGTCGTTTGCTCAGGGCCGCAGGCCAGGATACGAACCTTGATGCCCGGAAATTGTTGACAGAATCTGGCCGCCATGAGGGGAAGAATATATTTTCCCGCGGTAGTGCTGCAGGCAATGCGCAGTTCGCCCACAATATCGTCTTGCAGGGATGACATCATTTTGCGCATGTCATTGGTGTCGTGCAACAGCCGTCGGGCCCAAGGAAGCAGCAGCCTGCCTGCGTCGGTCAATCGCAATCCAGTATTGTTTCTGATAAAAAGCCTCACATCTAGTTCTTGCTCTAATACTTTTATTTGGTGACTTACTGTGGGCTGACTGAGGTGAAGCTGTTTGGCGGCTTCTGAAAAGCTCAATTTTTCGGCTGCTGCCAGAAAGGTTTCGATTTTTTGGATGTCAATCATCGCCTACTCCAATTCATGTATGCTTTCGGCGCAGGGTATTTTTTGGGGAATATCTGGAAAGCGCCAGCCTTGCTGGACTTACAGATAGCAACATCAGGGTTGCCATCAGGATTGCTGAAGTCAGGCACCAGGCGCAGGTCGCGCCGATTACGAATGGTTCCAGCCATGTCAGGTACATTGAAAACAATGTCCCAAAGACCGTCATGATAAAAAACGAAATTGTCGCCAAATCCATTATTCGGCCACTGGCATACCGGGCAACCAGCCAGGCCAGGAAGATCATTATATAACCAGCCAATCCCAATATCCCGATTGGAAGGATGCCGAACAGGCGTGCATATTTGCTTTGTTGGACGGTATTGCAATCACCTACCGGGCCGCATACGGCGGTTACCTGGGTGGTTTCCACATAAGCCAGGTAGCCAGCTACGCAAAAGCCGATCAAGCATAGGGCGGGGATCGCCCAGGCCCAACCATCCTTGAGCGAAGCCACGCCGCGCGTACGAAATCGTTGACCTGTCCACACGACAGACCCCAACATACCTGCGAATACGAGGATAGCCAATGTATTCCCCGCCGGATCTTGAGAAAACCTGTTCCGCCAATTGGGATCCTGGGTATTATTTAATCCAATCTTTAGTGTCTCTGTCGACTGAGGGGAAGTGGCGGCGGACTCTGGTGTAACGGGGTGGGCTGTGGGCTGCGTAGATGGTATAGCTTCCCCTTCAGCCGTCCCTGCTGAACTTGTGATTTCATTCGTCAAACCGGGGATTTCCGGCCAACCCACCCCACCCAGACTGAGATAGTATTCGATCAGGCCGGGAAACTGTTCAGGTATGTCCAGGGAACCAACCAGATAGAGATCCCCAACAACCAGGAACGGAACCCCTCCGGCTTCCAGGTTGAATTTCTGCAAGGCAGCCTGGAAAAGAGCTTGACCCGGGGGTGTGGTGATGTCCACGCCGATGATCTGTAGCTGATCGCCATATTTCTCAAACAATGGCGGCAAAGTCTCTGTAATCACGAAATGACAATGCCCGCAAGCGGGTGAATAGAATAATACGGCGTGGACCACTGGCGCGGAGCTTTGCGCATAGGCATTGGTTGTCGCAGGTAAAAGGAGAAGCAGGCCAACCAGGATGGCCGTGAAAAGGAGGTGGTGTTGTTTCACTTTTTGCTCCGTGTTTCGTACCAGCCAGCGCGTACGTCTGTTCGCAAATCGAAATCCGGCACATAGGGTTTGATGTCGAGCAGGGGCGTGCCATTGAGCACATCCACTCCTTCGATGGTGAGTACATTCGCCTGGCGGAATAAGAGGCGAACGGTTGATATGCCAAGCGGATTGGGGCGATAGGGGTAGCGGGTTGCAAATAGTCCGTGTTCCTGATCGTCCAAAAAAGGCTTGATCTGCAGCGAGTATCCGGACGAGTTATGAAATACATACAAAAGGTAGATGTGAGAGAATTCTTCGATATCCTGTAATCCGTCTGAAAATTCAGGGTAAACCTCCACCGTTCCAATGGCCTGCGAGCGTGAGGCCTGGATCGGAGTTTGCTCTTTGTCGCTGAATGGCGAATGGATGATGCCAATGGGCTGCATGCTGATTTCCATCATTATTCCTTATTTTGTTCTTTAATAAAAGTTAGCAACTTCACTCCTTCTACCTGACGAAAGGCAGCGCCTTGTCCAACGGTGCGCAGTACCGCATTCTCATCGACCACGCGAGTCCCTGAGATAATGTTGGCGCCGAAATCGAAAAGGAAGGGTGAGAGTGGTGTGCTTGGCCCCAGAAGCATGACCGTCGCTTGCTGAGGGCAGAGCGACAGCAATCCATCCAGGGTATGGTTGATCAGGGCACTGCTGGTGATGGCGACAATATCGGCTTGAGGAATCAAATCAACCGCGGCCTCTGCGGGATAATCATCTTCAACGGGATTTTGCTCGATGACCCATAACTGCCCAACAGCCGACCGTAGTTGCGGGACAAAAGGAAAATGACCGACCAGCGCGACGTTCTTTCCCCGTCCGCGACTAGCCAGCACCTCGGACGCATTGATCTCTCTGGCAGTCGATTCATCAACATCCAACATTGAGTTGATCGCAGCCACGCCGATGCTGGCTTCCATCAATTCAGTTGAGTGAGCCAATCCAGCCAGTTCGTGCGCACTCTTCTGGTGCAGGCGACCGACATCGCGGATTTGCAGGTGTCCGTGTGGGTGGCTGGACATCAGCGTAGCTGCCATACCGCAATGGCGACTGCAAACGACTGTCCAGTGTGATCCAACCAGCACTGAACGCACCGGAATATTTTCGGGCAGGTTTGCGATCAGGGTCTCGATGATATTCATGCGCTAGTTTCATCCATAAGTTTAGAGCGCTGCTCGAATTGTTCGCTCAATACCTCGCGCATCAAATCACACACGCTCATGATTTTTGGATTGGTGACCTGGTAATAATAATTAGTTCCTTCCCGGTGCGCCATAACGATTCCGGCGTGTCGGAGTGTGGCTAAATTTCTGGATATGGTAGTCTGGTGCGTATGTGTTGCAGAGGCGATATCGTTCACATTCATTGGCCCGGCGCGCAACAGGTGCATAATCTCCATCCGCAGAGGATTTCCCATAGCCCGGCATAATTCAGCCTGGATTTCAAAGAGCGTTTGTTCACGCATGATACCTCTCTGACATTAGAGTCAAATTTCATTCTTATGGTTTTTGGGGGACAGCCGTTGTCCGCCTGGGATGTTTCGAATACTCTGTCGGCTCCTGGGGTAGTGTGCAGGAGTTGCGCTCCAGAATCGTATACCGTAGCGTTCCACGATCTGCGCCCTGCCGCTGGCTTCCAATTCTGCTAAAGTCTCGCTAACCTGTCCTGGCGACCAGCGCACCAGGGTCCTTTCGAGTTCATCCTGTCGCATGGGATGGCGGGTAATGATTCCGATCACCGCCTCCACAATATTTTCGTCGTTGCTTAAGTCGAAACTTCCTTCAGCCGGATGCACCACCTCAGCGATATTTCCCAGAATGGACAGGGCCCGCATCAAGCCTTCGCTATCCGCTGGCTGTACCCAGGTCTCAGCTGGTGGACGCGTCGGCAGGTTGATGTGCACCGCATCTGGCTTGACCCTCTGCAGAACTTTTGCAATATCTTCAAGTGACTGGGATGTATCATTCAAGCCGCGTACCAGCATCACTTCAACCCATATCTTGCCTCTGTACACCTCTCGGAAGGCGACCAACCCGTCCACAAGCCGCTCGAAAGTAAATTGCGGGTGAGGGCGGTTGATCTGGCGATACAAATCACCCGTCCCGGCATCCAGTGTCGGCAGAACCGCGTCTGCCACAGAAAGTTCCTCGCGGACATCCGCCTTATAAAAAAGCGACCCATTGGTGATGACTGCCACCGGGAGCGTTGTGAGGGTTTTTACGCGGCGGATGATTTCCCCGAGCCGGCTGTGTAAAGTTGGTTCGCCGGAGCCGACAAAAGTTACCCAATCAATCCTGCCCTTTTCCCGGGACATCAATGCCTGTTCAACTTCGAGGAGAATATCCTGCACCGGAACATAATCGCGCCGTTCATTCGTCATTGGCACGCTGCGGCCCAACTGGCAATAAATGCAATTCCAGTTGCAGGTCTTGAGCGGGATGGTGTCAATTCCCAGTGATTGACCTAAACGGCGGGAGGGGACGGGACCGAAAACATAGTTCATCTCAGTCATAAGCCTTGCGAGTCACTTCATCTGCCATGGTTGGCTCTAAAAGTGATCGCCATTCATCCGCATCTTCCCACGTCCCCAGACTTGTGTGCAGATCCAGATATTTTTGGGGGATGGGGTGCGTACCGACGACAACCTTTACCCCATAACGTTGTTCGAGAAAATTCTTGAACGTGTGAATATAAGGACAAGGAGGATAGCCGACAAGCAACCCGGTAGCCAGATGAATTACTTGCGTTCCATTCTTTACCATTTCCTCCCCGGTATATTCGACATTACCACCCGGACAGCCATCACAAGTGGTGTAGCCTACCAGTTCCATTTCAGCGTCGGCATAGATGCTGAAAGCGCCTTCCCTGTTACGCATTGCCCGCAGGCATTTTCCGCCCGCACAAGTCCGGTAGCGATTGCAAATGATGATTCCAATCTTGGTCGTGTTACTCATCCTTGCTCCTTCTCAGCCTGAACTGGCCCAGCGTTTGGCCAAGCCGCCTCGAGGCGGCTTGGCCAAAGACAAATCCCATCTATCCGTGTCCGTGCGCCACACTTTCATCACACGGCGCGGCTTCCTTTAATTGGCCGCCCAGGTAAGTTTCCAGCGCCTGACGCACTGTTCCGTTTGCGCCGGTGGCAGCTTTGACTCCCAATTGCTCAAAAAATTCAATGGCGCGTCCACCCATGCCGCCGCTCAAGATCACATTGGCTTTTTGCTCATGAATAAACCCAGGGATTTGCCCGGGCTGGTGGGCTTCGGCAAACGGGTTGGCAACAGCCTGCGTGGCGCTCACTTCGCCATTTTCCACATCCGCTAAAATAAAGAAGGGTGCGTGCCCGAAGTGCTGGGCAACCAGGCTTTCGAGTCCATTGTTGTTTTCTGCGGTTACTGCGATTTTCATTTCAAATCTCCTCGTTGATGATTTTTTTCAGGTCTTCGGCCATCAAATATCCTTCGATGGCAATTTCCTGCGATTTCACGCCGGGCACTTCGGCCACGGCCTTCTTGATATCCATCGCCAGTGAAACGGCAATCGGACAGACAAACGATGATGGTCGGAAAGTATAGTGCACTTTGCCAAGCGCATCCGCCCACATGTTTTCCACTAAACGCATCCGTACCACATCCGTGTTTGTTTCCGGGTCAATCACCGATCTCAGGCGTTCCAAAATTGCTTCTTCTAGAGAAGTCTCGCTCATTTTGACTCCAATAAGGAAGGGATGACTCTCTCCCAAATTACAGCGATGGCGAGGCTGGCAGGGGCATCCGGTTGGAAGGCCGTCACCGCTTCGCCCGCGACCATCGCGCTGGCTACCGTTAAGTCGAACGGGATCCTGCCGACAGTTCCGATTCCACTCTCGCGGCAAAACGCTTCGATATCGTCCGCGCCTGCGGGGTAGATGTCCGCTTTGTTGATACAGACCACGGCGTGCACGCCAAAATGCTGGACGGTTTGCAAGATGCGGCGCATGTCGTGCACTCCCGCCACCGTCGGTTCGGCGACGATCAGCGCCAGGTTTGCACCTGATACTGCCGAAATGACCGGACAGCCGATGCCGGGCGGCCCATCCACAAGGACCAGTTCGCGATTCTCATCCAAGGCTTGCAGGCGGGCGCGCTGTTTGACCAGCGTCACCAGTTTGCCGGAATTTTCCTGTCCCGGAAACAGGTTCGCATGGTACAGCGGACCGTAACGGCTCTCGGAAAAATAAAACTTACCCGCCACTTGTTCGTGCATGGTTATGCTTTCACTCGGGCATTGATAGACACAAGCCGCACAGCCGTCACAGGCGATGGGGTCAATCAAGTACAAACTATCAGCGTAGTTGATGGCGTCGAAGCGGCAAACAGCCACACAGTCCCCGCAGGAAGCACAGGTGTCCGGGTTGATCACTGCCACTTTGCCGCCCTTGAAATCCTGCTGTTCCAGCAAACGCGGCTGGAGCACGAGTTCCAGGTTGGCGGCATCAACGTCCGCGTCCGCCAGAATCACTTGATTTGCAAAACGGCTTTGCGCAGCGAGATGGGCGAACGCGGCAGTGACGCTGGTCTTGCCAGTTCCGCCCTTGCCGCTGAGGATGATGAGTTGCTTCATACGGCTGCCCTCGCTGTGATGTTTTCGAGCAATGTGAGGAATGCCTGGCGATACTCCGGTGCGGCCTCCACCAGGGTTCTGCCGCTGGCGATTGCCTCGGCGAAACGCCGCTCCATCGGGATTCTCAACAGGATGGGCAGACCCGCTTCGGTGCAGTAGGCTTCAACGGCGTTGTCGCCAATCCCGTCGCGGTTGACCACTACCCCGGCGGGGATGCCCAACTCGCGGGCGATGCCGACCACTTGTTTCAGGTCGTGCAGGCCAAAGGGTGTCGGCTCGGTCACGAGCAAGACAAAGTCCGCGCCGCGAATCGTCTCGACCACCGGGCAGGATGCGCCGGGTGGGGCATCCCGAATCTCGATGGCGGGCGGAGTCGCGGGCATCCACTTTTTCAACTGACGAATGATTGGCACTGCCATCGGCTCGCCGACGTTCATCACACCTTGGGCAAAATCTATGCCAGTGGCGGTCATTCCGCTTTCCAGCACACCCATCACGTCCAGCCGCTCGCTGATCGCTTTTTCGGGGCAGACCAGCGTGCAACTGCCGCAGCCGTGACACAGTTCTGGGAAGACCAGCGTCTTTTTACCGATGATGGCGATGGCGTGAAACTCACAGATCTCGGCGCACTTGCCGCAGTATGTGCAGAGCGATTCATCGACCACCGGCAGCAGAATGCCGACTTCTTGATGTTGGTCCAATACGGGATGGAGAAACAGCGCGGCGTTGGGCGCTTCTACATCGCAATCCATAAAGTGGACGAATTCTCCAGCAGCCAGCGCCAGGCTGGTGGCGACGGTGGTTTTGCCCGTGCCGCCCTTGCCGCTGGCAACCACAATTCGCATTAGTTGTGACCCTCGTGGCGTCCCGCGTGGGTGGCGACTTCGGCTTTGCTCAGTTTGCCTGCTTTGAACAGTACCAAAATTTCGGCTGCAGTATGTTCCCTTCCGCTTGGAGCAAGGTACATTTGGATATTTGCGGCGGACAGGGCGTCATAAGCATTTGGCCCAAACGCGCCGCTGATAGCAACCTGAGCACCCGTGGTAGCGATGAACTGCGCCGCCTGTACACCCGCGCCGCCCGAAGCAGAAAGCGCGGGATTCGCGTGGGCGCTCCATGCGTCGGTTTCGCTATCCACAAGGCAAAATGCGGCGGCGCGCCCGAAGCGCGGGTCGAAGGGGGATTCGAGGGTATTCCCAGAAATAGAGATGGCAAGTTTCATGAATGATGATCTCCTTTTGATGATTAAAAACAGTGAGGAGTAAAAAGTTAGTAGTTCGACTTTTTACTCCTCACTTGTTCTCCTCACTTCCCACTTGTATTCAACCGCTCTGTCAGTTTTTCGATAGCGGCTTGCAGGTCGTTGAGTTGGGTTTGAATCCAGGAATTTCCCTGGGTTGCATTGGCGTTGGTGCCCAAACCCCGTCCGCGCCTGCCAAAGCCGCGACCGCGGCCCGTACCGCCTTGTCCGTTGCAGTTGCCCGCGCCGCGCCCAGTGCGCGCGCCTTGTCCGTTCGGTCCAGAACCGTCTTTGAATGGCATGGTTTCATCTCCTTTTGATGTCTTGCATCAGTTGTTTTTCTTTACGGCGTTATACGCCGCTTCAAGTGATTCGATTTCCTTGCGCCGCTGGCGCAGGGATTGCACCCACTCCGCCAGCGTGGATTCGCCCTGAGAAGTGATGGTGTACATGCGCCGCCGGGGGCCGAGGCTGTTCTCATCCCACGAACTGACTACCAGTCCAGTGGTTTCCAGGTCGCGCAGTACCCGGTATAGGATACTGATATCCATTTGGGTGGTATCGAAGCCAAATTCCTGCAAGCCGTCCATCAGGCCGTACCCGTAGCCGGGTTCGCGGTGTAAAAGCACCAGCAGGCAGGATTCCAGAAAAAACATTTTTCGTCTGCCACCACCTCGTCCGCGACCCTGTCCAAAACCTCTTCCACCGGGCATTGTATTTCTCCTTTGTCTATAGTATATATTACTATAGACAATAAGTCAATACAAAAATCATGCCCATTCACTTTGTAGTACGTTTCTGATCACCTGATGGCCTTCACCTTTTGCCTTGAACAACCACAGAAACAACCTCGAAGAATGTATCCAGATGGTTTCCAAGTGCACGCCAATATGCCCTGAGGCTGCAGCCCGGCTATGTCCATCGAAAAAGTTGCGATAGCCATCGATGCTGGTAACAACCAGCATGATCTTATCGGCGAAGGCTCGGCTCATTCGTCCGCACCGTGCTACGCGACGCAGGGAATCAATATTGTCAAAAATATTTCTTCCATCGGCACTGATAGTTGACAAGGTGTAAATGTGTTTGCTAAATATCGCAGTATTCATTCTAGTTTCTATTTATTTGTGCGCCATCTATTTTCCATATTCGGGATTTTCTTACCCAATAAAACGATGGCCAGCTAGATTTTGTGCTTTGTTGCCCATTAAGCAGCCCTTACCTTGTGAACAAAATGGATCGTCAAGGCCCATCCAAGTATCAGAATCGGGGTTAGGAATTCCATAAATGAGAGCCAACTGATCGGCGTCTCTAATTGTCCGCTGGAAGCGATCACATGCAATGCAAGGAAGGTGATTGTGCATGCCAAAATTATGGACAGGTAAACGAAAGACAGCATTCTTTCTTTCACGGCTCACCTCTTACTTTCAAGAAGAACTCCCAAGTAATTTATTCTAAATAACCTGCGATTTAGCTTTTTCCTTGATGTCGTTCCAACCATCCCAGACCGAACAAAAAGAGAGTCAGGATAAACAGCCCGGCGCTGATTACCAAAAAAGGTTGCAGAGATGAAGTTGCGTTTGCCAACTCAGAATTAATGTTAATGCCGGAGGGCGGCTCGCCGGGGAGACTGCTCATCGGAACTGGTGTTGGCGTTGAACAACCACCAGGTGTGACACCCAGGATCGGAGCAAATTGCGCTGCCCGCGAATTGAAGTCCGGATGACAACTATGGCAGTCTGTGTAAATATCGTCCAGGGGATGGGCTGTCAGGCCTTCGTGAGCCAGATCTTTATCGGTTGCACTGCCGTTGCCCCCGTGGCAATTAATGCAGATGTCCTTGCTGGCATGGATGATGTGCCAGCTTCCTTTTTCATTTACCGGGTCTTCCTGGGCATGACAGGTAGTGCATGAGGATGGTTGCGGGTCTTCACATTGGGCGCGGACAGGCAGGGTGCCAACCCCAATCACTAGTAGAACGATAATCCCAGCCAGTGAAAAAATAAAGAACCATCTGAAAATCATTTTTGTAGACATAGAACACATCCTTTCAGGGTGTCTTACAGGCCTACTTGGAGAAATGGCGCTCTGTTGGACTATCACGGGCATCCATCGGGCAGAGTACCAACAATATCCGCGCTGGCGCAGGATCGGAATTTTTCCATTGATGTGGCAGGTAAGCTTCAAAGACGAGACTATCTCCCGGGTCCATTAAATATTTTTGATTATTGACGGTGTAGGCGACATGACCTTCAAGGCAGTACACAAATTCGCGTCCCGTATGCACGATAGGATTTTTTCCGCTTCCGGCTCCGGGATTCAGTGTCACGATTAGAGGTTCGGCGCCAAAATGCGGCATCCCCGCTGCAAGATCTTCCATGGTGCTGGTCTCGAATGAAACCCGAGGTCGTTGGCCTTGTTTCTGGTAAACAAGTTCCTCGCTGCCATGGTCAGTTTCGAAGAACTCAGTGATAGGAACTTGCAGGCTTTGCGCCAGTTGTTGTAAAGTGCTGACGCTCGGTGAGGTATGTTCATTCTCAATCAGGCTTAGGGTGTTGATATTTAACCCGCTCATCTCAGCCAGTGCGCGCATGGATAGTCCTCGTAAAACGCGAACCTTGCGCAGGCGTTGCCCAACACTTATCTCTGCTTCTTCTAATTTACTGGTAATGGGGCTATTTAATTTTGGGCCAGTGTTCCTTTTTAGGGATACGCTTGTTTTTCTTGATTGAGGATCTATTGTCATTGGAAAGTCCTTTATTATTAGGTGTGTATACCAATATTATAGTACATATATTGTATATATTCATATTAATTACCATTATATTGTGATATTCATGTTGCTTGTAAATACCGGGTCATTTAATTGGAATTCTAAGAATGCCCACAAAAAAACTTTCAAGAGACAACGGGAAGGTGTAATCTCTGCTTACGGTGCGATAGATGTTTCGTATGTAGTTGAGCGTGGGGCGGAGATAGACAATCGATCTGCTTAAATGAGTGGGTTTTGTATAAATCCGATAGTGACATTAATCACATATATAGTGACAGTTTTCACTACCGTAAATATATATGTGACACTACAATAACGCTGGTTGTATATGCGCTTATGTGAATATATTGGAGTTCAAACATGCTCAACCAGACCCTGATGCAAGAAGTTTCCCAGCTCGAAGCAAATCTATGTTCGGCGTTTGCCGATCCGACGCGGATTCTGATCTTATATGCATTAAGCGAAGACCCACGGAATGTCACAGAGTTGACCAATGAGCTTGGCACCACCCAATCGACAACTTCACGCCATTTGAAAATTTTGCGCGACCGCGGACTTGTACGAACAACACGCGATGGAGTGAACATCATTTACGATCTTGCTGACAGAAGGTTAATCGAGGCACTCGATATTTTGCGTGGTGTTTTGCGCGACAGTATTAATGTAAAAGCCAACCTAATTGCTGAACTCGAATGAAGCGGGTCAATTCAATCAATGACCTACTAAATTGAGGAGAAAACATGCAATACAAAAAAACTGCTTTTTCTTTTCTCATTGCTGGAATGGCATTAATCATCGCCACCGGCATTTTTTTGGCGACAGCTGCTCCCGCCAGCGCACAATGTGGTTCGCAGGCTTCTTCCTGCAAGAACTGCCATGAAGTGCAGGGCGAGAAACCCGTTAATAATGACGGGACAGACTGGCATCAGTCGCACGCTTTTGGCGATTTCTGCTATATCTGCCATGGTGGCAACCAACAGGCGACCGATGAGACTGCTGCGCATGCAGGGATGGTCCCGCCGCTTTCTGACGTCAAGGCCTCCTGCCAGCAATGTCACCCCAGCGATCTGGATGCACGTGCCCAGGTTTATGCCAAGGAACTTGGGGTCGCGGTTGGGGCAGGTGCCGATACCACGCCTGCTGCTCCTGCCAGTGAAACACCGGTTGCCGCAGCAGTGCCAGCCCAGCCGGCTACTCCTGCCTCACCACAAGAAGCCAGCCTGGCTCCCAACGATCCCAACCTGGTGGACTACGTCCAGCGTTATGACGAGAACGCCCTGGGTAAGTATCCAACCAATTGGGGCAATGTCATCCTGGTGGCACTGATCGGCGCCCTGGTAATTGGCGGTGGTGCGCTTGTCGTCCAGAATGAAGGCCTGGTAAGGGTTTCATTCAAGGAAACCAAACCCGTGGAGGGCCAGTATCCAGCCGATGTGGTGGACATGGTTCCGGGGATTGCCAAGCTGAATCCTGCTGCCCGGAAATCCCTGCGGCGCTTGCTGGAAAAGCCTGAAGCCACAGCTGAAGTCCTGATGTCTATTGAAAAATTGACCGATAGCGACGAGAAATAAGATTAGAAAATTACTCTTCACCTTGTGTGAAAGGAAAAAACATGAAGTGGATCATAAAGCAAATTAGCAAGGAAGAATGGTCGCCTTACGCGGCAGGCATCCTGCTTGGAATCGTCGGCATTCTGGCAGTCTTCCTGTCAGATAGCCTGTTAGGAGCTTCCGGTGCTTTCGAAAACCTGGCTGGCATGCTCGGCAAAGCCATCGCACCCAAGGCTTTCGATAACCTGTACTTCAACTTTGTGATGCCGCCCGGCATCACCTGGGGGGTGGTCTTGCTGATTGGCGTATTCTTCGGCGGTCTGATTGGGGCGGCCACGAGTGGAACATTGAAATGGGGCAAAAAAGATGCTGCCAACAGCGATGCCCAGTGGAAGCGCATTTTCGGACCGCAAGTTTGGAAGCGCTGGGTATTAGGCTTCGTCGGTGCCATCATTCTGGAATATTCGGCTGGCATCGCCGGCGGCTGCACCAGTGGACTGGCGATCTCGGGCGGTATGTTATTGGTCCCGGCAGCTTTCCTGTTCATCGCCGGGATGTTTGTCTCCGGGATCATCACTGCTCTGATCGTCTATCGGAACCGCTATTAAGGAGCAATGAAATGAATTTTGTGATTGCCTTATTCCTCGGTGTGTTCTTCGGCTTTGCTTTGAATAAAGTCGGGTTAACCAAGTATCACAAAATCGTCAACCAATTTCGTTTCACCGATATGACGGTTTTGAAATTCATGATGACGGCCTTGGTTGTGGCTATGATCGGTCTGTATGGCCTGCGCGGACTGGGATTGATCACCTTCCCGGCCGTTCCTAATACTTATATTGTCGGAAATCTGGTAGGCGGTCTGCTATTTGGGGTCGGCATGGCCCTGACCGGGTACTGACCAGGTACTTGTGTCGCCGGGTCCGGCGAAGGAAAATTAGATTACATCGTCCCTGGTTTGCTGGGTTTCCTGACTGGGGCAGCCATCTACGGGTTGACCTACCAACAGGTCTTCCCTAAGATTTCAAGTTTGGCTAACTACGGTGGCACTGTTCTCCCAGTTCTCTGGAATCTCAATCCATACTTAACGGTACTTGCCTTTTCTCTCATGACCCTGCTGCTGTTCTATCTGATCGACCGCATGGGTATGCAGCGAAAAGAGAAAGAGTAATCAGCTACAGCAAGCGGTGTTCAATCATGGTCACCGGTTGCTGATCCTGGAGATACTCATGACGAATACACTATCACGACGAGACTTTCTGAAGTTAGGCGGAGCATTCGCCGGCGCACTGGCTGTGGGTAAATTCATCCCGCCAGCAGTTGCGCAGGCTGCCCGGGATGCCGGACATCTCGACGCGAACAATAATGGTTACATTCCCAGCATGTGCGAAATGTGCGTCTGGCGCTGCGGCCTGCTGGCAAAGGTCCAGGATGGTCGTGTGGTCAAGCTGGAAGGCAACCCCGAGCACCCGCATTCCAAAGGGAAATTGTGCCCGCGCGGCCAGGCTGGCTTGATGACCACCTACGACCCTGACCGGGTGTTAACTCCGCTGGTCCGAGTCGGGAAGCGTGGCGAGGGCAAATTCCGCAAAGCCTCCTGGGATGAAGCCCTGGATATTGTTGCCAAGAACATGCTCGACATCAAGCAAAAATACGGCCCGGAAGCGATGGTATTTTCGTCCACGCACAACCTGTCCCAGCCGTTGTTTGAGAACCTGCTGCAAGCTTTCGGTTCACCCAATTACGGTACACAGCGCAGCCTGTGTTTTAACGCCATGATCGTCTCAAACCTGATGACTTATGGGATGGAAGAGCCGGACCGTGATTACAGCGAGCTCAAGTACATTATCCTGACCGGCCGCAACCTGGCCGAGGCCATCTCCAATTCGGAAACCGGCGAGCTGATCCATGCCATCGACCGTGGCGTAAAGGTAGTCTACCTTGATCCACGCTTCACCAAGACGGCGGCCAAGGCAACTGAATGGCTGCCTGTCCGCCCGGGTACGGATCTGGCTTTTCACCTGGCGCTGCTTAACGTTATCATTACCGAAGGCCTGTACAACCAGTCCTTTGTCGATCAATACACGATCGGCTTTGACGAAGTCGCCACAAGCGTGCGCCAGTACACTCCTGAATGGGCGGCCAAGATTACCGAAATCCCGGCGGATACGATCCGGCGCATCGCGCGTGAGTTTGCCGCAGCGGCGCCGTTTGCGCTGGCCCACAACGGCTGGCGTACTTCGAACTTCGTCAACTCTTTCCAGACTCAACGCGCCATCACGATTCTCAACGCCATCCTGGGAAACTGGGGACGGACGCTGCTCCCGGCTGGCGGCGAAAGTGGCAGCCTTGGGGCTCCGCCCCAACCTGCGTACCCGCGGGTTTCGGCTCTGCGCCTGGACGGTGTGCCCTGGAAATACCCATTCGTGCCGCTCAAGATCGGCGTGTTTCAGCAACTGCGAGACTCGATCGTGGCCGAGGATCCATATACCGCGCATGGTTGGTTCATCTCACGTCAAAATCCTGCCATGTCCCTGCCCGATCGCAAGAAGACGCTGCAAGCCTTCAGCAAAATGGATTTCATCGTCACCGTCGATATCATCATGAACGACACAGCCTGGTTCTCGGATGTGGTCCTGCCGGAAGCCTCCTACCTGGAACGCTACGACCCACTTTTAGTGCTTGGCAACCGTGCCTTCCTGCGCCAACCGGTCATCGAACCACAGGGGGAAGGCAAGTCGGCGCTGTGGATCTACAAGCAGCTCGGCGAACGTCTTGGCCTTAGTGATTTCTTCCAATACCAGGACGACGAAGATTACATTGCCCAGCAGCTGGCACCAATCGGCGCTTCGCTGGATGATATTCGCAAGCAGGGATATATCGAACTGCCTGAAGGGAATTCTGAGCTCTACAAATGGAATACGCCCAGCGGGAAGATCGAACTCCGCTCTGAAACGCTCGACAAAGCCGGTTTTGACGGGGTCCCCAAATGGGAGCAGCCACCTGCACCTAAATCCGGTCAATTCTATCTGCTGACCGGTAAAGACGCCCGCCAGACCCAGTTCGGCACACAGAATAACCAGTTGCTGCACAAATATGATGACGAGCCTGGTCTGTGGATGAATGTCAAAACTGTGGCATCCCTGGGGCTGCGGGACGGCGATATGGTCCAGGTGACCAGCGACGTCGGCCAGATTTTCGTCAAGCTGCAGGCCACCCAGGCTATCCGACCTGACTGTGTCTACATGACTCCTGGCTTTGGACATCTTTCGAAAGGGCTGACCACGGCCTATGGCCTCGGTTCCAGTTCGTCGGACCTGCATGTCACCTACACCGACCCAATTAGCGGTAGCCAGGCCCTCAGTCAGACATTTGTATCGGTAAAGAAGGCCTGAGATGGGAGCAACCATGACCGATATTAAGAATATCAAACACAAAGCCTTCCTTTATGACGCCACGCGCTGCATTGACTGCCGGGCCTGCATGATGGCCTGCAGTGTGGAAAACAACATCCCGATGAACAAGACCCGCATCTGGGTCGCAGGTGTTGGGCTCAAGGGAGAATATCCGGACCTCGATCGCGCTTCGATGGTCTATCACTGTATGCACTGCGACGACCCCGATTGTTTGTCAGCCTGCCCGGTGGGTGCTTATAGCAAACGCCCTGATGGACCGGTGTTGTACGATCATGACAAATGCATTGGTTGTCGTTACTGCATGAACGCCTGCCCGTTTGGAGTGCCGCACTTTGACTACGATAAGGGGCTCATCCCGGGCGCGTTCATCGACAAATGCACCATGTGCCCGCAGCGCATTGACAATGGCCTGGAACCCGCCTGTGTGGCGACCTGTCCGACTGAGGCATTAATGTTCGGCGAGCGAGCCGACCTGCTCGTGGAAGCGCATGCGCGCATCCAGGCTCATCCGGATCGCTACATCGATCATGTCTATGGCGAAACGGAAAACGGCGGCACTTCATATCTCATTCTCTCGCATGTTCCATTCAGCGAACTCGGCCTGCCTGAGCTTGGTTCAAAACCGGTCAAAGACGTCAGCGAAGCCGTCATGGGCTTGACCATCCCCTTTGCCGTGACCTGGGGGGCGGTGCTGACCGGTGTTTCCGTTGGGGTGCACGCTTACAACAAGAAAAAAGAAGCTGCGACGGAAGAGCCTGCCGAAGCCGAAGAATCAACGGAGGAGACTAAATGAAAATGCAAATTGCCATCAATCCGCGTCTCCGCCTCAGCCCATTCGTAATGGTCCTGCTGACCCTGGTGGGGATCGCCTTCATCATTGCCATGGTACGTTACTTTGCGGGCATCGGCGCGATTAGTGATTTGAGCTACTCCTACCCCTGGGGTTTTTGGATCAGCTTCGACCTGTTCACCGGAGTGGCCATCGGCAGCGGCGCCTTCGTCATGGCTGCCATTGTATATATCTTCGAGCTGAAGGAATTCCGACCGCTGCTGCGCCCTTCCGTGCTGACCGGCTTTCTCGGTTATATCTTGGTCGTGGTCGCCCTGCTGGTCGACCTCGGTCATCCTGAACGTATCTGGTATATGATGATCCACATGAACCACACCTCGGTCCTGTTGGAAATCGGTCTGTGTGTGATGAGCTACTTGACCGTGCTGGCCATTGAATTTGCGCCAGTTGTCTTCGAAGGGCTTAAATGGGAAAAGTGGGCGCATTTACTCCATAAATATGTTATGCCGTTTGTGATTCTCGGTGTGGTCCTTTCCACCCTGCACCAATCTTCGCTCGGCTCACTATTATTAATTCAGCCGGAGAAACTTTACCCGTTATGGTGGACGCCTATTTTGCCGGTGCTGTTTTTTATCTCGGCTCTCGCCATTGGCCTGGCGATGATTATCTTCGAGTCGACGCTAAGTTCACGTTATTTTCATCGCGGACTTGAGCTGGATTTGTTGGAGAAACTGGGCAAAGCCACCCCGTATGTGTTGGGCTTGTACCTGATTGTGCGCTTCACCCAGCTAACGCTCGCCGGCGACTTGCAATACCTGTTCAACAGCGGACTGATGAGTATTCTGTTCTGGACGGAAATCCTGCTCGGTTCGATCATTCCGATCATCTTATTCTCGATCAAGAGGATCCGCCAGAACTCCAATGGTTTGCTGATCAGCTCCATTATCTTGCTGGTCGGTATGATCCTGAACCGCTTCAACGTGAGCTGGTTCGCTGTTAGACATCCGGATCCACTAACTTATATACCAAGGCTGATGGCAAACAACGCGCACTATCTCCCAACCTTGCCAGAAGTCTTCCTTTCGATTGGGATCTTCTCGGCCGGTATTCTGGTCTTTGGCTTGGCCGCGAAGTACTTGCCACTTTTCGAAAGCGAGGACGGGCACGGACAGGCAGCTCACCCTACAGGTGACTGATAACATACCACTTGAATTGTTCCTCTAGCTCCGTCTTTGCTGCAGACAGAGTAAGCCCTCAACAAGCACCCGTTTCGACGGGCAACTGCCCATCTGACAAGCCTCCCGCCAAACGACAGCGGGAGGCTTGTCATCACCAGAAAGTTGTACCGACGGTTATACTCTAGGGATATCATCAGGAATTATGCGCCCTTCCTTCTTTCACCATCTGCACCCGCCCACGATTCCAGCCGCCCAGGCGCGCTGGCGTTACACGTTGGGGGCGGGTGGGACGGCAATTTTCCTGATGCTGGTCCTTGGCCTGACGGGTATTTTGGAAATGTTTTACTACGTTCCTAATCCAGATCAAGCCGCGCTTTCGGTTCAAACCATCACCTATCTCGTCCCCTTTGGCGGACTGGTCCGCAACCTGCACTACTGGGCCGCCCAATTGTTGCTGGTCGTTGTAGCCATACATTTGTTGCGCGTGATTTTCACTGCTGCTTATAGTCAACCGCGCAGTTTCAATTACCTGCTGGGTCTGGCGCTCTTTGTCTTATCCGTCTTGTTCGATTTCACTGGCTACATCCTGCGCTGGGATATCGACGTTTGCTGGCCTTTGGTGACTGGCACCAACCTGCTCAAAACCATCCCGCTGATCGGTGATTTCCTCTTCCGCATCGCAGTTGGAGGAGGCCAAGCCTGCTCGACCGCCCTGCTGCGCTTTTACACCTGGCACATCTTTGGTCTAACGATCGTTGTCACAATTCTCGCGATCTGGCATGCTTTCCGGGTGCGCCGCGATGGCGGCATTGCCGTACCACCGCCGCAACTCCGAAGAGAAAACGCGCGTATCTCTCGTGATGAATTGGTACGCCGCGAAGTGCTGGCTATGTTTGTGGTCGGGATCGCGCTGATCCTGCTGGCAAGTTTCATCCCTGCCCCCATCGCCCCGGCTATGACGGGAAAACCGAATCTCACAGCCGAGGCGCGTGCGCCGTGGTTCTTCCTTTGGATTCAGCAAATGCTCAAATGGGGTGACCCGTTCCTGTGGGGTGTGCTGGTCCCGCTGGGCATGCTGGCCGTGCTTGCTCTCGTTCCATACGTCTTTCCAAAACCCGCCGAATCAGAAGTCGGACGCTGGTTTCCCAAATCCAATCGCCTGGCACAGATGGTTGTCAGCTTGATCGTGCTGATCATAATTGCGCTTACCCTGTTTTCGCTAATTCCGGTCTAAGGCGAGAAAATACATCATCTTGCCCAAAATCTTATGAAAAAGATCCTAACGATTGCATCCGGTTTCCTGCTTTTCACCCTGGCCTTGGTCTGGTGGCTGGATTCGCGTCAAGTTCACCCCGTTGCGTTAATCCCTACGCTCACGGGCCAGCCTGAATACTGCCTGACCTGCCATGCCGACCTGCCTGAGATCAGCCCTTCGCATCCGGTCAAGACTTTCGGCTGCGTCATCTGTCACGGCGGCGAACGCCTGGCCTTGGATGCGGACCTGGCGCACAGCAGTATGCGTGGCGAGGCCAACCCGTCCGACCTGTCAGTGGTGGAAGCCTCGTGTGGTGGTAGCAAATGTCATTCCGGGAGCGCTGCGGATGAGCGGGATCATATCCAGCGCGTGCTGACCAGCGTCCAATCCACGTATGCGGGCGCGATTGCCAGTATTCGTTATACGTTTGGCGCACAACCTGATTTGAAGGCTTACTTTGGAATTGCAGCCATCACGGACGAGCAAACCCAAACCGGCATCACTTCCCTGGCTGCCTTCGACCCGACCAGTGCAAACAATCCGTCTATCCAAAAATTTGGAGAGAACTGTTTGACCTGCCACCTCCACACCCGGCCGCGAGAAGGTCTCGCTTACGAACGTCAAACAGGGTGCGCTGCCTGCCACGCGACCGCAGAGCATACCTTCTCGACTGCCATCCCGTACACGCAATGCAATGCCTGTCATAATCGTGGTAATTATGATTTACAGACCATGACCTTTGTTGAGCGTAGCGACCAATCTATAAAACGGATTGACAATTACTACCAACCCATCGCCCAATTTACGCAGTGTGAATACACCCTGGATTGCGTGGACTGCCATACGCGGACCGAAGTGATGGGCGACGGCGATATCCACGCCAACCAGAAAAGCATTGAATATGTTCAGTGTAAAACCTGTCACGGTACGCCTACCGAACTGCCTTTAACCAAAACGCTGACCGACCCGAATGACATCGCCTTCAGGCTTGCGCTGCTCAACCCGGTCGTGGATTTAAAACTCGGCGAAACCATCCTGGTCACTGAAAAAGGTGAGCCGCTTTGGAATACTCGCGTCCTGCCAGGTGGAAGCTACGAACTGATTGGCAAAGCCACGCAGCAGTATTTTATCTTTCGCCCCGTGATGGGCAGTGGCTGCACCCAAAACGGGCAGGATCAATCTTCTGCGTATTGTCACGAGTGCCATGCGGTGGAGAGATAACGATGCCTGACGTATCCCGCCGTGATTTTCTCAAAATAGTCCGCAATGGATTTCTTTACCTGAGCAGCCTGCTCGCCTTCGATGGATTGCTCCATTTCCTGGACTTTGAGGCCAATCCCGAACCGAAAACGGAATTTGACCTGGGACCCGCTGATAATTATCCCCTCGGTTCGCGTACGCTGCTTACGGAACCTCCGGCAGTTTTGCTCCACACTGATAGCGGATTTTCCGCCTTGAGCCTGGTCTGCACCCACCTGGGTTGTACCGTTGAACAAAAAACGGACGGTTTTGCCTGCCCCTGCCATGGTTCGCGCTTTGGCGCGGACGGGAAAGTGACGCATGGTCCGGCAGTGAAACCTTTAACAACTTTACGCATCGAAATATCAAAGGATAACCGGTTGATCTTACACACTGCGTAATTGCTTAATTATTTTTCTCCGAGCCTGATTGCCTTCGCGCATCGCACATGGAGGTCAGGCCGATCACAATTGTGATCCAGGATGGGTTGGAAACGGCTCATCCCCCCGCCAGGAGCATCTGGCCTTGGAAAGGAGACCCCCTTGATCTTTGAGGCTGTCTCTTAAGTGTGAGACAGCTATTATTTAGTTTTGGAGAAACCAAAATGAACCTACAACCTCTGCTTGAACTTTCCTCCCGCGAACACGCGCATCTCTGCCCGCGCCAGATCCTGGGCGTACGCATCGGGTTGGCTGGCTTGAAGGCCCTCGGCCTCAAGGAAGTGCCGTTAAAAAAACAGATGCTCGTCATTTCAGAAACAGACGGATGTTTTGTGGATGGCGTCATCGCAGCCACCGGCTGCACGGTCGGACATCGTACCTTGCGTGTTGAAGATTATGGCAAGATCGCCGCAACGTTTGTGGATACCACCACCGGTCGCGCTGTGCGTGTCGCGCCTAGTTCTGACATCCGGGAACGGGCCTACGCAGCCGCCCCGCAGGAAGCGCGTCATTATTTTGCCCAGATGCAGGCCTATCAAAGCATGCCAGATGAAGATATGCTGACGATCCGGGAGGTGGTATTAAATACCCCGATTGAGAAAATTGTCTCGAGGCCAGGCGTGCGGGTCAATTGTGACCGCTGCGGCGAAGAGATCATGAATGAGCGCGAGATCCATCAAAATGGACTTACGCTCTGCAAACCATGCGCCCAGGCTGGCTACTACCGGGTTGCGCATAAATTGTATTTCGCCATCCCGCAGGAGGCGGCGATCTGAATCCAACCCACCGATTACATTCCCTGTGTAGGTGAGTATTCGGATTCCAGGAGAACATATTACTTTCCTGTTTCCATTATTCGTCCCAGCATCCGGCTGGTGGCACCCAAGGCGATTCCTTCGCATTGCGCCTGTAACTTGCCCGGATAGCGGTATGCCAGGGGGGCTACGTCAACTTCATAACCGCCCTCCCCATGCGATTCTTCTGAGTGCAGGTAGCTGATGCAACCGTCACTCAGGCTGGCGAAAAGCGTATATTTGGCAGGTGACCCGTTCTTGACCCGCATGCCAATCTCGGTGAACGTCTCGGCAGCAAAAGATACCAGTGCCAGTTCGCCCATTCGAACGGTATTGATCCGCATGGGGACCGCCCAGAATCCGTTCCTGGCTTCGATGACGGATTTCCACGGATAACGCTGATTGAGCAGTGGATCAGCCAGGAAGGCCAGCCAGCCTGGCAGGTGCGCCATGGCCAGGAGCGGTTTGCCGTAATTTTTAGGTGGACGGGAGCTGGTGACCTCAGTTTCAGTTGGCATCCAGGCTTCGGCGCGTTCGAGACGCAGTGGGAGTGCTTGAAGCGCTTCTGACTTTTCTTCTATGGCTGCCAGCACAGTCTGCGCCACACGTGAACCCTGTTCGGTGACCATCTCGAAAGCTTGTGCGTCTTCCCAGTACATGTCAGGGTTTATATTTGCTGCTGCCCCCTGCAGGAAGAGAGTCCAACCTCCAAGCTTTTTTTCAACTTTATCGCGCATCACGCCGATCCAGTCGGCTGAGACGAGAAGATTGTCCGGCCCAAGCACCGTACCATGGCAGGCGTAATTGACGATGGTCGCCAGCCGCGTTCCCTCTCGATCACCTTTACGCCTCCCTGCATCGGTCAGAACGCTGATAATCTGCACCGATTTGTCCCGCGGACCATCTGGATTGCGCCCGATCTCGAAATGACCATCCGGCATTTGCTCGCGACGGTTGATCCCAACGGACCCCTCCCCAAGCGCGTATTCCAAGCGTGCCGGTAAAAGAGCCGTTTCCGCGCTTTGCACCGCCTCCACAATGATGGCGACCAATGAGTCGATGTATTCCCGATTTTTCCGGGGCGATTTATTGTCAGCGAACGCGATTGGACCAGAGTGAGTGTGGGAACAACATAGGATGGGCTCGGTTGGGGCCAGGCGGGCGCGGAGGCGATCGACGACGAATTCATTGATTGCCAGCATATCCAGAGCGACGATGGCGATTCGAATGGATCCGTCATCCAGGACCAGGGCTGTCGCGGTCAGGTCATCATGCACGCCAAGATTGCCTTTGGTGCGGTCACCGTAACCGATCAAAAAGATTCCTTCAGGTGGGGTGATGATACGGCGTGCGACGCCGGCATACAGGTTCGCTTCAGTCATTGATCGCCTCCTCAAGCCCTAAATTCTTGCGGGTTTCTTCGATGGTATCCCCGAGACGGTATTTCTGGAAGACAACATACCCAACGAACATTAAAATGGCCATGACTGGAAATGCCAGCCGCACGCCGAGCGGGTTGGCACGGGTGTAGCCGAACCCCTGCAGCAGCAACGGCAGCACCAGGGTCCCGACCGAGGTGCCCAGTCCGATGGCAAAGGAGAATGTCCCGTAGTAGATGGCTTCGCGGCGGCGACCGGTCCGGAGCTCGTCGTAATCGACCACATTGCCCATCATGGCGTAAATGATGATCAGATAGCCGCCCAGCGTGCTGCCGACCAGCGCCGCAAAGACGAAAGCCTGGATTTCAAGAGAGACGCCCGGTATCGCGCCGACCAGGTAGCCCAGTGCGAAAGCCAGGCCCAGGCTGAGCATACTGGCGTTGAGCAGTGTGCGCTGGCTGTATTTGCGATTCAACCAGGTCCAGAATGGACCGGTGAGCGCCATGATGATGATCAGCACGCCCTGGTAAATGCCGACCTCGGCTTCACTTTGTCCCAGGACGAGCGTGACGAAATAGGGGAAGTTGGCCAGGACCATCTGGTAGGCTACGTGGACGAACAAGGTCGAGATGAAGAGCACGATGAACTGGTTGTTGCGAAAGGTCGCTTTCAGCCCTTCGACAGCGGTCATCGGTTCGCCCAGCGGGCGGTCGGTCTCGCGCAATCCGAACAGGGTCAGATAAATGGTGACGATGGCAACGACGCCTACCACCGCACCCATGGCGACCGGCCCGATGCTGCTGAAGAGCGGAGCAGCCACCAGCGAGCCGATCAGTACGCCGATAATGCCGAAGACGCTCTTCCAGTAGCTCAAGCCGACGCGCTGGTGGGATTCGGGCGCCATTTCAGGCAGCGTCCCGTCATAGGGGATGCCGACCAGGCTGTAACTGGTGTGGTAGATCAGAATGATGATCATCAGGTAGATCGCGTTGATGGTGAAGTTCGACCCACCGGGCGGCGTCCAGAGCAGGATGGCGCCCAGCAAAACGAACGGGGAGGCGAACAGCAGGAATGGCTTGCGGCGGCCCCAGCGCGAGCGCAGCGTATCGGACCAGTGGCCGATGAAGGGGTCGATACCGGCGTCCCACAGGCTGGCGATGGTCAGCAGCACGCCTACCAGCGCCACCGGCAGGTAGGCTGGCCGGCCCGAATCAGGCGGCGGCGCATAGAAGAACAACAACCAGGTACTGGTGGTTATGGCCAGAATGTTCAGTCCGGCTGAAGCGCTGGAGTAAAGCGCAATGCGCCAGAAGGGCAGTTTGTTTGTGCTCATTCGATCCTCCAGTCAGGTTTTGCGAAATGACGTTCACATTTGAACCAATCCTGAAAAAATTCGGAATTGCACGTGCCTATTTCCCGTACTGTTCGCGCAGTTTTTGGGAGGCCTCAGCCAGTTCTTTGGCATGCTCCTGGATTTTTTTGAGGGCGGTCACGGCATCGTCCACGCCGCCCACTCCGCTGCGGAAGACAGCTTCGTCCAGCCAGACGGCTTCGTGCTCGCAGGCGCGGGTTGCTTCAGGCAGGTTCATCTCATCGAACGCGAAATACTCGGGGAAGGCGCTCGGCACAGCCAGTTTGGACTTTTGCGGCTGAAACAGCGTGTAATGATGCATGGCTTCGTAGCCCACCCAGCAGCCTACCCCTTCGGCGTCCAGCGCCGCGCACAAGACGTCGTGCTCCACGCCGAACTCTTCGGGATGGATGGCGAACATATAGCGGTAGAACGAACGCGTGGTGTGCCGTGGGTCTCGTTTGAGCACGCGCACGCCGTTGATCTCACTCAGCGACTCATCCATATAAGCGGCCATTTCTTCCCGTTGTTTGGCCTGGGCCGGAAAGCGCTGCAGACCGACCAGTGCCAGCGCCGCAGCGATCTCACTTAATCGGTAATTGCCGCCGACCTGGAAACCCATGCTGTCATCCTCGGGACCACCACCGAGGGCGTGGGGGCGCCCGCAGTCGATGATGCTGGCAGCTTTGGCGGCCAGCTCGGGCGTGCGGCACAGCAGGATGCCGCCCTCACCGGTGGTCAGGGTCTTGGAGGATTGCAGGCTGAACGAACCGAAATGTCCGAGCGTGCCTGCTCCTTGGCCATTCCACCTGGCACCGTGGGCGTGGGCACAGTCTTCGATCACGATCAAATTGTGCTTCCCGGCAATCTGCATGATGGCGTCCATGTCAGCCATCTGGTGCCCGAGATGGACCGGAATGATGGCTTTTGTCTTTGATGTAATGGCTCGCGCGATCGCCTTGGGATCGATGCAGTAGGTGCTTGGATCAACGTCGACGATGACCGGGATGGCGCCGGCTGACATGGGGGCAGCAGCTGTCGCCTGGAAGGTGTAGGCCGGCACGATCACCTCGTCGCCCCAACCGATGCCGGCCGCGCGGCAGGCCACCTCCATGCTGACGGTGCCGTTCGCCATTGGAACGGCGTAACCACCGCCCTGCATTTCAGCGAACTTGCGAGCCAGTTCGGCTGTCTTCGGGCCGGGGTAGGGGAATCCGCCCCAACGCCCGGATTTGATTACCTCGGTGACTGCCTCGATGTCGCGTTGGTCCCAGACGGGCCATGCGGGATAGGCTTCGGTGCGGGTTTTCGGCCCGCCGAGAATTGCTAATTGAGACATGAAAACCTCCAATAATTATTTGAGTAGGCTCAAAACCGCTTCCATCACTTTCGGCCCGACTGCCTTGCTGATCGAGTTGGTTTCTTCGTAATGTGCGCCGGGATTGAGGGGATTCAACGGGTATTTGAAAGCCTCCGCTGGGAGAATGTATCCTACTTCGTCGTTGGCCAACCCGATCACGCCAGCGACCTTGGCGCCAGCTTCCTTCAAACTGGCCTTAAGTGCCAGTCCCAGTTTGGGGAGCATTTCGCCCGGGACCGTCGCCAGCCACAAATCGCCGAGCTTGATCAGGTTGACTTCGGTTGTGATCTTTCCCTTCGTCCGCACATCCGGCAGCAGTTTGCGCATGAAGGCAACCTTATACAGGATATTGGTCAGCTTAACCTGTACTTCTTTTTTCTGCAGGCTGATCTTGACCGGCTGGTCCTGCAGGCCGATCTGTTGGAGGGCCTTCAGACCTTCCGCGGCCAGCTTCTTGCCCATTGACTCGGCTTCTTCGAAAGAATGGTCGATGACATCGGGCGTCAGCATGCCTCCCAGAGCGCCGGAGAAAAAGAGGCACGGCGCACCCGTGACCCGCTCGACCTCATTTCGCAGGTAGCCGGGATAATCGGCGCTGATATGCGGATTGTGTTCCCAAAGCACTTCCGGGTGGCAGGGAAAATTAAAGACTGTAGCCAGGGGTTTTTGATCGCCGGCCAGGAATTGGAGCAGGGTGAGCTCGTCATCCAGGATTTCCGGGTTGCGGGCGTTCTTGACCAGGCCGGGGACGTGAACGGAAGTTGTTTTAACGGTGGCTGGTTTGAGACCTGTGCTGAGCGCGGTCGGAGCCTCCGAGAGCGAAGCCAGGATGGTCTCGAAGATTTTGGCTTTCAGGTTGAGCAGGTAATCGGCATCCACACCACGCGTTCTGTCATCCGGCCCCCACAAACCCATCGTATCCGGACCGTGGTGGGTGTGGGTGGAGGCAATCACGATCTGCAGACCGGGGTGGTTATTATGAACCTGGCGGATGATATCCTGCACATCGGGGCGGAAGAAACCGATCAGATCGAGAGCGCACAGGACCAGGGTGAGTTCTGCGGTGTGAATGCTGAGTGCTCGCACGCTGAGGTCGTCGTGGATGGTTTCGGCCCGGCGGTTGTTGCCGAAGCCTGCTAGAAAAACGGGGTTGTCGAGCGAGGGCGTGATGAATTGTTGCGCGTATCCAATTTTCATTCTTGCACCAGTTCCTTGGCGGTTTGGATCAGCGTGTGGCGGACAGGGTAACCGTCCACACCGGCCGTCTGCATGCCGAGCAGGACGGGACCGACCACGGGCGGGCCGTCGAGGCGGGTGATGCGGGCCTGGGGCATGTGCTTGAGGACGACCTGGCACATCGGTTTGGTGAGCAGTTCCCCGCCCTCGAATACGCTGCCCGATTGGACGATCTCGACTTGGTCCTGCTGCATGCCGATCTGACGAGCGACTGCGACTGCCAGCCAGCCAAGCTCCTCGCCCGCCCAATACAAGACCTCGCGAGCGGCCCGATCGCCAGCCTGGGCCGCCTCGAAAACTTTGACTGCGATGAAAGGGAAAAGGTGGTAATAATCGTTTGAGAGACCTTCCATCAGGTCGAGTTCGTTTTTGGCACCCGTGGCCTCCAGGTAGATGGCCGTCAGAGCGGTCGGCGGGATGCGCTTGATCCAGGCATAATTGACCATGTGCAGGCCTTTCCAAACGATCTCGATCCCCCCGCCGAACTCACCAAATGAGGAGCCGTTGCCGACGATGCGGCCCTCCTCGCCGTTTGGGCCCCGCCCGCAGCAGTTGACGCCCGATCCGGCCGTGACATTTACACCAAAACCATGGGTTGTACCGGCCAGCAAGCCGTTCAAGCCGTCGTTGACCACTTCCACCGGGCAGACCAATCCAAGCTTGGCAATGGCTTCCAGGTGCGGTTCCCGGTCGGAGGGGAAGTCGTAGCCTGCCACGCCAAAACCCGCACCCTTAATTTCATCGGTAGTCAGACCAGCCATCCGACTGGCCTGCTCGAAGGATTGCCTGAGTACCTCGACCAACCCGTCATAGCCCAGGCCCTGATGGTTGCCACCCCAGGCTTTACCAAAGCCAACACAACCACCGGTATCATCCGCTATCAGGGCGTGCGTTTTGGACGAACCAACGTCAATGCCGAGAAAATAGCCCATCACGCCTCCTGATGTTTGGCATCCAGTTTTTGGCGGATTTCGCTCAGCCGTTCCCCATGCAGCGGATACAGCCAGAGCAGAAAAATGGCGAACAAGAAGCCGATCGAGGTTGGGATTGTCAGGAACAGGCGGAAGCCCAGATCAACGGTGGCAGGCTGGACGTCCAGCAGGGTGTCGTAACCGAAGGCAGGCATCATCAGGCCGAATACGGAAGAGACCAACAATCCGCTCAGCGTGATCACAAAACCGCTCATGCCGAAGTACATCCCGGCTCGCTGGTGTCCGGTTTTGACTTCGTCCTCGTCGACCACCTCGGTCATGATGACGTCGCCGATCAGCACCAGGCCACCCAGGCCGATACCAAGGACAACGGCGGCGGCGTAGGTGAAGTTGATGTTGGGCGAAAAACCCATCGGCACAATTCCCAGGATCATGACCACATTGGCCAGCATGAGCGTACGGCGGCTGTCGAGTTTGTTGGCAACCCAGTTGCGCCAGGGGTAAAGCGAGATCATGGCGACCAGGAAGGCGATGCCCAGAATGACTGTCGCCAGGCCTTCGTCCACTTTCAAGCTGTATTTCAGGTAGAACAGGATGCCAGCCTGGAGCGTGCCGGTGGCAAAGAAACGCATGGCCTGGGCGCCGGTGGCGGTCAGGTAGCTGCGGTTGAGGAAGGTGTATTTGAGTGCTGATGTGAAGGGGAAACTGGTATCTGCCATCAGATCTTTGCGCTCGAACAGGGCCGGGTAGCCACTGTAAATCGCAATCACGGAAATGACCGCCAGGATAATGGCCATATTTGACCATCCCAGCAGGCTGGCCAAAAGCGGCGGGATGGCGGCCCCGAGCACCAGGGCCACAGTCTGGAAGATATTCATCTTGGCGGCTACGTCGGTCCGTTCGCGGTAAGCGCCAAACATCTCTGGCAGCAGGCCGTAATAGCCGGTCGCCATGGCAGTGTATAGTCCTTCCCAAATGACGATCATGGTTCCGAAGTAGATCAGCAGACCAACCGGGTTGTCCCTGCCGTCGAAGGGAGCGGTGAAGATCAGGGCAAAGGCCACAGCATAGGGCAGCCCGCCAAACAAAATGTAAGGAATGCGGCGTCCCCAGCGCGAACGGGTACGGTCAGACATGTACCCCAAGGCGGGATTGTTGGCGGCGTTGTAAATGGTATAGAAAAACCAGAAGACCGAGTACCAGGTCACAGGCAGGTTTTTGACATCTACAATGTAGAAGGCGATGATCCCTGCAATGGCCTCGGCCGGCGTGGCCACACCCAGGCTGACAAGCGCATACATGATGCGGGTTTTGGTACTCGTGGCAAATTCAGCGGTAGTGGCAGTCATCTTAGCTCCTCATGATGTTGCGGATTTGACGATAGCCGATCAAATGGATGCCCTCATTTTTGATGAAGTCTTTCAATTCCAGGCTCATGAAAGTCTGGTAATTCGCGACGCGGCTGGGCCAGTCCGGAGTGATGGCGCGCAGTTCGGGCGTATCAACTGCAGGGTGCAGGATGAAGTGCGTGATCCCGGCCGGGAGCTGATTGAGCAGTTCCTTGGCGGTCTCGAGCTGGCCGTCAGGCTGGTCGAGCGGCATGGATAGAATGCCGTCCAAGAGCGGCAGCCCCTGCGATTCGAGCAACTCCAAGACCTGCCTCATGCTGGCCGCATCCTGCGGATCGGCGCCCATCAGGTCCAGGCCTACAGCGGAGGCGCGCGGGATCATAACCGGGACCCGATGTTTGAAGGCTGGCGCGACGTAAGCCTGTGCGAATTTGGGGTGCGCGACCGTGCCCATGTGCGTGTCGACGTGCGTGACGTCGATCCCGGCATCCAGGGCGCGCTTGACCTGGGCCTCGATTTCGACTGCGACAGCTTCCGGGTCAGCCTGCTCGCGTACTGCCGGCTGCCATTGGTGGAAGTAGCCATCGGGGTCGAGCATACCGGTAGCCGGGTCACGGCTTGAAATTGGCCCCCAGCGATAACTTTCCCACTCGCTGTTGAGCGTGGCGTGGACGCCCATGTCAAATTCGGTGTTTTTGCGGCACATTTCTGCTACCGCTGGAAACCAGGGGCAGGGGACCATCACCGCGCCGGACGCGATGGTGCCGAATTCCCACAGGTGCTCGAAGGCGGTCAGGGAGGCCTGGCACATGCCGATGTCGTCGGTGTGGATAATGACCAGGCGGTCGGTGTCGGCGTAGCCCAGGCGTTTGAGCAGGGGGTTAGGAGTCATCGAGGTTCCTTTCATTGAATTGGTCAGCGTATTATTTGAAAAATTGCGGCAGCCACTGCCGGTTGGTATCCAGCATGTCGTCCAGTACAGCCTGCACCCGGTCCGCGCTCGGGCCGAGCGGATGCGCCAGCAGCGCCTGGTAGGCAGCCTGGTGGTCGCCCTGCACAGCAGCCTGGACGGTGAGGATCTCGTACATCTTGACCGCGGAAATCAGTCCGAAGCAGGCCGGAGGCAGCGGGTCGGCTGGCAGCGGGTGGATGCCACCACGATCCACTTTGGCGGGTATTTCCAGCACCCAATCCCTTGGCCAGTCCGCCACCGCGCCGTTGTTGCGTACGTTGACGGTGTGGATTTGCCCGAGATCGTTGTAATGCGAGTCGATCAAGTGCGTGGCCAGGGTGGAGTAGTATGCGCCGCCGCGTTTCATCAGATCAGCTGGAGGTTCGGTCAGGGCGGGATCGGCATATTCCCGCAGCAGGTCTTTCTCGATCTCCATCACCTCCTCAGCGCGTGAAGGCGGCCAGGCTTCCTGCGCCTTGAGTTTTTTATCGGTGTAGTAGAAATAACCCAGGTAGTAGTTGGGGATCATGCCGAGCGACTCGAGTGTGTTGAGGTCCCATTCCGGGTCTGCCTCCTGCTTCGTCATTTCGACGAAAGCCGGAAAAAGTTGCGGCCACATGTCTTCGCCGTCAATGCTGAAGCCGTAATGCCAGGTCAGGTGGTTGAGACCGAGCGTTTTTAGCACGGCACGCTCTTCGGCGATCTGCTGACCGGTTATTTTCTCCAGGTTTTCCAGGATCTCCATCTTCGTGGTGATGCCGACGTTGCAGACGCCTACCGCAGAGACATCCGGTGCGTGACGATAGAGCGCCTCGGTCACCAGCCCGGCCGGGTTGGTGAAATTCGCCAGCAAGGCGCCTGGAGCGGTCTCGTGTATGTCCTTGGCGATGTCCAGAATGACCGGAATGGTGCGCAGCGCCTTGGCCATGCCGCCCACACCGGTGGTTTCCTGCCCAATCAAGCCATGACGCCGGCCCAGGTACTCGTCGCCGCGCCGGGCAGGCATCATCCCGACCCGTAACTGCGTGATGACGTAGGCCGCGCCAGCGATTGCCTCACGCTGGTTCAGGGAAAGCACCACTTTGAATGGCGTGCCTTGCGCCTCGACCATGCGCCGGGCAAACCCGCCGACAATCTCCAGGCGATGCTGGTCGATATCCATCAACCAGAGTTCGTCAAGCGGTAGGCGATCTACTCTGGATAGGAATCCATTGACCAACTCAGGGGTATAGGTCGAGCCGCCGCCGATAACCGTGATTTTCATAATGCTCCTGTCTGGTGGGCGATAACTTGGTCCGGTTCTAGAACCCGCAATGCAGTGCGCTGGGATGCAGCGTTTTGAGCGGTTCGCCGCGTTCAAAATCTGTGCCCATTGCTACCTGACGTGACTTCAAATCCAACCCCATGACCAGATCGTCCATGCCTTCTGACGTGAATTGCGTCTGGTAACACTGCACCGCTGTGAGCTTGTCATCCCAGGTCGAGCTAATATCTGCAATGATGTTTGGCTCGCGGGTGTAGTAGAAGGCCACCCCCTGGATTTCGTGTCCTGGATAAGCGGAATCTACAGTCGGATCGCTGGAGGCAATCCTGGTCATGCCCGCAAACATGACCGCCTCCGCCGTCGCCAGTCCGGTTTGGATGTGATCGCGATGGCCCTCATAAGTCAGCCAGGGGTCAGCTGTGAAGACAAAATCGGGTTGGATCATACGGATGTATTTGAGCAGGTCGCGGCGCACGGCGAAATAATCGTATTCGCCCGCGTCGGGATAACCCAGCCAGCCCTGTTGGCTGACGCCGACGATTTTTCCAGCAGCAAATTGGTCGCGTTTCAGCCTCTCGGCGGCCGCTTCCGGTGAAAGGGTATCGTCAATCACGCCCATCAAATCGTTCGTTACCGTCAGGTAGAATATTTCTGCCCCGTTTTGTCGAAGCTGGGTGAGAATTCCGCCAGCGGCGATATCGTTGTCATCGTAATGTGGCTGGACACACAAAAGCCGTTTGGCAGAGAAAATATCCGGGGTTGGCAGCAGGGTTTCGATGGTCATTGGATCTCCACAACCTGCCCGGTCCTGGCACTTTCGTAGGCTGCGTCGACGACTTTCATGTTCACCAGTCCCTCCGCACCACCTGGGACAGGTGCCTTGCCTGATTGGACACAGTCAATAAAATAAGCCATCTGTGTATCATACATCCTCTGGGGCATGTGTGATGCGCGTGGAAAGATAAAGCCCGAGTCGATCACATCCAATTTGTCTTGCTCCAAATTTGGTAATTCCAGTTTGGTCGGGAACAATTGACCAAAACCTTGCGTGCCATAAAGCTGCGTGGCGGCTTCGGCCCCGTCTGCATGCGGCTGCCACCAACCCGATTCGATGTAGGAGACAGCACCATTATCCCAATTGATGAGCACCACACCCGTATCGTCCACATCGAAATCCTGGTAATAAGTGCCGATCCGGGCGTACACGCTGACTGGCCGCGGATCCCCGAGTAGGAACCTGGCTGTATCCAGCGCATGAATACCCATGTCAGCCATCGCCCCACCGCCAGCAAATTCTTTCTGCGTAAACCAGCCTGACGGCCCCCAATGCGTGTGCACCCCATAGCCTTTTGTGCGGACGATCTTGCCCAACTTGCTGGCCTGTTTTTTCAGCCAGAGCACATCTGGATCGAAGCGCCAGCAGTGGGCCACCATCAGGGTCGCCCCGGATTTCTCTGCCACTTCGCACATCTGCTCAGCTTCGACGGCGTTCATTGCCATCGGTTTCTCAACCAGTACGTGCACACCCGCCTTCAAAGCAGCAATGGTTTGAGGTGCATGCAAATAATTCGGTGTACTGACCACCAGCGCTTGCACGCCACTCCCCTCAAGCATGGCCTCCACTGTTGCATATTGGCGTGGTATACCAAAATCCGCAGCGAATTGTGCCATGGATTCGGGTCGGTGATTGACCACGGCCGCAAGTTCGAGGCCACAATTTCGTGCAGACTGGGCGTGGATTTTATTAATGTATCCTGTTCCAGCAAAAGCAATTTTCAAACTCATAAAAATTTCTCCATCTCGTGAGCAATTCCATATGCAAGTTTATGTTTTTGAACGTACGCTGGCAGACTTTTCAGCGTTTGCTGAATGATATCTTCGGAAATATGATCCAGCGGGACGTGACAGGCTTTCAGCGCCGCTTCGAGCCGACCCGTAGCCTGTCCCTGCAATCTTGCCATGATCAGGATTCCCGGCCCGACCAGGTCGCCGTGCGGCAGTCCGCGCCCGACGAGATTTTCCACGCTGTAGGCGAAATAATGTTCGCTGCCTTCTTCGGGTCGGGCGTGCCCAATCTGGTTGCAGAGCTGGACCTCCATTGCCAGACAGTGGTACAAGGTCTTCAGGCCATCCTGGTCACCTTTTCCCGCCGCTGCGGCGCAGTCCAGCAATCCGTCCAGGATGGATTGGGCGTTTTCATACACCCAAGGGATGAACTCCATCCCTGGAGGATTTTTGCCGCGTTCGTGGGCGAACTTCCAATCCCAGCCGCCGGTGGCAATCGAGATCACATCCGTGATCCCTGCCGCTCGAATCCAGGCAGGGGCTGCGGCGATGACCTCTAAATCGAGGATCAGCGTTTCGGGCGGCTTGGTTTCAATGTAATAAACGCAGCCGTCCTGTCGAATGCCCGATGCGGCGGTGAGGAAGGCATCTACCGAGAGCGCAGTCGGTAAAACGACCAGCGGCAGGTCGAGCTTGACGGCCAGGTATTTGGCCGCATCTGCAGCCAGGCCGCCACCCACTGCATACACGACGGAGGGTTGGGTCCTGATCGTTAACAGCAGGTCATCCCAATCGGCTGTGGTTGCCTGGCTCGGTTCTACCTGGGCAACGATGGGCAGCTGGAGTTTTTCTTTTGCAGCTTTCCAGGCCGGACCGCTGGTGACGAGCAGGCTAGGGCGCTCTTCTTCGACTTCGGAGAAAGGCATTAAGTGAGCGATGGGTAGACTCCAGATTTTGCTTGGGATCGTCATCCTTCATGCTCCTGCTAAGCGCTGGTTACTTCATTACCTGCGATCACAGACCGGTACCATTCGCCGCTGTCTTTGATCATGCGCTCCTGGGTATCGAAATCCACGTGGACCAGACCGAAGCGCTTGGTATAGCCGTGAGCCCACTCGAAATTGTCCAGCAGCGACCAGACGAAGTAACCGCGCACATCCACACCGTCCTGCATGGCCAGGCGGGTTTGGATGAAGTGTTGGCGCAGGTAGTCTAAACGGCGCTCGTCGTGGACCTTGCCGTCCGCAGTGACTTGGTCTTTGAAGGCGGCGCCATTTTCGGTGATGTAGATCGGCGGCAGGGAATATTCGTCATTAATTTTATTGAGCAGTCTGCGCAAGGCCGGAGCGCAGACTTCCCAGCCCATCTCAGTATATTCCGCGCCTGGGACGGGGTTGAGGTTGCCTTTGGCGCTGACCAGGTTGCGGGAGTAGTAATTCAAGCCCATGAAGTCCAGCTTTTGCGAGATGAGCGCCATGTCCCCAGCTTTGATTTCGGGCAGGTTCTCACCAACCAGTTCGTACATCTGCGGCGGATAGTGACCCTTGAAGATAAGATCCAGGAAGAGTGGTTCGCTGCGGTCCCAGGCGGCCTGGGCAGCGGTGATGTCGGCCGGGTCATCGGAGGCGGGGTCAGCTGGCCACTGGTTGAGCACGATGCCATAATTCAAGTGCGGAGCGACGCCGCGCATCGCCTGTACGGCCAGGCCGTGCGCCAGCATCAGGTGATGACCGACCTGGTAAGCGGCTTTCGGGTTCTGGATACCGGGAGCGTGCTCGCCGAGCAGATAGCCGTCGAACATGACCACGCCGGGCTCATTGAAGGTCGTCCAGTTCGTGACCCGATCGCCCAGGCGTTTGACCATCAGGGCGGCGTAATCGGCGAAGGCATAAGCTACGGCACGATTTGTCCAACCGCCCTGCTCATCCAGAGCATATGGCAGGTCCCAGTGATAAAGCGTCAGGTAAGGGTCGATGTCGGCAGCGCATAATGCATCCACCAGGCGGTCGTAGAAATCCAGTCCAGGTGGGTTGATTTTTCCCTGACCGTCGGGCAGGACACGTGCCCAGGCTGTGCTGAAGCGGTAGCCTTTCAACCCCAGGTGGCGCATCAAAGCCACATCTTCCCGGTAGCGGTGGTAATGATCGCAGGCCACATCCCCATTGTCGCCGTTCTCGATCTTGCCTGGGGTGTGGCTGAAGCGATCCCAGATCGACTCAGCCTTGCCATCTTCATCCCAGGCTCCCTCGATCTGGTAGGCTGCAGTGGCCGCGCCCCATAGAAAATTGGAAGGAAATTTATAGTCTGTCATGTCACTCTTTCGAACCGGTCAGCTTGATGCCCTGAATGAAGGTCTTCTGAGCGAAGAAGAAGGCGATCACGATCGGGATGGTGAAGACGGTCGCAGCGGCCATGAGTTGGTTCCAGATCATGGTGCGCTGGCTCTGGAAATCCTGCAAGCCGAGCGCCATGGTGAAGTTGTGCGGGCTGGTCAGGAAGAGCAGCGGCCCGGTAAAATCGTTCCAGGCCCACAGGAAGGTGAAGACGGTGACCGTAGCCAGAACCGGCACCGACAAGGGCAGGATGATCTGGGTGAAGATCTGCCATTCCGAGGCGCCGTCTACGCGGGCCGCGTCGCACATTTCTTCGGGGATGGTGCGGAAGAATTGCCGTAGCAAGAAGACGTCATAGGCGTTGGCGAAAAAGGTCGGAATAATGAGCGGCAGGAACGAGTCGCCCCAATGCAGGAAATTATTGAAGAACAAGTAGATCGGAATCATCGTCACCTGGAAGGGGAGCATCATGGTCGCCAGGATGATGATGAAGAGGATGTCGCGACCGGGGAACCGCAGGCGCGCAAAAGCGTAGGCGACCGGTGTATTGGAAAATAAGGTGCCAACGATGGCGAAGAAGGCGATGATCAGGCTGTTTTTGAAATAGACCCAAAAACTCGCGCCGATTGCCGGCCGGCTGCCGCGGTTCATGGCGTCGACGAAGTTCTGCCAGCGGAAACTGACATGCATGATCGGTTCGGCGATCCTGGTCGCGCCCTGTTGGATTTCATACTTCATGGTCTGACTGGGATCGGCTGGATCAACGAAGGTGCCGACTCCTTCCAGGATTTTGACCGCTGCCAGTTGCTTGAGACCGTCTTTGGTCTGGACGTTATAGAGCGGGAGCCGCTCGCCGTTCACCTCCACCGTGAGATTGTCGTACGGCAGCCAACGCGGCGGTGTGTGAAAAACATCCTGACTGGACTTGAAGGCAGTGATCACCATCCAAAGGAAAGGCACCAGGAAGAACAAACCGATGAAGTTGATAGCCGTGTGGCTCAACAAGGATCGAAAAAAATCCCGGATCCTGCGCTGACGGGAGCGTTGAAGGGGCTGTTGAACGGGGGAGGCGAGAAGAGGTTCGCTTGCCATGTCGTTACCCTGCATAATAGGTGAAGCGATTACTGATTTTTAAAAGCAACAATGTGCAGACCAGGATGATGATGAAAAGCACCCAGGCCATCGCAGAGGCATACCCCATCTTTAGGTAAAGGAAGGCATTTTGGTAGAGATATACGCTGTAAAAAAGAGTCGAGTTAAGTGGATAGCCTAAGGGCTGAAAGCCGCGGAAGACGTAAGCCTGCGCAAAATATTGGAATTGGGCAATCACGCCGGTGATCAGGTTGAAGAGCGTGATGGGAGAAACCATCGGCACGGTGACGTGCCAAAGTCGCTGCCACCAATTCGCTCCATCCAACTCGGCCGCTTCCAGCAGGGAGGCCGGGACGTCTTGCAGGCCGGAGAGATAAATGACGATTGTGGCTCCCATGCCCCACATGCCCAGCAGGATTAAGCCGGGTTTTGACCAGGCTGGGTTGGTCATCCAGTTAGGGCCTTTGATGCCCACGATACCAAGCAGGTTGTTCATAATGCCCACTTGCGGATTGAGAATCCACAGCCACAAAATGGTGCTGGCAACGGTCGGCACGATGCTGGGCAGGAAATAGATCACGCGGTAGATGGACTGTCCGCGCACTTTCAAGTTCAACAATACGGCGCAGAAAAAGGAAGCCAGCAGCGTCAGCGGCACGCCGATGATGACCATGTAGAGTGTGTTGTATAGCGATTGCCAGAAGAGTTTGTCTTTGAACAGGTCGGTGTAATTCTGAAACCAGATCCATTCGAGCGGCGCCCTGGGGTGATAGATGCTGAAACTGTAAATGAACGAAGCCAGCATTGGGTAAAGTGTGAAAGCCAGAAACCCAATCGTCCAGGGAAGCAGGAACAGCATCCCGATCCGGAAGTTGGTGCGTTTGCGGGGTCCCCATTTCGGAAATTTGGGAGGCCAGGTCCAATTCCAGCGACCTATGCGCAGTTCATCCATGTCATCCTCCTTTTGCAGGAAAAGAGGGCGGCAGCCATGCCGCCCTCAGCGTGAATCGCGTCCTACTTTAACGCGTCCTGCAATTTCGCTTCGAAGTCCGTCTGTAATTGATCGAGGAGCGGCTTGGGATCCGCGCCGGTGTGCACTGCCTGTTCAAAGACCAGGCCGTAGGCATCGTTGAATTCGAGTGAGATTGGGGTGGTGATAATGTAAGTCGCATTCGGGCTGGCCATCAAGTCTGTAAACACCTTGAACTTTGGATTCGCAGTGAAACAGGGATCCTGGGCGGCTTTCTTGCTGGTAGGCAAGTTGGCGTTGAAGCAGAACTCTTCTGCCACGATGTCGGGCGACATCATCCAGGCCAGTAGTTTGGCGGAAGCATCCTTGTTCGCTGCACCGGAAGGAATTACGGCCACTGTGCCTTGCACCACAGCCGTGTTGGCGCGTTCGGGATGATCTGCTGGTGGCGGGAAGGGCGCGACCCCGTAACTGGCCTCGGGTTTAAAGGCGCTGATGAAGTTCGGGCCGGTCATCCATTCGCCGTCCACGTACATGGCCATCTTGCCGGTGTAGAAGGGGTAATCGGCGGACATGTACTGGTCGGCCCAGCCGGATGAGAAAGCCAGCACTTTGTCCGCACCATATTTGGTGTAGAACTGTTGCTGCCAGGTGAGCGAGTCGATCATGGGCTGGCTGTTGGCGGTCACGTGCTGACCGTCGTCGCTGTACCAGAATCCGCCGAACATGCGCACGTACAGGTCGCTGTGATCCCAGCCCTGGTCGGGCAGGAAGCCGACCTGCGTGAGGTTGCCATCCGCGTCAGTCTTGGTCAGTTTGTCGGCGAACTCGGCCAGTTGTTCCATGGTTGCGGGTGGAGTCTCAGGATCCAACCCGGCCGCCTCGAACATATCCTTGTTCCAGAACAGGGCGTACATGTCCGTCCCCCAGGGTAAGCACAGGATCTGGTCGCCGTATTTGCATTGGTCGAGTGGAGCTTCGAAGAAATCAGTCAAGTCAATGCCGCCGGTCTTGATGATGTCGGAAAGTTCCGTCACCAATCCTTCTTTAGCATACGATTTAACCAGGTCGCCGCCGGAAAGCACCAGCACGTCGGGTGGATTGGAACCGGTCAGCGCTGGGAGAATTTTGTCTTCTTCAAGCGGCGCGGTCACTTCCACTTTGATGCCGGTCTCGGCGGTGTATTTGTCGAACAGGGTCTGGATCTGCTGCGGGTTGTCGCCCCATTGGATCCAGACGCGCAGTACTTGTTGATCTGCAGCCTTGTTTCCACCACCACAGGCGGCTAAGAGCATGGACGCCACAATGACCAGTGAAAACAATGCCAGTAATTTGGACTTCATCTCATTCTCCTTCTTGGTTGGTGAGGAAATTAAATTGGGGCAATATTTGGAATATTTTTGATTGGTCCACCTCCTCCTAATGATTAACTTATGTGGATCAGTCGCATCCACACGATCGACGGATCACCAACTCGACCGGTAGCAATACCACCGGTTCTACTTGTTCGCCGCGCATTAAACGTACCAACTGCAAAACTGCTGTGTGCCCGATCTCCTCGATCGGTGCCTGGACGGTGGTCAGCGGCGGGGATAGGAAGCGCGCAACCGGGACATCATCGAAACCCACCACGGCGATATCCCTGGGCACCTTTTTCCCAGCGTGCTGTAAAGCTGTCAGTACGCCGATGGCGGCATCATCATCGCCGCAGA
The DNA here is from genome assembly GCA_964407265.1 of uncultured Anaerolineaceae bacterium. Lineage (GTDB taxonomy): Bacteria > Chloroflexota > Anaerolineae > Anaerolineales > Villigracilaceae > CAYOUV01. The sequence continues at coordinate 18,041 of CAYOUV010000005.1, read as the reverse complement.
AAATGGCATCAATGGCAACGCCTTCGATCAACCAGTTTTCGACTGCAACACGGGCTTCGTTTTCGTCAAATCCGCCACTGGCGACCAGGCTGGAATCAAAGGGTAGGCCGTGGGCACCCAACGCATCGCGATAGCCGCGTTCGCGCCATTCGGAATCTTCATGACCCTCCGGCCCCTGTAAAAAAGCAATCCGGTGGCAGTTGTGAACTTCAATCAAGTGTTCTACAAGGTTCTGCGCGCCGGATTTATTTTCGATGGTAATCACAGGGATTTGCATGCCGTCTGGGGAGGACTGGTGCAGCAAGACAATCGGGAAATTGAGTTGGCGCATTCGATGAAGTTCTTCATCCTCCAGGCTGCCGGTGAAGACGATCAACCCGTCTGTGTTCTGTTCTCCTAACGGGCGTGGATGATGTTGATTAGGATGATTCTGGGTCGTGAAAATCAGCAGGTCAAAACCTGCTTCGCGCACGCCGGCTTCTATTCCTTTGAGCATCGGTTGAAAAAAAGTTCCACTGATTTCCGGAAGCAGCAATCCTATCGTTTGTGTCTTGCGGCTTGCCAGCATGCGTGCTGCAGAACTCGGGACGTAATTGAGTTCTTTGATAGCACCCAGGACCCGGCGAGCTGTATCTGGGTGGACCGGTGTACTGGAATTCAGCACGCGGCTGACAGTGGCGATAGAGACACCTGCCTGCCGGGCTACATCTGCAATAGTAGGGGAGCGCTTGGATATTTGCATCGTATGTAATTTTTTTTGAAAGCGCTTTCATAGTGTAGTCAGTTTTGTATTCTAAGTCAATCATTCTCAGGATATTTTAAGAATTAAATATTCCGGCTTTGGAAGAGGGCTTTCAACGATGCTGTTTGATTGGAAAATTTTCCGGCTGAAGTCCCCTAATAAAAGCTTCGATACTTATCCGTCGTCGGCTTGTTTTTATATTGGCTTGTAGATTAGAATAGTTTCTATGAGATTATTTTTTCGAATTGTCTTCGTGGTGTTTTTATCCGCCTCGATATTATCGGCCTGTGACTCACCGCAAAGTGCTGGTGGGGTTTCCTCGACTCCGACCCCATCCCCCGATCCACTCTTGGTGTTGGTCTCGCAAGGCGAAACGGCTCTTAATCAAGGGGATTATGCTCTGGCCGAATCCATCTACTCATCTGCATTAACTAAAAACACCAACCCGGCCCTGTCCGGACATATTTATTATGGGCGCGGTGCGGCACGCTTGGGTTTGAATGAATACGAGCTTGCACTGGAGGATTTAAATCAAGCGATTGCGCTCGAACCGACGCAGATCAAAGCCTACTTTGCGCGCGCCGCAGCTTATAACGCATTAGGAAACGTCACTGCTGCGGTTGATGATCTGAACCAGGTAATCCAGATTCAGCCTTCCAATGCAGATGCTTACTACAACCGGGCTGTGCTTAATGATTCGGTTGGGAATGTACAAGCAGCTCTGGCAGATTACGATCAGGTTATTCAACTGGCTCCCACCTCAGCCCCTGCATATAACAATCGTGGAAATTTGTACGTAAGATTGGACCGAAAAGATGATGCAATGGTCGACTATAATCGTGCCTTGCAACTCGATCCTAATTATGCGCTGGCCTATGTCAATCGCGGGCGATTGCAACTCCTGCTTGGAAATGACCAGGATGGCCTGGCGGATTTTTCATTGGCGCTCAGCCTCAACCCCGATCTTTCTGAGGCTTACCTGCAACGGGGAGTAGCAAACTTTAACCAAAAACAGTTTCGTGAGGCCTTGCTTGATTTTGATCAATTTGTGCAGCGCAATCCACAATCAGCCGATGGGTATCTCTACCGGGCGATGACACTGGCAAATCTGAATCAGACAGATAAAGCTCTTCAGGATCTGGAGCGCGCCATACAAATTAGGCCGGATAATTCCCAGGCTTATTACAATCTAGGCATTATCCATTCTCGAATAGGCGAATTGGATACGGCGCTTCAAGACTATACTCAGGCGATAGCGCTTTCCTCGACTGAGGCTGCTTTCTACAACAACCGGGCGAATGTCTATGCGGCAAAGGGAAATTATCAAGCAGCGCTCGCTGATCTCGCAAAGGCATTGCAGATTGACCCCAGCTATATCAAGGCTTATCTCAGCCGTGGTCAGATCAATTTATCTCTCAAGCGATATGAGGCAGCCATAAAAGACTTCAATCAAATCATTACGCTCCAACCCGATAACCCGGATGGCTATTACAACCGGGGTGTTGGCTATTACAACTGGCAAGAGTATGGAAAGGCGCTGGCTGATTTCAACAAAGCTCTGGAGATAAATCCGGATTATGCCCTCGCACTTCGTGTACGTGCGATTGTCCATATTCAGGACAAAGATTATGAACAGGCGATTGCAGACCTCAAGCATGCGCTGGACATCGATCCGAAAGATGCGAGTGCTTATTACTACCTGGGTCTGGCCTACAAGTTGCAGGGTGATATCAATGGTGCTATTACAGCTTTCGAGAATTGTGTTGAATTGAACGCTGACCCCCAACTTGTTACAGCATCAAAAAAAGAGCTTGTAAAATTACTTGGTAAATAGTATGATAAAAAATATTAATTAGACATTAGTTGTCAGCTTTGCAGAAGTATGGTATTATCCCGCTAGTTCGCGTATCGGATTATTTACTACACTCACAACTGAACAATACCAAACAGAAAGAATTGATGGTTTCATACCCGCCCGCAACGCCAGTGACAGCCACTCACAGAACCAATCAGAAGCTTGATTGGTTTTCGCTTGTTAAGCTGTTCGTGTTGGCGGGTTTATTTTATTTCGTAATGGGACCGCTGGCTGGCACTGTATACGCCGATGGACCGGATCCGGCTTCAACCCCGACTGAGACACCGGTGGCTGTCGTCACAAATCCAGAAGTAACTCCGATGCCAGGTCCAGCGACATCTTCTACCGACCCGGCGGTTACAAATTCGACGACAGCTTCTGCTGACCCGACAGTTACAGAATCGACGGATGGAAGTGAAAGCGCTCCAAGCGCCATTGCACCTGCTGATGCCGCTCTAACCACTGATCTCACACAAGATGATAATACGACCGATAACGCAACGGATGTTTTGCAGAGTACGGACACCTCGCCTCCCGCGGATACAGCAACTGATGTAATTCCCACTGATAATTCCAACAGCGCCGATCTATCTGCTTCCACAGAAGCAGTGGACGGCGCTGACTCGTCCGGGCTTGAGCCCGCTTTAGATGGCCAGCCCACGGACAGCTCTTTGATGGATGCCGGGCAGCCCATTGATCCTGCAGCAAGTGCTCCGGTTGATGATCAACAACCCGTTGAAGATGCAACTCTCCCTGATCCGCAATTTTGTCCCAATGTAACTACGCCAGGTAGTGTGGGTTGCACAACGACCCAGTATACAGGACCTACTGCAATTGCAGACGCCATTGGGGATGCGACTTCACCGGGCACGATCTATTTAGAAGAAGGCGCAACCTTCACTGAGACGATCAACCTCAACGGCCAATCCACTGCCCTGACTTTCAGCGGTGGTTGGAATTTTGGCTCGAACAGTCAAGGCACGACCACGACCCTGAATGCGCCGATTAATATCACCAATTCATCCGGACCGATCACGTTCAATAATATTATTTTTGGGGCCAGCGGGATTGTCACGGTGGACGGCTCGACTGTGATCATCAATGGAACCTCGAGCAACGATACAATCGAAGTCACCCTGGCTGGTACAAGTGCGGCAGCAGTCACTATAGATGGGAAAACTGGTAGTGATGACGTCACTGTCAACTTAAGTGGCAATGCTGGCAACAAGACAGTCAATGTTACCGACACAGGTGGAGGTGTTGGTGATATCTTGGCCGTCAGCGGTACCACTGGTAATGATAGCTTTCAAATCACCAGCTCCTCAATAAACCTTATTAATGAAACAGTAAACTTCAGCGGCATTGAAACAACTGATTTGAATGGTGGGACTGGTACTGACACGCTCATTGGTCCCAATAGTGCTTCTTCATATAATATAACCGGGACCAACAGCGGGAATGTACTTGGCATCAGCTTCACTTCGATTGAAAATATTAATGGTGGGACTGGATCCGACACTATCGCTGGTCCCAATAGCCCCACTACATTTAATGTGACCGGGACCAACAGCGGGAATGTCCTAGGTATCAATTTCACTTCGATTGAAAATATCACTGGTGGCAGTTCGACATCCGATCTGGTCACTGGTCCCAATAGCCCTACCACATTTAATGTAACCGGAACCAACAGCGGAAACGCGCTTGGAATCAGTTTCACTTCAATCGAAAATATCACCGGCGGTACCACTAATGATATTTTCAATCAGTCAGCTGGTGCAAGTCTGTCCGGGACATTGAATGGCGGGAACGGCAGCGATACGCTAAACAGCGCCAACGTTGCCACTACATTTATAATTACCGGGGCCAATGCCGGTACACTTAAAGAAGGCGCTACGCTCAGGCTTACATTCACCAACATGGAAAACCTGGTCGGTGGCACCGCTGGCGATATCTTTGTTTTCAATAATGCCGTAAGCACCGGGGTTAGCAACATCACGGGTAACGGCAGCACCGATCTGCTGGACTATTCTGGCTGGAGCGCGTCCAACCCGGTGACAGCCGATTTGTCAGGTGGACCGGCAACCGGTGTTTCTGGTACAGTGACCAGTATTGAGAATTTGACAGGCGGCGCTGGGGATGATACCTTGACCGGGAACAGCGGCGTCAACGTCATTACCGGCAATGCTGGTGCAGATATCATAACAGGCGGCGCGGGAAATGACAGCCTCATCGGCGGGCTCGGCGATGATACCTATGTCTTTGCGAATGGCTGGGGAGTGGATACGGTCACGGAAAATAGCGGCGAAGGCCTCGATACGCTGGACTTCAGCGCGGTCACCACACGTCTCCATTTTGTGATTAACAATAGCAATACCACCATCTCTGAATTTTCGGGCTCGAACCAGGTCAACGTTTCTGGCAGCTACGTGGTCGAAAATTTCTGGAGTGGGACTTACACAAATCCGGATTATAGGTTGGCCGATAAAGTCGATCTGGATTTGAATAACAATGATATAACCTACGCAACCGGTAATTCAACCACACCGACAACCTTTACCTTCGACGGAAATACATTAGGCTTTGAGCATGTTGAATGGATCAAGGCTGTCAACGGCTACTTCTCCCTTAATGGGCATGGCAATTTGTTGTCAGGCATCTTGCAAGCACTCGCAAATTTTGCGGGAGATGCCACTGTGGCCAACAGCTTGGCAAGCTTTGGTTTGCTGGCAGTCGGAATTCCGGGAATCGGAACGCTGGGAAGTCAGGAAGGCGGACTGCTTCGGGATACGATTGGTGGCATTTTCGACCCCAAACAGGCGCTTACTGAATATTTGTATAATCAGGTTAATTCATTTTTGGGTTCAAACTCCACAACCAACGGACTCGAAAATGCGTTGGCCGCAATAACCGGGGATACAAAAACCCTTCTGGCAGATGGGACTCACCTAACAGTTACTATTTCATTGATAGATATCCATCTTGAAATACTGGGTGACTGCGGCGTATATTGCCATGACCAACTGCACGCGGGCATGAAGTATTCTGCCACGCGCCAGCAGTCCTTTGTTCGCGACCCAGCCGGCCTGCCTGCAGGTGATTACCATACCCATCTTGACCTGAACGATATGCCCGCGTTAATCCAGGAAGGTTTTGGTTTCCTGGACTCGTCCGATAATACCAAACAAGCGCGCACGGATGTTACGCTGACCGCCACAATGGACATGAACTTTTATGCCATCGTGGATAACCTGACCACTGGCGGTACCCCGGTCGCGGTGATTCGTTTTATTACTACCGACGCCACGAACCCAACTGGCTGGCAGTTCGGCGCTTCCGCAAGCGCTTCCTCCATCAGTGCTAAAGTACTTTATGGGTTTGTTACCTTCTCAACCTCCACTACTTCATTTACATTTGCACAGCAAATACGAGTTGGTGTGCCAACCTCGGATTTGGCGCTCGTGAATCTTACGAATGTGTCATCCAATCTGAGCGGCTTCACGCTGACACAACTCGGCGCAGGGCTGCATGTAAATATCCCACTGGCCTTGGTAGGAAGTGTGCCCGGTTTGAGCGTCTCCAGTCCGAGCGTATCATTTACAGACACTCTAAGCCTCGACCCTTATGATCCAACCCTGACCATGACCGGTTTTAGTGACCTGGCCTATTTTGGGAACATCACAGCCAATCGGGTTTATGCATTGCTGGTCAGTCTGGGATCCTGGTTTGGCAACCTGGACTCGGCCACCTTACAGGTGCCCATCCCATTTGCGCAGGCTGCATTATTAAGTTCTTTCATGGACTTCGCCAGTGGATTCAAATTGTTCACGGATGCCTTGCAAACATCCTACAAGGTCAATTTCAGTGATGCGGTCACTTTTGCTACAGCTATTAATCTTGCACTTGGATTAACTGGTTCGGCACCTTACTCCTATAATTCAAGCTCACATGAACTAACTTACGATATTATCTTTACATTATCTTCTGGTATCCCTCTTCCGACGGCACCCCTGAATCTCAATTATTCGATCGCGCCTTTCAGCGGCCTGGCGGCGACCACCTCAATCAATGTAAAAATCGATACTACCCTGACGTATACTATCCACTTCGGGCTTGACTTGACGGCCAATCAAGCGCCGATAATCAAGCCGGAAGTTTCGACCACGCCGACCATTGTTTCGACAGCCCTCCCTTATTATATTGATGCCTCAGATGTTATTCATACGGATATCATTGGTCGTTTGGCAGACGATGTAAAATTTGTTCTCGGCTGGACCCTGAGTAATGACCCCTCACCAACCTATTCCTATTCCTCGATCATTACCGTATCCGTAGCAAATACATCGACCAATACGACTATTGCTGATCTGGTTTCTGATATCAACACCGCCCTCTCTGGGAGCGGAATTACAGATGTTGAAGCTGTCACCATCCCCGGGTCGGATTTCATGTATGAGATCGTGCCCCTGGATCCGGACATCAAGGGTTTGATTATCACGAACGGATTCAACCTGGCACAGATCGGCTTGTCGAGATATAAGACCAGTGTTTATTGCAATCAACAAGCGCGTTGTGACGTGTCCGGCCTGGATGTGCCTGATACAACCGGCAACTTGGCGAGCCCCGTCACGATCAACTTGCGGGTGGATACTGGCAGTGTAAATAATTATTCGATTTCAATTCCGGCTACATCCGGGAATTCGAGCCTGAGTGACTTGGTTGATGACATCAATAACGTATTAACCACAATTTCCGGATTGGCCTCCGTGGATGGAGTGACCGGGATTGCTACATACAATGTTCAGGCAGTTGTATTGTCCGGTTCCAATATGATCGCTTTGCGGGCGGTCAATCCCAATATCCGTTCCCTCAAGATAACCAGCGGAACCAACCTGGACCTGCTTGGTTATTCCGACGATAAGACCAGCGCCTCGATGCCCACGGCAACGCCTCTTCCTTTATATGGTGGGGTTACGCCGACCTCGGCTTTCGCAGCCACATTCGAATTAGCCTTTGACAATACCCCGTATCTGGTTACGGTCAATGTCCCCGCCAATGCAACCATCGATGACTTTGTCCTGGCGGTCAATGCGGGGTTGTCCAGTGCCGGGCTGAGCAGTCTGGTTGAAGCGCAGAACATTTTTGACCTGCGCACTCCGGTTGGAAGCGGTGTCTGCCCCAGCGGATATGGCCCTGTTTATCGTAATGATCCGATCACGGGCTTACCCGATGGGACTGGCAATAAGCTCTACACGCGCTATTGTTATGGCGACCGCATTTTCCTGGCTGGCAAGGATCCAACGATCAAGGTGATTAAGATCGTAACCGGGGATGCCAATCTTTCGAAATTGGGGTTGTCGGTAGGGTTGTTCGGGCGCACGCATTCTGACAATGCCTTCGTGAACAATTCCAGCGTCAGCGGTTCGCTCACAGTTGCTCTGGATACCGTTTCCTCCTTCAATGCGACCATGAGCCTTGGTTATGCCGGGTTGAGCATCAACGCTGCGACATTATCTGCATCTCTAAGTTATGCTGCCGCACTCAAGGATCCGGGTGGGGCAAGCAAAGTTAGCCTCGCAACTCTGAATGATAACGGTAAAAATTTGTGTGACCCTTATAATCTGGCGGATACCCAGTGTGTTGCCAGTGTTACGACGATTACGCATACGGCAACCGCTTCCGCGAATTTCCCGGTTGTGCCGCTGGTTGGTGACAGTGCCTTTGGGATCAGTGCACAGACTGTTACCCTGACCTTCACGGACTGGTATACCAAACCGGTCGATAATTCCGCCGCAGGTACCCTGACCATCCCCGTTCCGGCTGCCTGGACCGCCGCTCCGGCCTGGCAAAAGGTTTCCTTTACGGATGTGATCGCGTTATTTGACGACGTCACTTCATATTTGCAGGCGGTTGAAGCGGATACTGCCAACTTCAACCTCAATCTTCGCCTGCCTTTGGTTGGTTTGAGTGTAGATAAGTTGGTGGGCTATGCCGATCATTTCGAGACCCTGGTCAATATTATGCGCGCCAGTAACGCAGCGACCATTCAGGCTTTCCAGTCGCTTTTGAATTCCACCTTGGGCTCAGTAGCGACATTGGCTTTTGGCAGTTCGGGATTGACCATCGCTTTTGTGAATGCGATCTCACAGACAACCAATACACCTCTGAGCATTGATTTTGACACCCTTGGCTCAAGTGATCCGAATCTGTTCGGTGTGCATAAGATGTTTGCAGCCGATGCAGGCGGGAATCTAGCAGTGACCAGCGGCGCCAGCCTGAATCTGAGCATGGGCCTGGATACGACCCAGTTGGCCGGTCAAATGGCCTATATCTCGGATACGAGTACCCTGAGCTATACGGTCAATGCAACTGCCCAGAACATGGATTTTCGCGCCAAGATCGGTTCACTGGATTTGTATGTTGTGGGTGGATCAGCTGCCTTGAATGCGGATGGCAACCCTGCCCACACCAGTCCGGCTCAGTTCAACTTCGCCATCAGCGGTGGTAGCCGCCATTACTTCACCGATCAGGCTGCCTTGCTTTCCGCAACGCATGAAACCACCTTTGGCACAGCGAGCGTCGATCTACCCCTGTTCTACCCGAGCCGCGACACGGTTGCCGATCCAAACTTCCCGAATCTGACCATTGATATAAACAATCTTGGCACATTCCTGAACGGGAGTACGGCTTCGGTCTTGATTAGCTCATTGCCCAACCTGGGTTTGAACGGCGGGCTGCTGATCAATGCACCATCGCTGCTCAACCAGCTGCTTAACCCCGAGAATCTGTTGGATGGCCTGGATCTGGCTTTCCAGGTTATTCAAAACGCGATCAATATTCAAATTTTCAGCATCAACCTGCCCGGCATTGGCAATTCACTTGAAACGCTAGCGAGCGTCCAGTGGGTAAATCAATTACGCCTGGATATCCTGGATTACCTGGCTGAACCAATCCGCAATGCCGGAAATATCGACATGGCTGCGGCGCTGGTCTTGATCCAAAATGCTTTCGTTACAGTTATGGGTAGCAAACTCCAGGATTCGAACAGCGATTACATTATCAATAGCGGGGATATCACAGTCACCAGCGACGCCACCGGTCCTCCTGAATGCGAAGGTGATGCAACTTATTGTCAGTTCAACATGCATCTGCATGATTCGATCACGATTCAGACGAATTCACTCACGACGGGACTGCCTAATTTAGGCTTGACATTCAGTAATGCAATTGTTAATCTGACTTACGATTGGGACTGGTACTTTGGTTTCGGTGTTGACATCGCAAATGGTTTTTATGTTGACACCAATGTGACGGGGAATGAAAACAGCGAAATTCAGTTGGCACTGCACGGCACGCTCATTCAAGAAACTGATCCATCCTCAAATATTTCTGGCAAAGTTATCTTCCTGCCTTTCAATGCGAAAGACGGAACCTGCTTCGACTCAACCACCGACCCCGCCAACCCGACCGGGAACGGCGCCGCCGTAGCTCATGCTCCCTGCGATGCCCCATTTACTTATCAAAATTCCGATTTGCAATACAACTTAATCGTCGACTTGAAGGATCCGGATGCCAACGGCCGCCTGGCTTTTGGCGAAATCGCTGACCCGGGCACGGAACCGGCCCAGGTGATCTCTGCAACCTTGACCGGTCATGTCTACCTGCACTTGCTCATGCGCACCTCCTTCGGCGACTCGGTTCAATTCCCCGGCCTGGGTCTTGATTTCAACCTGATTTGGGAATTTGGTGACGGCAGCCCAGCGACCCCCGGGCTGGTTCTTGATCCCTTCCTGATGCGCACCGGTACGGCTGATAACGGCCTCAACCCGCTCTTTACTTACGCACCCACGGTTGAGTATGCCAATGTCAAGGTCTTTGTGGGTACTTTCCTGACCAAATTTGTTAAGCCGATTTTGCAGGCTTACTACGATGTCTTCCATCCTCTGGATTGGTTGATCAATCCCGAAACCGGCTTCCTGTTCATGGTCGATCCGGTCATGTCCTTCCTGACCGGCACAACCTGGACCATCCTCGACGAATTGGAAGTCCTGTTTACCGGGCTCAAGAATATGCGTCCTTTCATTGACGCCATTGCTTACATGTACGGCTTGACCGTAGTCATGCAGCCGATCCTGAATGACCCGAACATTGATGATCTTTACATCCCGATTGGTGCTGTGCATTTCGCTGAGTATACCGGGGTGACGCTGGGCGATATCATTGATGCTGCCAAGGAGGCAGTGACTCCAAACCTGGGAGACAATATTAAGCTTGAGGGCGGTGGCCCGGCGGTTCTGGGCCCTGACGAGAGTAAAAGTATTAAGTCTTTGCAGCATTGTGCAGCCGATTCAGGCGGGGTTGATCCGGCGACCGGCGCTTGCAAGAAACCTGCGGCGGGTAATTCTTCCGGTTCTTACACGACGGATAGTGGTATGGAGGGTGAATTCACCCTTGACTTCCCGATCATCACCAATCCCAGCTCGATTCTGGACCTGTTGGGTGGCAAAGACGTCGATCTGGTCACAGTTGACATGCCAACATTTTATGTCAGTGTCACCATCGAGAAGAAGTGGATCGTCTACGTACCCCCGCCCGTCTATGTCAGAGTTGCCGGGACTTTTACGGCCAAAATCGATATTGATTTCGGCTACGATACGCGCGGTATTCGCACCTACTTGATCACCAAACTTCCGGAAGACCTGGCGGATGGCTTCTACGTGCTGGTCAAGGATCCCGATACCGGCGAGCGCAAGGCGCAGTTCACGCTTTCCGTAACGATCGAATTTGGGGCTGGCCTGGATCTGGGCATTATCGATATTTATGCTGGTGGTGGTATCACCGGTACCGGATATTTCTACCTGCACGATGTGGATGGGGATGGTAAGGTCCGCTGGAAAGAGATGGCTGAAGTCTTCGAAGCCAACGACGGCTGGATCTTCGACGTGCGCGTTACGATTGATATCTTCTTCGAAGTAAAAGTTACGCTCCACATCCCGCTGCTTGTTACCACCCTCGATATTCAGGTAGTTTATTTCAGGCTCACCATCACTGTCTACGATCAAACCTTTGATATAGCCTTGCCTCCACGCCTGGGAACCACGGAACCAACGCTGGGTGGCTATATTCTGTATCTCAATATGGGGCCCTACGCGGGCAATCGCCAAGCCTCCAATAACCAAATAGGCGATGCGCTCGATTCCAATGGCAACACAGTAGATGCCAGTGAAGAGTTCTACGTTTGGTGTGAAAATGATTGTTCCAGTACCACTTCACAAAAATTACGGATCAAAGCACGCCTTACCGGCACCTCCACCTGGTATGTCGATCAGCGAGCAGTCGCTTACTGGCATATTGTCAAGGTAATTGGTTTTGGCGGCCAGGGCAATGACATCATTACGATTGATCCGAGCGTGTTGGTTCCGACTGAATTGCACGGCGGTGTGGGCGATGATACATTAGTGTCAGGGGCGAATGCCAGCTCGGTTCTGTATGGCGACGATGGTAACGATACGCTGACAGCCGGCGGCAATCCGAGTAACGGTATTACCATGTATGGCGGTTCGGGGAATGACACCCTCAATGGAGGCGCTGGCCCCGATACGATGTATGGCAGCAGCGGTAATGACAGCCTCTTCGGCAATGGTGGGGACGACATCCTCATCGGCGGTGCAGGGAACGATGCGCTGTCCGGTGGAGATGCAAACGATACTTACGTTTTCACCACCTTCGGCGGCGATGATACGGTCACTGAAGCTGCCGGCGCCGCGGCTGGAACGAACGACATCCTCGATTTTTCAGCTGCGATCGGTTATTTGAATGGTTCAGTCGATAGCACTGGCATGCACCTGATCGGTTGGGGCTACAGCGTCAACAGCACCTCCAATTCACTGGAATTCGAGCAGATCCTGGGCAGTCGTGGCAGCGGCACGCTTTCCATCTCAGCCACTGGTTCACAAAGCCTGTACATTGATGGTTTGAACGGTTCTGATACCTATATCGTTTATCTGAATCCGGCCTTTGACGGTCCCCTATCGATCAAAGACACGGGTGATATCTGGAATACTGACCGACTGTTCGTGCATGGCACAAGCGGCAACGATTACATCCGTATGACCTCGACGGCTTTCTATTTACTGAGCTCGAGTCTCTTGCCGGCTCCTGCCGGATCACCAATCGATCCGACCACGGTTGCCCCGGCAGATCAATTGGCGATCTTCAACTACGACGAAGATGTAGCCCCTGCGGACGGCAACGCAGACGGCACGCACGGCATGGAATTCATGACCATCTACCTGCATGCTGGCGACGATACGCTGGATGCGCGCGGTGCTACGCCCGTAAATATCGAACCGGTCATTTACCCGGATGATAAAAACGATTTTGGAACTGACACGATTTATGGCAGTAATGCCAACGAGACCTTTATCTTCCTCAAGAACTGGGGTCTGGATTATCTGGATGCGGGCGGCGGCTTTGACACGATCGATTACCGCGTAGTCGATGACCGCTTGTTGATCAAAATGGGCGGCGCTGGCGGCCTGGACCTGCTGGCTACAGTCGAGGATCTGGATACGAACTTCCTGCCGATTGGCAGTAAATTGAGCTTCGTATGGTATGCGGTGGAACAAGCCTGGGGTGGTCGCAGTAAGTATGATGCGCTGCAAGGCCGCGATATCGACAGCCAGTGGATTGTGGACGGTCTGGATAACCAATACGTTATTCCAAACTCGGATTATCCTGACTGGCGCAATCCCCCGACCTTTGCTCCGACGATCCCTTATACGCTGCACTTCATCAATATGGAGCGGTTGTATGGTGGTTCTGCTGCAGACGTGATGGCTTTCTCTGCTGAACAGTATTACGTTGTCCGCGGTGGCGCCGGCGATGATATCTTCCGCTTTACTGACGGCGCCACGCTTGCCGACCTGCCTCAGCCTCCTGACCCGGCGATCCAATCCACGATTGACGGACAGGGTGGGAACGATACCTTGGATTACAGCGCCTACACTACCATACTGGCGATCGACCTCTCCACTGGTGAGGCGACCAATATCGGCAGCGGCGATGTGGATCGCCTGGTGAACCTGGAGAATATCTTCGGCGGTTCCGCCAATGATGTACTGACGGGTGACGCCGGCAATAACCTCCTGGCCGGTAATGGCGGGAATGACACGCTGACCGGTAAGCTCGGTGACGATACCTATCTGTTTGGCGACAATTGGGGCACGGATACGGTCCACGAACTGGCGGGTCAGGGCAATGACACCATTTCGTTCGGCGGATTCGTTTACGGTACGTTCTACGTCTACGATAACGTCGTTCAAGACTTGATCAATATTGCCCCGGCTTCGGCGAATCTCACCTTTGCTGTAACCACCAGCGGAATTACGGTGACTTCCATCCCGGATAGCGTTACATACACGTCAGCCTCCGCCCCGGACAATGACGTCGAAAACCTCGTCGGTGGGAACGGGAATGACACCTTCGAATTTGCCGACACAGCCACGATTGCGGGTATCGTGGATGGTCAGGATGGTTCGAACACACTCGACTTCCAGGCCTACACCAGCACACGTAATGCCCTGCTGACCGGACTTGGCAGCCTGACGGGCGTCATTGCGGATGCCGGCTTTGCTGGAACTGAAGCCGCCCTCGGTACCTTCGATAATATCGATATCATCCTCGGTAGTGCGGCTCTGGATGATACGATCACCGGTATGGATGCCGCAGCGGTCTTCACGATCGATGATGCGCTCAATAACAACATCGGTTACGCTGCCAACGGCAACACCTTGAGCTTCAACGGTTTTGAATATGTGAATGGCGGCGGCCTGGTCGATGAATTCAACTTCTTGCAGATCAACACGCAGGTCCTGGCATACCGCGCCGGCGCCGGCGATGACGTCTTCAGGTTATTTGGTAGCGTCCTGGTACCGGCCAAGCTGGACGGACAGGCCGGGCAGGACACGCTGGATTACAGCAATTATGGTAGTGGTGTCAACGTCAACCTCGCCTCCGGAATTGCGACCGCTATATTCAATGCGCTGGCCGGCGGCATCAGCGGGATTGAACGGGTGATTGGCTCAAACTACGCCGATAGCCTGATCGGTGATGTTTGGGACAATTACCTGGACGGCCTTGATGGCCCGGACTTGATCATCGGCGCCGAAGGCAACGATACGTTGCTTGGCGGTCTGGGGAATGATATCCTTCGCTTCTTTGACGGCTGGGGTAGTGATCTGCTCAGTGACCTGGGTGGGCTGGATACCGTCGATTTCTCGAACATTTCCTTTGCACTGACCTTCATGATTGCCAGCGCAGGCCTGAGCGTGACTGGCGACGGAAACAGCCTGTCTGAAACCGGCAACACCATTGAGCGCTTGTTGAGCGGTGCTGGTGACGATCAATTTATTTTCAGCGAAGATGGGATTACCCTGGCAGGAGGCGGTGCAGGCACCTACATCGACGGCGGCGGCGGCAGGAATCGCCTGGATTACCAGGCCTACAGCAGCGCCAGCCCAGTTCAAGCCAATCTAAGCGGGACGGACGAAACGATCAATTTAATTTCCCTGCTGGCTCATTCCGCGACCGGCCTGAACGGCGGGTTGGCAGATGGCCTCGCCAATATTCTCGATGTGTTCGCTGGTAGCGGCGACGATATCCTATTGGGCGACTCGAACGCCAATATCTTCCGCAGCGGATCAGGCGATGATTACGTCGACGGACAGGGTGGGGTCGATACACTCGATGAGAGCAACGCGACGGCGTCCTTGACGATCGACCTGGGAGAGGTACTCCCGCAGATTACAGGTCTGGGTACGAATACCTTCCTCAATATTGAAAACCTGCTGACTGGTAGCGGAAACGATCATTTGACCAGCAGCAGCGCCGATAACATCCTGTCGGGCGGACTCGGAAACGACACTTACTCCTTCAATGACAGTTGGGGGCAGGATACGATCCTTGACAACGGCGGGAACGATACGCTTGACTTCTCGAACGTGACAGTCATCGGTAGCGGTTCGTTGACCTTCACTTTCGACGGCTCATCTGTCGCTGTGGTGGATGTTGCTGCGGGCAGCGTCGCAGCGGACACCCAGATCGAAAACTTTGTTGGCGGCCCGACCCCCGATCAATTCGTCTTCACCGATGGCACGAGCCTGCCAGGCACGGTCGATGGCGTTGTAACCATCGACGGATTGGCCGGGACGGATACACTCGACTTGAGTCAGTATTCGACCACGGTCGATATCCAATTGACTGGCATCGGCGCGATCGATGGCTTTGATGGCACGACCAGTGTTATGCCGGCTGGCGGATTTAGCAACCTGGATGCCGTTCTGGGCGGCAGCGGAAGCAACACCCTGATGGGTGCCGACTCTGCAGCGACCTGGGAACTTGACGGCAGCGACCGCTACATCGACCAGGCCTCCAGCCAGAGCATGTCCTTCACCGGATTTGAAAACCTGGTCGGCGGGAACCAGGCGGATACCTTCCAATTCTGGAATGCTTATGTCTTCGCGGGAAATATCGATGGCGTGGACGGTCTCGATTACCTCGATTACCAAAATTATGGCAGCGGTGTAACCGTTACACTTGAAGATGCCACCCCGACTGTTCTGAGTGGCGTAGCCGATGGACTGAGCGGCACGTTTACCCATATTGAAAACTACACGGGTAGCACTCACGCTGACACTTTGGTGGGTCCGGATAGCGGCGCGACCTTTAATTTCACTGCGCCCAACGCAGGCAACGTTGACGGGGTGTTCTTCTTCACCTCAGTCGAGAACCTGACCGGCGGCAGCTCGCCTAGCGATACGCTGAACTTCAGTACCTTTGTTGGCCCGCTGACGATCAACCTGGAATTGGGTACCCTTAGCGGCTTGGGCGGCAACTTCAGTGGGTTTGAAAATATCACAGGTAATACAGCCTCATCCCTGATCGGGCCCAACAGTGGAGCCACCTTCAATATCACCGGACCAGATGAAGTCAACGTAGACAATCTTTATTTCTTCACATCGATCCAGAACCTGACCGGCGGAACAGGCGTCGATTATTTCGTTTTCTTTGACTCTGGCAGTCTGAGTGGCACGATCGACGGCGGCGCGGGCAGCGATACAATCGATTACAGTAACGTTACCGCCTCCCTGGTAAATATCTCACTCTCGGCGTTGAGCGGCACGGACGGGTTCAGCGGCACAGGATCGAAGCTCAACAACTTTACCTATATCAATTCCATCACGGGCGGGATGGGCAGTGACACGCTGACCGGCGCCAATCTGGTCTCGACCTGGACCCTGGATGGCGCAAATCCCGGCCTTTATCAATCTGGCGCAAACAGCCTCACTTTCAGCGCTTTCGAAACCCTGAACGGAAATGCCCAGGCTGATACATTTGAGATCAGTGGTGCGGCCATCTTCGATCTCAACGGTGGTGCCGGTGACGATCAATTCAACTTCGCCAGCAATGCCAGCCTGACTGGTGCGATCGACGGCGAAGGGGACAACAATACCCTCAGCTTAGCTGGAAATTCCAATAATCGCAGTATCACGCTGACTGGCCCGGATGCTAACAACGGCTTTGCCGGGCAGATCGATACCGGTTCCTCAACCTTTACCAACATTGACGTCTTAGTTGGTGGCAATGGTAGCGACACCCTGACCGGCGCGGACCTGGCTGCCACCTGGGAAATCGATGGCAGCTACCAATATCTCTCCAGCGGCCATGCCTTAGCCTTCTCGGCTATTGAATTGCTGCTAGGCGGTGCGCTGGCGGATAGCTTTGTCTTCTCGGGCACTACCGTCTTTACTGGCTCGATAGATGGCCAGGCGGGATATGATACCCTCGACTTTTCAGCCTACAGCACCGCGCGCCAGGTCAGTCTGACCGGGCTGGGTGCTGTCGATGGCATGTCCGGGACCGATTCATCCCTGAGCGGTTCCTTCACCAATATCGATCAAATCATCGGCACCTCCGCCATCGGCGTGATCGGTGATGAACTCTACGGTTTTGATGTTCCCAGCACCTGGACGATCCAGCAGGCGAGCAGCCAGTACCAGGCCCTCGGACATACCCTGGATTTCAGCGCTTTTGAACTGATCTACGATGGGACCGCTGACGGGCTCTTCACGATCAGCGGTACGATCACCGATGAACGCTGGATGTTTGGCGGGGTTGGCCATGACACTTTCCAGATCATGGATGGCACCTCCTTCGTTAACGGTAACCTGGATGGCGGCGGCGGTATCAATGTCCTGGATTATTCCGCCTTTACGACACCGGTCACGATCGACCTGTCCGCCTTCGACGCCACTGGCATGAAAGCTGTGGTCGGTATTCGCGACATTGTCGGTGGTCAGAACAATGACACCCTGACTGGCGATACTGGCGACAACCACCTTACCGGCGGACCTGGGGACGATCAGTTGATTGGTCTGGGTGGGAACG
>CAYOUV010000004.1:100787-101622 GCA_964407265.1 uncultured Anaerolineaceae bacterium | reverse complement strand
CCGCGAAGGTGGCCTGACGGTGGGCGCGGGTGTTGTTACCAAGATTATCGAATAGTTAGGAGCGTGGTCTCGCAGAGACCCGATTGAAAGCGTATGGCATCCAGAAAGAAAGACGTTCGCCCTGTGGTCACGCTGGCTTGCAGCGAATGCAAGGAGCGTAATTATACAACCGAGAAGAACCGACGCAACGATCCTAATCGGCTTGAGTTCAATAAATATTGCCCTCGCTGCCGAAAGCATACGTTGCATCGCGAGACAAAATAGTATGATGTACAGGGGCGCATGCGCTTGCGCTCCTGTTCAACATAGGCCAGTAGCTCAATTTGGTAGAGCTCTCGTCTCCAAAACGAGTGGTTGTGGGTTCAAGTCCTGCCTGGCCTGCCTGGAAGGCGACGCCGTCTTTAAGGCGGCGTTTTAGCCGTAAAAATGAGCAAGGAGTTCAGCTTGGCTGACAAGAAGGAATCCAAGAAACAGAACGCTATCCAACGTTACTTCCGTGAAACGGCCGGAGAATTGCGCAAAGTGTCCTGGCCCACCCGGCAGGAAGCGATAAATCTGACGATTATCGTCATCGTGGTTATGGTGTTCATGGGCTTTTTCCTGGCGTTGACAGATGTCATTGCTGCCCGGTTGATGAACCTGGTGTTAGGAATTTAGTCAACTGTTTGCCTGGAATTGAGGTATGTAATGGATGTGCAGGAACCTGAAGAGCAGATGGATCCGATCGAAGAACCGATCGAACCGGCTGAGGAGCCCGAGGCGACCTCGGACGATGCTGCTTTAAGCGAAACGCCGGAAGAAACACCCGCTCCTGAGGTACCCGCATCGGAAGAGA
>CAYOUV010000004.1:57713-100687 GCA_964407265.1 uncultured Anaerolineaceae bacterium | reverse complement strand
CTGCCGAGGCCACTGTCGATGGCGAAGAACCGGTCGAACCGACCGAGAAGCCTGAGGCGACCTCGGACGATGCAGCCATAAGCGAGACGCCGGAAGAAACACCCGCTCCTGAGGTACCCGCATCGGAAGAGACTGCCGAGGCCACTGTCGATGGCGAAGAACCGGTCGAACCGACCGAGAAGCCTGAAGCGACCTCGGACGATGCCACGTTAGGCGAAGAGCCAGTCGATGAAGAGCTCAAAGAAGGACAGGCAGCCTGGTACGTAATCCATTGTTATTCGGGTTACGAAAATAAGGTGCGGCATAACCTGGAACAGCGCATAGAAACCATGGGCATGAAGGATAAGATCTTCGATGTCGTTGTACCCACGCAGGAAGAGATCGAAGTCCGCGACGGTAAGCGTCGTACCGTGGAGCGCCATATCTTCCCGGGCTATGTGCTGGTCAACATGGTCATGTCTGAAGAATCGTGGTATGTGGTTCGTAATACACCGGGCGTAACCGGTTTTGTTGGCATGGGCACACAGCCTACGCCTCTGCGACAGGAAGAAGTCTCGCAGATCGTCAGGCGCATGGAAGCCGAAGCTCCAACGGTCAAGGTGACCTTCAAAGTGGGCGAGCGCGTGCGCATCGTCGATGGCCCCTTCAATGATTTCCGCGGTATGGTCTCCGAGATCGACATGGAGCGTACAAAAGTGCGCGTGATGGTTTCTTTCTTCGGACGCGAGACACCGGTAGAGTTGGATTTCTTGCAGGTTGAGAAAGCGTAATATTGACGATAGCAGGCCGGATATTGGCCTGATACGTGGGAGGGTCTCCCGTAATGACCCGCTAAAACCACAAAGTACCGCGAATAAATTCCGGTACAAGGAGTAAAAATGGCAAAGAAACTAAAAGCAGTTGTACGATTACAGATCGAGGCCGGGAAGGCAAATCCTGCGCCGCCCATTGGCCCGGCCCTGGCTGGGCATGGGATTAACATCATGGCCTTCTGCAAGGAATACAATGCCCGCACGTCCAATCGTCCGGGCGAGGTCCTTCCGGCGGAGATCACCGTCTTTACCGATGGTTCGTTCACTTTTATCCTGAAGACTTCACCCGCAGCGGTCTTGCTGCGCAAGGCAGCCAAAGTTGATAAGGGTTCGGGTGTGCCGAATAAAGAAAAGGTCGGCAAAGTAACTCGCGCTCAGGTGCGCGAGATCGCTGAAATCAAAATGAAAGATTTGAACGCGATCGATATCGAAGGTGCCATGCTCCAGATTGAAGGCACAGCCCGCAGCATGGGGATTACGGTCGTAGACTAGACTGGTGGGAGGGTCGTGATGAACGACCCGTTTGGACCACGGAGGATATCATGGCGAAACACGGAAAGAAATACGAGGCCGCCAAGGCCAAAGTCAACATTGATCAACTTTATGAGCCGCGTGAAGCTGTTGCGCTGGCGAAAGGTACTTCGATCACCAAGTTCGATGCCACGGTGGAAGTACATTTGCGCATGGGCTTGGATCCGCGTCAGGCCGATCAACAGGTACGTGATGTGGTCAATTTGCCGCATGGATTGGGTAAGACCGTCCGCGTGCTGGTTTTCGCTGCGGGTGAAGGTGCGACCCTGGCGCGCGAGGCGGGCGCCGACCTGGTAGCTGACGATGATGAGACCCTGAACCAGATCCAGGCTGGGAATACTGATTTCGACGTGGCAATATCCACGCCGGACATGATGGGTAAAGTCGGCCGCTTGGGCCGGGTGCTGGGTCCGCGCGGACTCATGCCCAATCCCAAGGCGGGTACCGTTGTCAATCCTGAAGACCTGCCACGGGCGATTGAAGAGGCCAAGGCTGGTCGCGTGGAGTTCCGCCTGGACAAGACTGCCAATATCCACGTGACGGTTGGCAAGGCCTCGTTCGAGGAACAAAAACTGTTTGAGAATTTTGCGGCGCTGATGGAAGCTCTCAAGAAAGCCAAACCGGCTGGCGCGAAAGGCATATACATCAAACACATCACAATCACAACCACGATGGGCCCTGGCATCAAGATCGATCCCAATCAGGCCCAATCCATCGAGGTGAGCGGGTAAAATACCCGATAACCAAACAAGCCACTTCGCCTATGACGGCGGGTGTCCTGCGCTGACCCCCGGAACGAAGCAATCGCGGTCAGCCGAGGGACTTAATTTCCTGCTCAGGTGAAGACTGAAAGAGAATAGCAGCCCGTTTGGGCTGGGACGCTCACCAAAGTCTTTGCCTGGAAGTAGTGGCAAAGACTTTTTAATGAAAGGAGGTGAATGTCCTTTGGCTATTTCGAAACAACGTAAAAATGAAGTGTTGGATCAGTATAAGGAGTGGTTGAAGCAGAGTCAGTCTGTGATCCTGGTGGAATACACCGGCGTTACGATGAAGGATATGGATGCAATTCGCGCCAAAATCCGCGAAGCGGATGGCGAGTTCCATGTGATCAAGAACACCCTGGCGAAACTTGCATTTGAACAAGTTGGTTTACCGCTTCCTGAAGACTATCTGGAAAACAGTACGGCTGCCAGCTTTGCCTTTACTGACCCGGCGATGACTGCGAAAGCCCTGGCCGATGCAAGTAAGGGTGTCGAAGCGATCAAGGTCAAATGTGGTTTCCTGGGTAGTGAGCTCTTAAATGCTTCCCAGGTCAAAGCCCTGTCTGACCTGCCCCCATTGCCTGTCGTCCAATCACAGCTGCTGGGCGTCTTGCAGGCTCCGGCTGGCAAGCTGGTCCGCACGATTGCGGAACCTGCGCGATCGCTGGCATCTGTTTTCCGGGCCTACTCGGAACAATCCGCGGCCGCGGCGTGATCGGCTTGAATATCACGCAACACTAAAAATATTATCTTTATCTATCTAGGAGTTTAAAATAAAATGGCTGCAAATCTCGAAAAATTGGCTGATCAACTGAGTGAGCTCTCTGTGATCGAGGCTGCTGATCTGGTCAAGTTATTGGAAGAAAAATGGGGTGTTTCTGCCGCTGCCCCGGTCGCTATGGCTGCGGCGGGTGCACCTGCTGGTGGCGCCGCCGAGGCTGTTGAAGAAAAGACCGAATTCGACGTGGTCATAAAAGATGCTGGCCCCAAGAAGATCGAGGTCATCAAGGTTATTCGCCAACTGACCAGTTTGGGTCTGGGCGATGCCAAGACCATGGCCGAGACGGCCGGTGGCAAAGTGCTGACCCAGGTTGGCAAGGATGCCGCTCAGGACGCTAAAAAGAAGCTCGAAGAAGCTGGCGCAGTCATCGAGCTGGCATAAGTTCGATTTGCCAGAAGGTATAAAAAGACGGCTCAAAATGAGCCGTCTTTTTTAGTAATGGCATAGGATCTTAGACTGCCGTTGTTGCCACCTTGCGGATGACCATGACCACTTTGCCCTTGATTTCGAGCGGTTCAGCTTTGTCGATCATGATCGGATCCATGGTTGGATTGGCAGGCTGCAGGCGGTAGCCTTCTTTTTCCTTGTAAAAGTATTTGAGGGTGGTCTCGTCGCGGGACGGCAACCAGACAGCCACCATATCGCCGTTCTTGGCTTCGGCATTGCTGCCAACCTTGCGCATGATGACGATATCGCCATCGTTGACCATTGCGTCGATCATTGAGTCGCCTTGCACTTCCAGGGCAAAGAGTTCGGCGGGTTTGTCGCGCGTAGAAAGCAGTGATCGGGCGATGTCCACGGTCGTGTCAGCGTCGTAATAGTTGAAATCCGAAGCCGGGACGGGTGCCGGGGCGCTGGCTACGATGCGGCCGACGACCGGTATCTTGAGCATTTCACCGATGAGATTGGCACCTACCAGGCGCACACCACGTGATATCTTGCGATCGCGTTCGATCATCCCCATCTTTTCGAGCTGGTCGAGATAGTAATTGACCACCGAAGTAGAAGAGATGCCGGTGTTTTCCCCAATCTCGCGAATGGAGGGCGGGTATCTGTTTGCGGTCTGGTACGACTTGAGAAATTCGAGGATTTTTTGGTGCCGCTCGCTCAAGCCTTTGCTTTTTCTGACCATCATCATAGCTACCTCCTGAGCATTAGTCGCTCATTTGTGCTAACATAATACACGAACATGCGTTCTGTGTCAAGACCTCGAGTCAACGGATTTTAAGGTTAAATCCACACCGGGAGCATTGCCCTGTTTGGATCGGTACCATGATGACCCGGTATTTGAGAAGTTGGCTGGTTCAGCGCACTTTCCACCCGGAGCGGAAACCCGGCTTTTTCATAAGATAGGTGAAACCAGTCAAAAAGGAGGTTGCGTAGCAAGAAACCGTTGGGGATATCGAGGGGGGCAGATCAGAGCGAATCCTGAATGGATGAGCACCAAACTCATCATTGTTCATGTTCCGTGCAAAATACTGCCCGATTCGTAAATAGATATTAATTATATTTATATCAACTTCAATAAAATAAAACAAAACCTTGACTTATTTTCCAGAATGCGTATAATTTGTTTGGATTACTGTTTCGGCAGTCGAAAGGAGAGACGGCCATGTATTTGAATGATACTTCCTATAGTTTGTATCGAATTTACCAGCGCGAGTTGCTGGCTGCAGCAGACTCAAGCCCGCGGATCGGACGCAGCTTCTGGCGGGTCCGCCTGGGCGACTTTTTGATCCGTTTGGGCTTTAAGCTCAAGGGTCAGCCAGCGGCTAAAAATACTATTGCGTTTTCCACGCACTAGCGTGAGGAGGCTAAAATGAATCCTGCTCTGACACGTTGCCCGGTTTGCCAGAATGAGCTGATCGTCACGCGCCTGTATTGCCAGGTTTGCGACACGACAGTCGAGGGACGTTTCACCCAAGGGACTTTCGGCAATCTGAGCGCCGAACAGCTTGAGTTTATCGAAGTTTTTGTGCGTTGCGAAGGAAAGATCAACCGCATGGAAAGCGAGTTGGGGCTGTCGTACCCGACCATTCGCAACCGCCTGCATGAGGTGATTCGCGCCATGGGCTATGAACCTGGCAAGGATGAACCATCCGATCTCTCGGATGACATCAGGCGCAATATCCTGGAGGATCTGGACTCCGGTAAGATCTCGGCTGAGGATGCCATGCGCATCCTGCGCGGAGAGGAGCAATAGCGTGCGACACCAAACCTTAAGCACGGTTGCCAATCCCAGCGTAACGATCCAATCTGTACCCGGGGATTTACGTGTTGTCGGGTGGGAGCGACAGGAGATATCCGCCCGGACCAATGACGAACTGCTGGAATTAAACCAGGACGGCGAGCATTTTGAGCTGACTTGCGATGGGGATCTGATTTTGTCCTTGCCGCGCGATGCCAGCCTGACGGTTGTGTCGGCCGAGGCTGACGTGAACATCCGCGGTCTGCGAGGTGCGATCTCCCTTCAGACTGTGGGCGGAGACCTGGCTTTGCGAGACGTCGGTCCAGTCCAAATCGAAAACGTCAGCGATGATCTGGCTTTGCGCGGGGCGCATGGGGAGGTTGAAATCGGCCGGGTGGCTGGTGATACCTCCCTGCGGGATGTCCACGGTAACCTTCAGCTTGAAAATGCCGCGGATGATCTGTACTTGCGCAATGTGCAGGGTAACCTGACCGGAACAGTGGCCGGGGATGCTGTGATGTTCCTGGAACCAAAAGCCAAGTTGAGCTACAGTTTGAACTCGGGTGGCAATATCCTGCTGCGACTGCCCAGGGACGCTGACGCGAAGTTGAAGCTCACTGCTGGTTCGCCGGAAGATATACAAGTGAACTTGCCAAACATAGTCGAAGCAAAGGGTGACAAGGTCCAAAATATCACCTTGGGAAAAGGTGCGGCCAAGATCGCGTTGACAGCTGGCGGAAGCATCCATGTGACCAGCAAAGCCAGCGAATGGGAATCGGCAGCTGAGTTCGGTGATTTTATGGGCGATATCTTCGGGGGTGATTTCCCTGGAATCCCACCGATCCCACCAGTAGCAGGCGTACCGTCTGACTTGAACGAACAAATCCGCTCGCGGATTCGCTCGGAAATGGGCAAGTCGCTCAAAGCGCAGATGCGAGCCGAAGCGGCTGCCCAACGCGCGCAGCGTAAAATGGAATCTGCAGTACGCCGCGCCGAACACAAGGTGCGCGCGGCAGACCGCCGCGGGCGTGGCACCGCGGGTGGAAACTGGTCATTCAACAGGCCCTTCTCGGAAGCCGGGCCAACCGCGCCAGATTTGGTCAGTGATGAAGAGCGCCTGACTATTTTGCGTATGCTGGAAGAGAAGAAGATCAGCCTGGAAGAAGCTGAGAAGCTGCTGGCTGCTCTGGAAGGCCGAGGAGAATGAGATGACCGAACCCGAGCGTACCCAAATCTTGAAGATGATCGAGGATGGCAAAATCAGCGCCGAGGAAGGCTTGCGCCTGATGCGGGCCATCGATGAAGCTGCCAACGAGGACGAGATCGAAGTCATCCAGCCGGAGAATTCGTCAGGGACTGGGGCCGGCTCCGGCTTTGGTTCCGAACCGGACCCCGAGGTTGTACGCATGACGTCACGCGTGCGCAGCTTTTGGGAGATTCCGCTGGCGGTCGGCGTACTTATTACGGTTCTGACGGCTTATTGGTTGTATACCCTGATCTCCGCTTCGAATTTTGGCTTCTGGTTCTATTGTGCCTGGTTGCCTTTCTTGATCGGGATCGCAGTAATTGCCTTGGGCGCCGGCTGGCAAAAGGTGCGCTGGTTGTTCGTCCGCGTGGAGCAGAAACCTGGCGCACGACCGCAGCGCATCGTCTTTGGCTTTCCGATTCCGTTTCGTTTCATGGGATGGTTCACACGCACCTTTGGGCATCGTATCCGCGGTCTGGATAAAACGAATTTAGATGAAATCCTGGAGGCCTTCGATCAGACCACTACCTCTGACACGCCGCTGGTGATCAATGTTGATGAGGGTGAGGACGGCGAACGCGTGCAGGTCTTTATTGGCTAAACATATTCGTTGACCAGGTGAACTGGCTACTTTGGCAATTATTTCGGTCTGGTTTAAATTCCGATTACCAGACCATCAAGTAAGTTACGAAATCCTTGCGACAGCTTGATCCCGTTACAGGATAAAGATGGAGGCAGTTATGACAACATCCGAAGAACGCATGAAGATTTTGAAAATGATCGAGGAGGGCAAGATCAGTGCTGAGGAAGGTACCAAACTGCTCTCGGCTCTGACCGAAGGCCGACGCGGCGCCAATACCTCCGGCGGGATGCGACCAACCGGGTCAGCACGCTGGCTGCGGATCCGTGTCACGGACGTGGCCAGCGGTCGCTCCAAAGCGATGGTGCAGATTCCGCTCGGGCTGATCGACGCCGGGATGAAGATCGGTGCGCACTTCGCCCCTGAGGTCGAAGGCGTTGATATGACCAATGTCATGGAAGCGCTGCGCGCAGGTATGACCGGCAAGATCATTGACGTAGTCGATGATGAAGATGGAGAGCATGTCGAGATTTACGTCGAATAGTTGGAGTTTCTCTTCCTTGAAAGGTAAGGTAAGCTGGACGGTGGCGGGCACGGGCATGCCCGCCTCTGTCCGTGGATAAGCAGCATCACTGGTATTGATTCCATCCGGCGAGGAATTCAATCTCATGCAAGAGAATAAACGTCCCAGCGGTATGCTGGGGTTCAGCATGGTCTGGGCCGGACAAATTGTCTCTGTCCTGGCCACCAATATGACGGGCTTTGCGCTGACCATCTGGGTCTATGAAAAGACGGACAGCGCAACCGCACTGGGCCTGATGCAGGTCTTTTTTATTACCCCCTTCCTGCTTATTTCGCCCCTGGCTGGTGTGCTGGTCGACCGTCACAACCGCAAACTGATGATGATGATCAGTGACCTGGGGGCCGGGCTGGCAACCGTCGCCATTCTGGTCCTGCAGGCAGCAGGCATGCTGCAGCTCTGGCATTTATATGTCGCCGCGGTGGTACAGGGTCTGGGAAATACCTTCCAATGGCCGGCCTACTCAGCAGCGATCACGACGATGCTCCCCAAGGAGCAGTATGGTCGCGCTAATGGCATGATGTCGTTAATCGATGCGGGTCCCGGCGTGCTGGCACCGCTGTTGGCGGGTGCGCTGCTGCCCTTGATTGGCTTGAGCGGGATCTTGACCATCGATGTGGTCACTTTTTTGCTGGCAATCAGCATCTTGCTATTCGTTCATGTGCCTCAGCCCGTGCGGACCGTTGAAGGTGCCCAGGGACAGGGTAACCTGTGGGAGGAGGCCCTGTACGGCTTCAAATATATCTTTGCGCGCCCGAGCCTGTTAGGATTGCAGGTGATTTTCCTGATCGGGAATCTATTTTCGGGGATCGGTTTCACCCTCCTGGCGCCCATGCTCCTGTCGCGTACCGGGAACAACAGCGTCATCTTTGGGTCTGTGGAATCGGCCGGGGCGATTGGAGGTGTGGTCGGGGGAGTGATCATGAGCGCCTGGGGCGGCTTCAAGCGTCGCGTGCACGGTGTGCTGCTGGGCTGGATATTCGCCATGTCCGGTTTGATCTTCCTCGGTATGGGCCAGGCATTGCCGATCTGGATCTTTGCCATCGTATTGGCTTCGATGTTTTCGCCGTTGATCAACGCCTCCAACCAGGCCATCTGGCAGGCTAAGGTTGCTCCCGACTTGCAGGGACGGGTCTTTTCTGCCCGGCGCTTGATTGCCTGGTTCACCAACCCGATTTCCCCGATCATCGCCGGGACTCTGGCCGACTTCGTGCTCGAACCAGCCATGGCCTCCTCGACGACCCTATCCAGGTTGTTCGGCAGCCTGGTCGGGACCGGTCCCGGTTCCGGTATGGGCCTGCTGATGATCTTCTGCGGTGTGGGTGGGGTACTGGTTGGTTTGAGCGGGTATCTGCTGCCGGCTATCCGTTCGGCGGAGGACATGCTCCCCGACCATGATGCGCTCCAGGCGGCCGAAGCCCCTCTGCCATAGGATCACACATGAAATAAAAAAGAGCCTGGCTGATTTGCAAGCCGGGCGTTTGCTTATGCATCTTGACGTTTCAACAGCAACGGACCAAGGCGATCTTCGAGCCAGCCGAAGCTCAATTCAAATAGCGGCACGATCTGCAGCCAGCGCGGAACGTAGATCACCCGGCGTGGGTGCTGCAGTAACTGGCAAATGCGCCCGGCTACACGTTCTGCCGTCACGCCTATGTTTTCGGTTGGTAGGTGCAAGCCATTCATACTCTTGGCAGCGGTTTGGCTGAATTCGGTCCGTACAGGCCCAGCCCGCACCACACTGACCTGCACCTGAGTCCCGTGCAACTCACGGTGGAGCGCGGTGCTGAAGGCATCCAGGAAGGATTTGCTGGCGCTGTACAACGCTACTCCCTGGCTGGGAATGCTGCCCGAGATCGAACCCAGGTTGATAATATGTCCGCGGTCGCGCGCCCGCATGCCGGGCAGAAAGAGCGATGTCAAATGTGCCGTGGCTTCTATGTTGACCTGTAGCAAAGCCCGGGCCGTCTCCCAGGGCATTTTGGAGAAATAACCGTACCAGCCAAAGCCGGCGTTGTTGACCAACACGTCAGCTCCGGCGTAGTCCGATTCGACTTTCTGATAGACCCGCAGGCGGTCGTTTTCGTCCGCCAGGTCAGCCGGGATGACCTCGGCTCGCCCACCCTCTGATTCGATTGCTTGCTTCAATCCGGATAGGCGTTCTAGTCGACGGGCAACCAACACCACCCGCATCCCGATTTGTGAAAGCCGCCGGGCGGTGGCTGCCCCGATCCCGCTGGATGCGCCGGTGATCACGGCGACTTTATCTTTCGGTTGCATTATATCGCTTTCCCCAAAGCGATGTGATTCTCAAGAATCCAGCGCACGGTGTCGGTGATGGTCTCGTACATGGAGCGAGTCTGGTAGCCCAGTTCGCGACTGGCCTTGGCGTGACTGATGTCCGCATTGCTGCGCAATACCTCCAGCGAATAGGGCGTGAAACGCGGCTTGGTCTGGGAGATGCGGTAATAGTGCGGTGTAAATTTGGCGACAAACGCAGCCAATCCGAAGGGCAGTTTGATGCTGGTGAAGGCACGCCCGGTTACCTCGCGCACGGTTTCAAGCAGGTAGCGGACCGAGATCTTATGACCTGAGAGAATGTAGCTCTCTCCAGCAAGTCCGGTTTGCTCGGCCAGGATCAAGCCCTGAGCGACATCGCGCACGTCAACAAAGTCATAGGCTCCATCGACGTAAAGTGTGGGATAAGCCAGCGCCGCGCCGCGGATGACATGGCCTATTTCTGAGCCGCGGAAATCGTAGGGACCGATCACTCCGGTTGGACAGACGATGACCGCATCCAATCCCGCCTGGGCTGCTTTCTGGACCTCAAGCGTGGCGGCGGCCTTGGACCGATCGTACTCGCCGTACGGAGTTGCAAGGTCGTACGGCAGGGATTCGTCGATGATGCCCCGTTCCATGCGCCGGATGGCGTGAATCGAACTGGTATACACCAGCCGTTTGACCCCGCTTTCGATGGCGGCTTTGATCACGTTTTTGGTGCCCTCCACGTTGACGCGCCAGATGGTCGAGTCTCGACCTGGCATGATTGAGATCATCCCGGCCAGGTGGAATACGCCCCTTACACCTTGAAAGGCCTCCCACAAGGACGACAGGTCGAGCACATCGCCTTCAATGGTTTCGACCTCCAGATCCCGCAACGAGCGGGTGTCTTCTCCGCGCAAAATCAGCGCGCGGACTTGCTCCCCTTTCTTAAGCAGTTGGCGTACAAGCACGTTACCGATATGACCGGTTGCGCCGGTGACTAGAATCATGGAGGTCTCCTGTGATTTGCAGTGTTCAAATTTGATTTATTTTGCCAGGCCGGCCAGCAGGATTTGCAGGCTTTCCTGCGCGACCTGCGGCCAGTCGGCTCCTTGTGGATCAAGCACGCCCTGCAGTACCAATCCCACTGCCAGGGAGAGCAGTACCTGGGCGGCTGCTTGCGGATTTACGGGCTTGACCGTTCCTTCGTCAATGCCCTCCTGAACCAGTTTTGCGAATTGTTGCTGGTAATGCCGGTAGGGAGCGATGGTTTTACTCCAAATGCTCTCGTCGCGGCTGGCCTGCAGCCAGAATTCGAGGAACATCGGCAGGCGATTATCGGCGGTGGCGAACAGGTCCGGTAACACGCCGGTCATTTGCATCAGTGTCTCAGGAACAGTTGAGGGGTGGATGGCGGCAAAGGCTTTGTCGAGGCCCTGCAGCCAATCCTGGAATAAGGCAAAGAAGACCGCTTGTTTGCTGGGGAAGTGATGGTAGAACGCGCCCTTGCTCACCCCGGCTGCAGCGCAGATTTCGTCGACGCTGGCCGCGTTGTAACCCTGACTGGCGAAATGCTCCAGCGCGGCTTCCAGGATGTGCGTGCGGGTCTCTTGGCTGCGTTGTTGCATGTGAGCACCTTTGAAACGTATAAAAAAATACCGACTGGTCGGTATTTTTTTATACTCCCGATCGATTGTACTGTCAAGGACATAAAGACTTGCGGAGATGATTCTCCGCAAGTCTTTATGCTTTAGCTGCCGCAGTCACAGCCGGTGTCACAAGCGTCATCGCCGCAATCACAGTCATCGCAGGGACCGACCGACTGTAAAAATCGTGGTTGCATCTTCCTCACCTCTTTCCAGGTTACAAGGGTTTGTTGGCGGTAATCGTAGCAGAGAAGGGCGTGCCAGCGGGTAGTGTATTCGCGAGCCTCCCCAGGTCGCTCCGCGGTTGAATCTTGATTTCCGTGAACCCGCTTTCGATCAGACCGAGGGTATATTCCTTGACGTCCAACGCACCTCCCAGGCATTCGCCCCAGGCCTGGATGTTCTCGCGCAGTGCCGCAGGGAGCGGTCCGTTCGAGACGATATCCGAGACGGCGAGTTTGCCTCCTGGCTTCAGCACGCGGAAGATTTCGCGAAACACCTGCGGCTTATCCGGCGTGAGATTGATGACGCAGTTTGAAAGCACCACATCGATGCTGCTATCCTCGACCGGTAACTGCTCGAGGAAACCCTGGCGGAACTCGACGTTTTTGTATCCCAGGCGCTCAGCGCTGACCCGCGCGCGTTCGACCATCTCCGGAGTCATGTCCACGCCGATGATGGACCCGTTCTCTCCGACTTTTTTGGATGCCAGGAAGCAATCCAGGCCACCGCCGGAGCCCAGGTCGAGGACCGTCTGACCGGCTTGCAGGTCTGCCAGGGTGATTGGGTCGCCGCAGCCGAGGCTGAAGGAGGCGATCTCCGTGGGAAGGGTGCTGAGCAGTTCTTCAGGATAGAGCACATTCTTTGAGTCACAGCAGGTTGAGGATGGGTTCGAAGCGCAGCAGTCTGTCGCTTCCAAAGCCTGTTTGGCGTAATGGTCTCGAACCGCCGAATGAACTTGATTGGGTGAGTGAGTCATGCGTAGCTCCTTATATAGATATCTGTCTATGTATTCGATCAAAAAAGAAGGGATGCGCGGTAGCACCCCGGTTTTTTAGATTTCTTTGGCTGACTTGAGGCTTTCCGTAGTTTCAGTTTCTGGAGCAAATTTGAGCATCAACTGTCCGCAGCAAAAAGCGACACGTTCCTGGTTGATGGTATAGAAAGTCTGCTTACCTTGTTCGCGTACCTTGACCAGCCCGGCTTCGCGCAGGACGGCCAGGTGGTGCGAAACGGTCGGCTGGCTGACGTGAATCTGCTCGACGATCTGGTTGACCGAGAGCCACTCGCAGCAGCATAAGTCCATGATCTTCTGGCGGGTCTCGTCAGCCAGGGCTTTGGCAAACGTGACAGGATTGCTATTGCTCATATTGACCTTTGTCTATTTGACATTATATCGATAATCATCTATTTGTCAAGGGTTTTGAGCTAAATGCGCTCGATCGTCACGCGTTCGGCTTCGATGCTGAACTCCCAGTATCCCAGGCTGCCAAAGTCGTATACGGCGACCAGGGCATCGGGTGACCGTTCGACCGCATCGAGCCGGATCGGCCGCACCGGCGCGAAAGTAACGATCTCGGGGTCCCACTCGCCCTGTTCCTGAGGATTGTATTCCGCAGGTGGATTGTAGATCCGCTGGATTTCGGTCTCATTCAACAGCAGGCGCAGGATGGCTTCTGGGGCGTCCATGCTCCACAATAAACTGGCGGTGGCTTGCGCCTCGATTTCCTTGACCTTTTCTTCTTCGGTCAATTCCCATTGGGTAGGCGACCAGATGGCAGGCAGATTATCGACGTACAGGGTTTCGGGATCGATCACGGATGGCATATTATTTCCTTTTGTATAAACGTGGATTATGAATGAGCCTTATCAGGCAACAGCGTCCCAGGGAGTTGTGCTGGCAGCTCCGCTCCCGGCCAGCGATTCGCGGATTGGCCCAGCCAAATCAGGGAGCAGGTCGGCAGTGGCAGCCAGCAGGCCGAAGCAGCCAGCGATCATCATATCGCCGAAGGGGACGGCGAAGTAGGGTTTCAGGGAAGAAGGACGCAGCATTCCACGCCTTGGGCCGGTTACCACGATATTGAAATCCGCCCGGTTCAACGGCAAGGGGGATTTGCTGTAGACCAGCGCACCGTGTCCCATATCATCAAAGACGTCTTCGTGTTTAAGCGAGCCGTCCGCCAGCGCGCGCAGAAAGCCTTCCAGAGAACCAAGCGTAATCTCGCCGGTGTGATGTTCGAAGACGCCCTCGATCCCCGTCCCAATTTTTTCTCCATTCCCTAACCGGAAAGCCAGCGTATGGAAGTTGCCCACGTTGACGATCAATTTACGTTCTCGTGCGGCCACGAGCGGGTCAAGCGTAGCTCCCAGCACAGCCGCCGGGGCGGTGTCCATCACAACCAACGGGGCATCCAGCTTTCCGGCTGAGGCGACCACGGCTTGAAAGCGGGTCATGATGGCCGGCACGTCCTGCGCGAGATAAGCAAAAGCTGTCAGCGTATTCTTTTCACGGAGGCGCCCGTCCAGATAATCAAAGCGGAACTGCCGGTCGGAGAAGCCGGGCGGGGCGTCCCCATGGTCGAAGACCGCCACGGACACCGCTGCCAGGTCGCTCAATGAGACGCCGAATCGCTCAAAGGTTTGGGCGATGGCCTTAAAATCGAAATCGGCCAGCTGGATACGGACTGTCTGATCCGGCAGTGCGGCGGCTTCGTCCTCTGAGATGACGCGGATGCCCATCGCCTCGACCTTGTCAAGCTCGTCATTGAAGGTCTGTGCGGCCTGCGGTGTGGCAAAAATGGGTAATCCGGCACGGGCGTGGTCCTGCGCGGCCCACTGGCTGGGTCCGCCGCCCATCGTCACGCCGCTCAACAGCACCGGGACTCCGGCCCGGGTAGCGGCTTTGATCCGCCGGTGGACCATCATGGTCGGGGATGGCAGCACCAGTTTGAAACCGTTTTCGATGTCAAGCTGCGAGTCATATAAATAGATGTCTTGCGTACCGGTGCCGACGTCAACCGCTAAAATTTTCATGACTTACTCCTAATGCTCCTGGTCAATCCTAATGAGTTTTTTGATCTCGAACTATCTGTAAATATTATGGTATCGGTTCAAATCAGTACTCAGTATAGGCTGAAATCAATCCCCGGGTTTGGAGGCGCTCCCAAATTTACCGGGACAGGCATAAGCCTCCCAGCGCGCCTGGTCCTGGCGATCCTGATCGGGAAAGATTTGCCAGATTCCGTTCTGGCGCAGGGCCACTTTGCTGGCGCTGCGTGAGGACCAGCGCACTTCGTGGCGTGTGGTGCCCTGTGTTGTCCAGCGCGGACTCTCGTATTCGACGCGGTAGCAAACGGCGCGATCCATGCCAGCAGCTTGATCCTGCTCGGTGAGCTTTCCTTTCCCGATGGTCTGTATCGTCACCCGCCCACATTCGGGTTGGCGTGGTTCCCCCGGCCAGATGGGCGTGTCTTGCGGGCTGATGCAGGTGGTGTAGCGCTGCTGGATGGACTGGCGCACGTCCGAGGGCAGCAGATTGTCACCGAGGCCGGGGATGCAGCCCTTGAATAAGAAATATACGGCTGCAAGGGCCAGTATGGCATACCCCAGGTGTTTACCGACCCGACGATCGCTGATCTTTGTGCGCAGGAAAGCTAAAGGATTGTGGTGCATGGATAATTGGGCGCTGGCTGGTTATTTGCAATCTAATTCGCTAAAGACTGGAACAAAAAGCTCAAACAGGACCACGGATGTGTTGGTTGGGAAGGGATTGCTACCCCCACCCGAAGCTGTTACTTTCCCAGGTTAACAGATCTCCCTCGATATGTTCCTGCAGTCCGACTCGTTCCATCAGAAACATCACCTGGGCCCGGTGATGCATATTGTGCGTGAGGACGTGTCCAATCGCGCCGCCGAAGGTCTTTTTCTGCGGTGGTTCGTCTAGGGTGTCAAGAAAACAATCGTCGAAACGCCCTTCGCGGGCAACCGTCCGTGCCAGAGCGGCGAAATCTCGACTGGCAATGCTCAAGCGGTCGAGTAATTCAGGAATGGTGTCTCCTGTTTTAGCCTGAACTGTTCGCTCGTAGAGCAAATCTGTCCAGGTTTCGGTATTTGCGATCATGTGGATGAGTGTTTTTCGAAGCGATTGATGGTCAATCTCAAAGTTTTTGTCCAGCAGATCATCAGGCAATGACTGACATGCCAAAAGTAACTGGCGGGTGGTCCAGGTATCGTGAGCCAGTAAACGATCAAGTAAATCCATTGATTCTCCGAAAAATGTGAGCTCAGGCGAAAAATTATTAATGTCGTTTGCTTTTCAGGCCTAATCTTTGCTAACCCTGACATTGTAGGGCGGAGCCTGGTAATCCTTCGGTAACTGATCAGCTGGAATGGTAGATTGGTTCCCATCCCGCAACGCGCCGTAGTGGGGCGAAAGGATTTCAATCCCTGCTTTAATGCAAAAATCCTGAATATTCTGATGTAATTCCGAATACGTAACCGCCATTTGATTGGGTTGGTCAGTATAGGCATTCAATTCATAACTGACGTAAAAATCATCCAGGCTGGTTTGGAAAACAAAAGGCCGCGGCTCAGCCAGGATGCCAGGCGTTGCCTGGGCTGCCTTGATCAGAGTCTCGTGGATCAAGCGCCAGGAAATATCGTAACCGAGCGTTATGGTGGTGTTCAAGATCAGACCATGTTCTTTGGAGACCGTGTTGTAGTTAATGATATGACTTCCCAAAACCATTCCATTAGGAATGGTGATGACGACGTTTTTGATGGTTCGCACACGCGTGACCAGTAATCCCTTTTCAATTACATCTCCGACGGTATCTGCGATTTTTACCCGGTCACCCAGGCTGAAGGCGCGCGTGTAGGTCAGCACCACACCGGAGACGATATTGGCCACGACGGAGGTCGAGCCCAAGGAGAACAACAGACCGACGAAGATCGAGATACCTTGAAAAGCCGGCGAGGACGACCCCGGCAGGTATGGGAAGGCCAGTACCAGAGCCAGGGCGATTACCAGGAAGCGTACCAGATCATAGGTGGGCATGGCCCACTCCGGATAAAAGCCGGAAAAGGTGATCGTCCCTTTTTGGACCTCGCTGAAAATGAAGCGAATTAGTTTCAGGCCGTAATAGGTGATGACGATAATCACGACCAAATTCAGCAGGCTGGGTAGATAATTGACAAATCCCTGCCAGCTATCGCTTATCGATTGATAAACGCTGTTTAAGATATTGGCCACAATTTTACGCGTTTGCGGAAAAACGCTGAAGACGCCGGTCAGGTAAATCAGGGTCAACAGAATTACCACCCCGTAGCGGACGTACCTGCCTACAACCAATAGGAAATTGGTCAACTGGCTGGCTGTGAACACCTGAACGCGCTGGATTTTAAATCCTTTAAGACTCTTTCCGCGCTCCGCCTCGATACGATTGGCAAGATTCAGGAAACCGGATTTAACCCAGCTGAAAGCCTTGAATAGGAAATAGGTTGCCAGACCGATCAACACCAGGTCGAAGAGAAAGATCACCATCGGTAGATGCACAAAATTTTGGATCGCTTGCCTGGCCTGCGTTAAAAATTCCGCAATAGCGGGATGGCTGTTGAGGGTCTTCCATGCGCCCCAGAGGGCGACCAGGATGATTAGTGCACGGACTGCCTGTCGAAGGCGATGATTGATCACATCCGGGCTGGAAAGTTTCAAACGTTGGACGATGAGTTGGCTCAAGGTTGTTCGGTTGAGTAATCCCACCACCCATTTAGCGATCAAGCGACTCAACAACCAGCCGAGTACCAGAATAAGGGCGGCCAAGCCCAAGACCACCCAGATAATATTCAAGCTGTCTTGTAAAAACCGGGCAATTCCCATTATCTGGTTTCCTTTCAAGTTGGGGTATTCGAGATATGAATCGCCTAAATCAGGGTTGAGCCCGAGCGTTGTCCAGCTTTTGTTTCGGATAGGTTGTAACGGCTCATACCCGGTCCATTGTTAATCTTCATCTTGGTTTGATTGGTATGCAAGAAAGATGTTGAACTCAAAATTCTAATTCCCGAAAGGATATATTTTACTGGAATCCATTATAGCATCTGCGCCAAGAACAATTACAGCCTCAGAGCTTTTGGGCTCTGAGGCTGTTACGGCTTACTTATTTGTGATTTTTCGTATTACTGGTTTTTGTAATCTTCCGGCAGCCAGCAGCACAGGACCAGTTCGCGCGCAGCCTTGACCTCGTCCATGCGGCCGAAGGGGGTCGTGTGTGGGGCGTCGTGCAGCAGGTCCGGATTTGACTTAGCTTCCTCGGCGATCTGGACCAGGGCCTCGGCGAAGCGATCGAGCGTGCGCTTGTTCTCGGTCTCGGTTGGCTCGATCATCAGTGCCTCGTGCACGATCAGCGGGAAGTAGTTCGTCGGCGGATGGAAGTTGTAATCCATTAGGCGCTTGGCGATGTCCAATGCGCGGATGTCGGAGCCTTCGACCCTGCCCTCGGCCACGAACTCGTGCATGCAGATGCGATCGTAAGGGATGGGATAGGTGCCGCGCAGGCGTGCCTGCAGGTAGTTGGCGTTCAGCACGGCATACTCGGCAATCTGGCGCAGCCCGTCGGGTCCGTGCATGGCGATGTAGGTGAAGGCGCGCACGTGCATCCCGAAGTGACCGTGGAAAGCCTTGACGCGCCCGATGGTCTTGGGCGGATCGTAGAAGCCGTACAGCGGGGGCAGGTCGTCATCACCCTCCTCCACGATGGACACGATGGGGGCGGGCAGGAAGTCCACCAGATGGGGCGCCACGCCGACCGGCCCGGAGCCGGGTCCGCCGCCGCCGTGCGGGGTCGAGAAGGTCTTGTGCAGGTTGAAGTGCATCAGGTCGATGCCCACATCGCCGGGACGCAGGATGCCCAGCAGGGCGTTCAGGTTGGCGCCGTCGCCGTAGACCAGTCCGCCACAGGCGTGGATCGTCTTGACGACTTCTTCCAGGTGCTCGTCGAACAGGCCGAGCGTGTTGGGATTGGTCAGCATCAGGCCGACCACGGTCTCGTCGCAGGCTTCCTTGAGGGCCTTTAAATCGACATTGCCCTTCTCATCTGAAGGCACCTGCACGATCTCCAGGCCGCTCATGCCCGAGGAGGCCGGGTTGGTGCCGTGGGCCGAGTCGGGGATCAGCATCTTGATGCGTTTGGCGTCGCCGCGCGATTTGTGGTAGGCGCGCATGATCAGCACCCCGGTCAGTTCGCCGTGGGCCCCGGCTGCAGGTTGGAGTGAGACGGCGGCGAAGCCGCTGATCTCTTTCAGCCATTCCTGCAGCGTGAACATCAGCGCCAGGTTGCCCTGCACGGTCTCGATCGGCTGCAGCGGGTGTGTGAAGGCAAAGCCGGGCAGGCGCGCCGTATCCTCGTTGATCTTGGGGTTGTATTTCATGGTGCACGAGCCGAGCGGGTAGAAGCCGCCGTCCACGTTATAGTTGAAGGTGGAGAGATGCATGTAGTGACGGACGACGTCCACCTCGGCCAGTTCGGGCAGCGGCAGTTCCTTGCGGAGCATGGCATCGTCGGGCAGGTCGGCCAGCGGCACGTCCGAATCGGGGAAGGTGACACCGGTGCGACCGGGCGAGGACAGTTCATAAATCAGAGGCTCGACGATCTTTACGTCTTGCATCTCCAGCGTTATCTCAGTCATTGACGGCCTCCTTCAGCACTTCGACCAGCGCGTCGATTTCCTCTTTGGTGTTCATTTCGGTGACGGCGATCAGCATGTGATCCTTGAGCGCCGGGTAATCCTGGCCCAGGTCGTAGCCGCCCAGGATGCCGTGTTCGAGCAGGTGTTCGTTGAGTTCAGAAACCGGTTTGGGGCAGCATAACGAAAATTCGTGGAAGTACGGGTCCATGAAGCACAGGCCGAAGCCCTTGATCTTGCTTAATTCCTGCGCGGCGTAATGCGCCTTGTGGTAGCTCAGTTCAGCCACCTGGCGCAGGCCGGTCTGCCCCAGAACGGATAGGTATACGGCCGAAGCCAGCGCCATCAGGCCCTGGTTGGTGCAGATGTTGGAGGTGGCGCGCTCGCGCTTGATGTGCTGCTCGCGGGCGGTCAGGGTCAGGACATAAGCCCGCTGCCCGCGCGAGTCGACCGTCTCGCCGACCAGGCGCCCGGCCATCTTGTGGACGTACTGCTTGCGCGTCGTGAAAAAGCCCAGGTAGGGTCCGCCGTAGGAGAGCGGAATACCCAGCGGTTGGCCTTCGCCGACCACGATATCCGCACCCATCTCACCGGGTGTCTTGAGCATGGCCATTGCGATGGGGTTGACGGCCACGCAGACCAGCGCGCCTTTCTGGTGGGCGAACTCGATCAGGCTGGTGTAATCATAGATACGCCCGAAGAAATCCGGGTACTGGACGATCACCAGAGCGGTGTTGTCGTCGACCAGGCTTTCGAGCGCCTCCGGACTGGCTTCCAGATCGGAGGTGGGGTCGTCCCCGGCCAGTTCCAATCCCATACCCTGCACGTAGGTGCGCAAGGTGGCACGGTATTCCGGGTGGACGGTGGGGGAGATCACCACGCGGGTGCGCTTGCCGCGGAAGATGGCATAGACCATGTTGACAGCCTCGGCCACAGCGGTCGCGCCGTCGTAATGCGAAGCGTTGGAGACCTCCATACCGGTCAACGAGGTCATCAGTGACTGGTACTCAAAGATGGCCTGGAGCGTCCCTTGCGAGACTTCCGGCTGATAGGGGGTATAGGCGGTATAGAACTCGCCGCGCCGCAGGATGTGGTCTACTACGGAGGGAATGTAATGGTTATAAGCGCCTGCGCCGAGGAACGAGACCAGCTCGCGGGTCGAATCGTTGGCGTCGGCCAGGCCTTGCAGTTCGGCAGCAACCTCCATCTCGGTCAGCGCCGGAGGCAGGTCGAGTTGCGGGAAGCGGTGCTTGGCGGGTACGTCTTTGAAGAGGTCTTCGAGACTCTTGACGCCAATCGTCGCCAGCATCTCATCCCGCTCTAGTGGAGAGTGGGGAATGTAAGTCATATGTGCTCCTTTGGGGCAGTGGCTGAGCACCAGTTGTCAGTCGGGTTTCGACAATTCACTGGTGACTGTTGACTGATTCCTGCTTAGTGCTCGCGCTCGTCGCAGTTCTTTTGATAGGCTGCGGCATCCATTAAACCGGATGCGTCCCCACCTTCGACTTTGACCATCCAGCCCGCGCCATAAGGATCGCTATTCAGCACCTCGGGCGTATCGGCCAGTGATTCGTTGACTGCCACGACCTTACCGCTGAGGGGAGCATACGTCTCAGCCGCAGCCTTGACAGACTCGACTGAAGCGATCGGTTTACCAGCCTCGAGGCTGTCGCCAACAGAAACCAGGATCTCGACGAAGACGATGTCGGATAACTGTTCCTGGGCGTAATCTGATAAACCCATCGCGCCGCTAGCCGGATCGAACCATTCATCAGACTTGCTGTATTTCAAGTTGGAAGGGATATTCATGGTAGGTCTCCTCTTACAAGATATCGGATTGGCGAATGAAAAAAGGACGCACGAATGGATCGCGCGTCCTCTGTCATAAACCTGAGAGATTCGCCCCGGTAAGGGACTTGCCCCGTCGGTGCCGACGCCCTTACCAGGACGCACGACTTTCCAGAGTGGACAGGAACAGGGTCCTTTTACCTGAGAGTTTCACCTGGCGTCGCTGCTTGCCAGACTTGCACCTTCGGTGCCCCTCTCTGTGAGGGGTCTCTTCCCTGCTCTCGTTAGATTTTAGTAAACTCATTCTACGGGGAGCAGGGAGAGAAGTCAAGAGGAAGAACTTCCTGATTTTGATTTGCGCCGTTTCGGTTTGGGAGCTTCTTCCGTCGATTTGGGGGCGGGAGTCGCATCAGGCTCGGCGGGCTCCGGCTTGGCTGGCGCAAC
This sequence comes from uncultured Anaerolineaceae bacterium, assembly GCA_964407265.1. Classification (GTDB taxonomy): domain Bacteria; phylum Chloroflexota; class Anaerolineae; order Anaerolineales; family Villigracilaceae; genus CAYOUV01. The sequence continues at coordinate 79,388 of CAYOUV010000004.1, read as the reverse complement.
TGGTTCAATTGGTTTGACAGGTTGCGGTGCAGGCATCGGACTGCTGTTCAACATCTCAAAATAAGCCTTGACCTGCGGGTCGTTGTAGAAAACCAGCACCAGAATACCGACGACTGCAGAAAGGACATTCCCTGACAGGATGCAGACGATCTCCAGAATGGCGATGGCCTGTGATGGTTGAACGGGCTGGGGCGGATTGCTTAATAGTTTGAGGGCGTAAATCACCTCGAAAATACCTAAAATACTGGGCAGGATGGTGACGGGGGCACAGATGATCCCGATGAATAAGGTTCCGAACACGACGGCCGCAGTCAGTCCCAATCCCCAAAAGATATTCAAGATGCCGCTGACCAGGGTCATGATGGCAACAGCGCTCACCATGCCAGGCTTTTCGTTCAACGGATGGACAGTATATGCATTCATTACTTACTCCTTTGATTTCACTTTGTCTACTCAAACTTACGCATCCTGGCACGAAAAGTTGCAACAAAAAAGCCTGCGGAATTCCGCAGGCTTTTTGCGATCAAAATAGCAATTAGGCCCAGCCCTGATTCTTCACAAAGTCGGTCAGAACCGGGATATTGACATAGTTGCCCTGGTAGGCCTTGACGCCCCAGTAGATTTGAATTACCAAACCGATCGGCCAAATGCACAGACCGATCAGGAAAAAGCTGGTGATGGTGACAATCACATAAAAAACGACGCCCCAAGCCAGTGCTTGTGCATTGTGGGCTTTAATGAAAGGACGGTTCTTCTTATCTTCCATTAGTAAGAGAATAACGGGAATAAGCGGGGTGAAGAGATATGCCAATAACGCCCAAAGTTTATCGTCACTGGTGATATCCGGATTGATTGGCTGTTCGGACATTGTAAAGCCTCCTGATTGGTCTATGAGAATGATTTGGGTTATTTTACAACTAAATTAGACAAAAAGCAACCGATTTGTTACCTATGTTTGCACTACCCTTTCCTTTTGGATGGATATGCTAGAATAACAGGCATGCCCAAATATCACACTTTGGTCTTTATGGGATCACCTGAATTTGCCCTGCCGTCACTGCGCAGTCTGGTGAAAAATTTTCAAGTGATCGGCGTGGTGACCCAGCCGGATCGTCCATCGGGCCGCGGTCGTGTCCTGACCCAGCCGCCGGTAAAAATCCTGGCGGCCCAACTCGGCTTACCCGTCATACAGCCGAACCGTCTGCGTGAGCCCGAATTCATGGAGCAGCTGCAGGTCTGGTCCCCTGACCTGATCGTCGTGGCAGCCTTTGGGCAGATCCTGCGCCCGGATGTGCTGGCGTTGCCGCCCCAGGGTTGCATCAACGTACACGCCTCACTGCTGCCGCGCTGGCGCGGTGCGGCGCCGATTCAGGCGGCCATCCGGCATGGGGACCAAGAAGCCGGCGTGACGATTATGAAAATGGACTCCGGCGTGGATACCGGTCCGATGCTGGCGCAGCGTGCCATCCCAATCCAACCCGATGATACCGCTGGAAGATTGGCCGAAAAGCTTTCCACGCTCGGTGCCGAGCTTTTGAGCGAGACTCTGCCGCGCTACCTGAGCGGTGAATTGCAACCTCGGCCGCAGCCGGAAGCCGGCGCCAGCTATGCGCCGATGCTCAAAAAGGAAGATGCCCGGCTGGATTTTTCGATACCTGCGGAAGGACTGGCGCGCTATGTACGCGCTTACAATCCCAGCCCGGGCGCGTATTTCGAATGGGCGGGGGAAATGCTGAAGGTCCACCGAGCGCACGCCGTTGAGGCCGAGTCGCAGCCGGGGCGCCGGCAAATCTACCAGAAGCTGCCCGCCGTTGGCACCTCTCGTGGGTTGCTGGTGCTGGACGAGGTCCAGCCGCCCGGGAAAAAGCCCATGCCTGGAAAAGCTTTTCTGTCCGGTGCGCGGAATTGGGTCGAATAGCTGCCCGATTGGTGACTTAATACCCCGTCATTTATTTGTGACGGGGTATATAATTTAATTACGAATTCCGCATTCCTGCGAAAGGAGGATCTATGGCTGACCAGCCACAAGGATGTGCGCGTACCACTGGAGCCGTGATGGGCGAGCAAGCGCCAGCAGCCCCGGCCAACGAATCCTTGGATACAAAAAAGGAGAACAAGATGACTGCTCGCGTTGGGCAGAAAGCCCCTGATTTCGAAGCCCCCGCATATTTCAAAGGAAAATTCACGACCGTCAAGCTCTCGGATTTCCTGGGGAAGTGGGTGCTGTTGTGCTTCTACCCGGGCGATTTCACTTTTGTCTGAGCGACTGAAGTGTCAGCGGTCGCTGACAAATATCCCGAGCTGCAGAAGCTGGGCGTTGAGGTCATCTCGGTCAGCGTGGACAGCCACTTTGTCCACAAGATGTGGAACGATAACGAATTGACTAAGATGGTGGAGGGCGGCGTGCCTTTCCACATGGCCTCGGACCAGGCCGGAAATCTGGGCCGGGCTTACGGTGTATACGATGAGAATCAAGGCATCGAGCTGCGTGGGCGCTTCATCATCGATCCGGATGGAGTCATCCAGGCTATGGAGGTCATGACCCCACCGGTGGGTCGCCGCCTGGCCGAATCGATCCGCCAGATCCAGGCTTTTCAGCACGTGCGCGCTACCAAAGGCGCCGAAGCCACGCCTGCGGGCTGGCAGCCCGGCGAACTGACCCTCAAGCCGGGACCCGAACTGGTGGGCAATGTCTGGAAGGTGTGGAAACCGGGGATGGAAAAATAACCCGGCTGTAACCAGAGAGCAGGCCTGCGCCTGCTCTCTGGTTTTAAGGCTATTTTTTGAATTTAACAGGAAATTGTGATATTATAAGAATAGTTATTTATAAATAATTATTCTTATTAAGGATGTTTATGACCGGTCTGGATACCAGATTTGAGTACCTGATTGCTAAATTGAAAGAGCGCAATTATCGTCTAACGCCGCAGCGCGTGGAGTTGATTCGTTTAATTGCAGCCAGTGAAGGGCATCCAAGCGCCTCCCAACTTTATGCTCAGATCAAAGACCAGTTTCCCACCTTGAGCTTGGCAACTGTTTATAAGACGCTTGATCTTTTGAAAGAATTGGGCGAAGTACTTGAGATCAATTTACGTGATGACAGCCATTATGATGGCAACAAACCTTATCCCCATCCGCATTTGATCTGTATGAAATGCCAAAGTATCGTAGATGGAGAGCTCGAAACAGCCGTGTCGACCATTATTAATGATGTTGAAGAAAATTATGGTTTCCAAATTCAAAAGTATCAATTGGACTTTTATGGCGTATGTCCAGATTGTCAGAACAAGGGCTAGTACCCGGCTTCAAAGTGTTCGTCACCAATTAGCAACTGTTTTGAATTTAAATGGAGATTTATGTGGCTAAGAAAAAACAATTGACTATGGCCGGGAATTTACTATTAATAGGAATTACAGTGTTTCGGTGAGGTTTCTGGTCTCGAAGGCAATCTCAGCCTACCCCCGGCAAGTAATTTTGAATATTCACTTTACAATCCCCAAAAATTATAAGGAGCATAAACATGAGCGAAGAAAGCAAGTGTCCGATCACAAGCAAAACTGGCCTCACTAGTGCCAGCCGAGGTACATCGATCCGCGACTGGTGGCCCAATCAACTGAATCTGGGTATCCTGCACCAACATGCCCCGGCCTCCAATCCGATGGATCCCGATTTCAATTATGCCAAGGAATTCAAGAAGCTCGACCTGGCCGCGGTCAAGAAAGACCTTGCCAGGCTGATGACCGATTCGCAAGATTGGTGGCCGGCGGACTTTGGCAACTACGGCCCCCTGTTCATCCGCATGGCCTGGCACAGCGCGGGCACCTACCGCACGGGTGACGGTCGCGGGGGCGCGGGGTCCGGCAACCAGCGTTTTCCGCCCCTCAACAGCTGGCCCGACAACATCAACCTCGACAAAGCGCGCCGCCTGCTCTGGCCCATCAAACGCAAATATGGCAACAAAATCTCTTGGGCAGACTTGATGATTCTGGCAGGCAACGTAGCGCTGGAGTCGATGGGTTTCAAGACCTTCGGTTTTGGCGGGGGGCGCGTCGATATCTGGCAGCCCCAAGAAGACGTCTACTGGGGTTCCGAAGCCGAATGGCTGGGCGACAAACGCTATAGCGGCGACCGCAATCTGGAGAACCCGCTGGCAGCCGTGCAGATGGGTTTGATCTACGTCAACCCGGAAGGGCCGAACGGCAAACCAGACCCGCTGGCGGCTGCCCAGGATATCCGCGAGGTCTTCGCCCGGATGGCGATGAACGACGAAGAAACGGTCGCGCTGATTGCAGGCGGTCATACCTTTGGCAAATCCCACGGCGCTGGCGATCCGGCGCTTGTCGGTCCTGAACCTGAGGCCGCCGGCATCGAGGAGCAAGGCCTCGGCTGGAAGAGCAGTTTTGGCAGCGGCAAGGGCGATGATACAATCGGCGGCGGCCCGGAAGTCACTTGGACCCAAACGCCAACCAAGTGGAGCAACTACTTCTTCGAGAACCTGTTCGGCTACGAATGGGAACTGACCAAGAGCCCGGCAGGCGCGTATCAGTGGGTGGCGAAGGATGCCCCGGAAGCGGTGCCGTATGCGCATGACCCGTCAAAGCACCGCCGGCCGACCATGCTGACCACCGACCTCGCCTTGCGGTTCGACCCTGTTTACGAAAAAATTTCAAGGCGCTTCTACGAGAATCCGGATCAGTTCGCTGACGCATTTGCCCGCGCCTGGTTCAAGCTGACCCACCGCGATATGGGTCCCAAAGCCCGCTATCTCGGACCGGAAGTCCCCACCGAAGACCTGATCTGGCAAGACCCGCTTCCCGCTGTGGATCATCCCCTGATTGACGCCAAAGACATCGCTGACCTGAAAGCCAAGATTATGGCTTCGGGCCTGTCGGTGTCGGAACTGGTCTCCACCGCCTGGGCTTCGGCCTCCACCTTCCGCGGCTCAGATAAGCGCGGCGGCGCCAACGGCGCGCGCATTCGCCTGGCTCCGCAAAAGGACTGGGAAGTCAACCAGCCTGCGCAACTCGCCAAAGTGCTTTCCACGCTCGAAGATATCCAGCAGGTTTTCAACAGCGCCCAGAAGAACGGCAAGAAAGTCTCGTTGGCTGACCTGATTGTGCTGGGTGGCTGCGCAGCGGTCGAAGCCGCGGCTAAGGCGGCTGGTCACGCAGTGGAAGTTCCCTTCACCCCGGGCCGCACCGACGCCTCGAAAGGCCAGACCGACGTGGAATCGTTCGCCGTGCTCGAACCCGAAGCAGACGGCTTCCGCAACTTCCAGAAGATGGCCTTCACCGTCTCCGCTGAAGAAATGCTGGTGGACAAGGCGCAGTTGCTGACCCTCAGCGCACCCGAGATGACCGTACTGGTCGGCGGCCTGCGTGTGCTCGGCGCCAACGTTGGCGGGGAACAGCATGGCGTGTTCACCAAACAGGCTGGCAAGCTGACCAACGACTTCTTTGTTAACCTGACGGACATGAGTACCGTCTGGGAGCCGACCTCCGAGGCGGCTGACACCTTCGAAGGTCGCAACCGCAAGACCGGTGACTTGAAGTGGACCGGTACCCGCGTAGATCTGGTCTTTGGCTCGAACGCGCAGTTGCGCGCCCTGGCCGAGGTCTATGCCCAGGACGATGCCAAGGAAAAGTTCGTGCGTGACTTCGTGGCGGCTTGGAACAAGGTCATGAACCTCGACCGCTTCGACCTCGCCTAACCGCGCGAAGGCGCGGACGATTAGCGTCGTTCCGTTTGATGAACGCCAGTCAGAAGGAACAACTCTTCAGCAATTTTGCGGAAGCCATGCAGGGCGTACCGCAGCGGCTTCGGGTTCGCTAACTCGTCCACTTCTACAAAGCCGATCCGGAAAACGGTCGATGTGTGGCCAAGAAACGAAACCTGGATACGGACAAATATGCTGTGAGGGCGAAACTATTGCTGAAAGAACTGGTTATAAAAACTTCTGAAGAAGGTTTAAAGCTAGCGGATTGCCTTAAAGTTAGTAGAACTGGCCGATAGATATACTTTGGGGTTGTGCCAACCAGCACAACCCCAAACTTTTATTATAAAATAAGGCATATCTGGAGGAAGCAAAATGCCCAAATACGTTGCAGCCATAGACCAGGGAACAACCAGCACCCGTTGTATTCTTTTCGACCATGCTGGTGAGATCGTCGCTGTAAACCAGAAAGAACACCGGCAAATCTATCCCAAACCGGGCTGGGTGGAACACAATGCGCTTGAAATCTGGGAATGTACGCAGGAGGTCGTCCGTGAAGTGCTGGCTGGTTCCGGAACGGACTCGTCGGATCTGGCTGCAGTAGGCATTACCAACCAACGGGAGACGGCTCTTGTCTGGGATAAAGCTACAGGAAAACCGGTCTACAATGCGATTGTCTGGCAGGACACGCGAACGGATGCGATTTGCAATGAATTGGCCAAAGCGGGCGGACAGGATCGCCTGCGCGCCAAGACGGGTTTGCCATTGGCGACCTATTTCTCAGGACCGAAGATCAAATGGGTTTTGGATAATGTTCCCGGGACGCGTAAACGTGCTGAGCAGGGTGAATTACTCTTTGGTAACATGGACAGCTGGATCATTTGGAATCTGACCGGTAAACACGTGACGGACGTGACCAACGCCAGCCGTACGCTGTTGATGAATCTTTCCACTCTGGATTGGGACGAGGATCTCCTGGGTTTGTTGGGAATCCCGCGTACCATGCTGCCGGAGATCCGCTCATCATCTGATGTCTACGGACAGGCGAAAGGTGTTCTGGGCGGCATCCCGGTTGCGGGTGACCTGGGCGACCAGCAGGCGGCGCTCTTCGGGCAAACTTGCTTTTCCGTGGGTGAAGCCAAGAATACTTATGGCACGGGTTGCTTTATGCTGCTCAACACCGGTGAGACGCCTGTCCAATCGAAATCGGGCTTGTTGACCACGATGGGGTACAAAATTGGCGACCAACCGGCAGTCTACGCGCTGGAGGGTTCGATTGCCATTACCGGCGCGCTGGTGCAGTGGCTGCGCGACAATTTGGGATTGATTCAGAAATCATCGGACGTCGAAGATCTCGCTAAAAGTGTTGAGGACAACGGCGGCATCTACTTTGTCCCGGCATTCTCGGGTCTATTTGCGCCTTACTGGCGCAGCGACGCGCGCGGCGCCATCGTCGGTATGACGCGCTACGTAAACCGGGGCCATATTGCCCGGGCGGCGCTCGAAGCGACCGCTTACCAGACACGCGAAGTGTTGGAAGCTATGGAAGCCGATTCAGGCGTAAAACTGACCGCCTTGAAGGTCGATGGCGGGATGGTCTTCAATGAATTACTGATGCAGTTCCAGGCTGACATCCTGGATGTCCCCGTCATCCGGCCAAAGGTGGCTGAGACGACTGCCCTCGGCGCAGCTTACGCCGCTGGCTTGGCTGTCGGTTATTGGAAGAACTTCGACGAACTGCGCGCTAACTGGGGCAAGGACAAGCAATGGCAGCCTCAGATGCAGGCGCAAAGACGAGAAGACCTTTTTCGGGGCTGGAAAAAAGCTGTCAAACGCACCCTGGATTGGACCGAGTAGGCTCCCGTAGTGTGCATCCTCTCCGCATGAGCCCTTAAAGATGCTGTACACTTACGACCACAACTTGATTTTTGAAACGGATGCATATTCTAAGATTGTTTTGAATGAAAGATGCTATCTACTTAGCTTATGTAAGTGCAATGGTGTCAATGCATCGGGTCGTTGTAAAATGAGGTTACAGTTTTTAATTTGGAGTCCAGATGAATCGTCAAGAAACCCTGCAGCATCTGCGTGACCATCCCGACCTCAGCGTTTTGATTGTTGGGGGCGGCATCAACGGGATTGGCACCTTCCGCGACCTGACTCTCCAGGGTCTGGATGTGCTGCTCGTCGAGCGTGCCGATTTTTGTTCGGGAGCGAGCGCGGCTTCATCGCATATGGCCCATGGGGGCATTCGTTACCTGGAGAATGGTGAGTTCCGTTTGGTGCGCGAAGCTGTACAGGAACGCAATCGCCTGATCGAGAACGCCCCGCATATTGTTCGCCCGCTGCCGACTACCATCCCGATTTTCAAGTGGTTTTCCGGGTTGTTCAATGCGCCCTTTAAGTTCCTGAACTTGCTCGATCGCCCCTCCGAGCGAGGTGCAGTGGTCATCAAGGCCGGCCTGATGTTGTATGATGCCTATACTGGCAAACAAGGTACTGTTCCGCGGCACCAGTTCCATTTGCGCAAAGAAACGCTCGAACGCTATCCGCGCCTCAGCCCCGAGATCCTTTGCAGCGCGACTTATTACGACGGTGCTATTCTCAGTCCCGAACGTCTGGCGGTCGAACTCCTGCTGGATGCGGAGGCAGAGAATCCGAATGCGCATTCGCTCAATTACACCAGCCTGGTCGGCAGTAGCGGCGATGCAGTTACGCTGCGTGACGAATTGAGTGGAGAGACCTTTGAAGTCCGGCCGCGCTTGCTGATCAATGCAGCAGGCCCATGGATCGATATTATTAACCATGATCTGGGCTTGACCACGAATTTTATCGGTGGCACGAAAGGCTCGCACCTGGTGCTCGATCACCAGGAACTGCGCCAGGCGATTGGCGATCATGAATTCTTCTTTGAGAACAAAGACGGGCGCATCGTGCTGATCTTTCCTTTGTTCGATAAAGTCCTGATCGGGACCTCGGATATCCCGGTCGAGAATCCGGACGATGTGGGCTGCACGGAAGAAGAAGTGGATTACTTCCTCGGGCTGGTCGCGCGAGTCTTCCCGGATATCGAAGTGACTCGCGCTCAGATTGTCTTCCGCTTCTCGGGGGTCCGTCCGCTGGCCTACAGTCACGCGAAGACTGCAGGGCAGATCACCCGCGATCACGAGATCCGCGTGGTGGATGGAGTCTGGACCGGTCTGAAATTTCCGGTCTATTCCCTGGTGGGAGGCAAGTGGACTTCCTTCCGTGCATTCTCAGAACAGGTTACCGATAAAGCGCTTGAATTCCTTAACCTGCCACGCCAGAAGGATACTGCTGTGCTGCCAATCGGCGGTGGTCGTGGTTACCCCAAATCCCCAGAGGATCATAAGCGGACCCTCGAAGGTCTGCGTGCCTGGACCGGGTTCTCCCTGGAGCGTCTTTCTGAGTTGTTCGATCGGTACGGCATGCGTGTGGACCAAGTCGCGTTGTTTATCTCCCAGGGCGAGGACCAACCGCTCAAATCTTTGCCGGACTACAGCCAGCGTGAGATCGGGTTCCTGGCCCACAACGAAAAGATCGTTCATCTGGATGATTTACTGCTGCGGCGATCCATGCTGGCTATGCTCGGTCGGTTAACCCACGAGCGCATAGTGGAATTGGCGAATATCCTGGGAGTTGCTCTCGATTGGAACGCGAAGCAAAAAAGAACCGAGGTCGAGCGGGCGGTCAAATTACTCGAGGATAAACACGGCTTGAACTTGTAATTCAATGAAAATATCCCCTCGGAGCGAATATTAGTTCTCTGTCCATTTTTATATGCCACGGAATAACTTTCGTGGCATTTTTGTTTCCTCGCATGGTAGAATCTTCCCCTGATCCCTGCAAGAGAGGTCCTATTGTCCGATTCAAGGTTGCGTATTTCAATTGTCGTCCCTGTTTACAACGAGGCGGGCGTGGTGGAGCATTTCCATCTGCAACTCACGGCGGTAACAGAAGAATTGCCGTTCGTTTTTAAGTATTACTATGTCGATGATGGCTCCGAGGATGGCAGCGACCAATCCCTGGCGGCATTAGCCAAACAGGATGATCGTGTTGATGTGCTGACTTTGAGCCGAAATTTTGGCCATCAGGCCGCGCTGACCGCCGGACTCGATCACGCTGAAGGTGATATTGTGATCACAATGGATGGTGACGGACAGCACCCGCCTGAGATGATTGCGGAGATGATTCAGCTGGTGCAGCAGGGATATGACATTGTCCAGGCGCAGCGATTGGACGACCAGGAAGCCATCTCGTTCAAGAAATTTACCTCCTCGGCCTTTTATCGCATGATCAATCGCATCAGCGGTACGCATGTCCTGCAGGGCGCCTCGGATTTTCGCGCGATGAGCCGCCAGGCAGTGGACGCGCTTAAGTCCATGCCGGAATACCATCGCTTTTTGCGTGGCCTGATCTCCTGGTTGGGCTATCGAAGTGCGATTCTGCCCTACCATCCGCCGCAGCGCATCGGTGGACGGTCTAAATATTCGCTGCGCAAGATGCTTAAACTGGCCTCTGATGCGCTCTTCTCCTTTTCTCTTGTACCGCTCTATATCGGTTTGAGCGTCGGGGGCCTGTTCCTGTGCCTGGCTTTCATGGAAATGCTCTACGTGCTCAGTTTCTGGGTCACCGGTCACACGTCCAATCTGGCACCCGGCTGGAGTTCGCTGATGTTCGTGATCTTGATCGTCGGCGGGATGTTGATGGTGCTGTTGGGTTTCATCGGCGTGTATGTCGGTTATATTTTCCAGGAAGTCAAACGCCGCCCGGTTTACATCCTGAAGCAGGGAACCGTCCCTCTCGAACGTGATGATGTTGAATAAAGCCGAATTATCCAGGTATCTGTTTGTCTTTTTGCGTCACGGAGAATCGATTGGGAATGCCGAAGCACGTTTCCAGGGACAGGCGGACTTCCCTTTGACAGAGACAGGCCTGGCCCAGGCGCGAGCGCTGGCGCATCGCTGGCAAGCCGAAGGCGAATCCTTCGACCTGATCTTTTCCAGTCCCCTGACGCGCGCTCGCCAGACTGCCGAGATCCTGGCCGAAGCCATCAGCACTCCGCTCGAACTGGATCCCATCTGGATGGAGCGGGATAATGGCGAAATGTCGGGATTGACCCGTGAGGAAGCACGCGAGAAATTTCCCCAGCCCGATTTCTTAAATCCATATGATTCATTTGCTAAAAACGGCGAAGGTGATTGGGCGCTATTCCTGCGTGCGGGCCACGCCTTGCATGATTTGTTGCAGCGTCCGCCGGGACGTTACCTGGTGGTTTCCCACGGGGGTTTGTTGAACAAGGTCATGCTGGCAATTTTGGGTATCACGCCCCAGGCCAACAATCAGGGACCAAGTTTCTTTTTCGAAAACACAGCTTTTGCGCGGTTGGAATATTTGCCGCAGCGTCATCGCTGGCGTTTCATGAAATTAAATGATCGAGAACACTGGAAAATTCCGGATGCGGAGTAGTTCCTATGGTGCAAATGGCAGCTAAGCAACCTTTATCTGTATTGTGTTTTGGCGCTGGTGCGATCGGGACATATATCGGTGGTAGCCTAACGTTGGATGGTCACAATGTCGTCTTTGTGGAGCGGCCTTCAGTGGCCGAGGAATTGCGCGCACGGGGGTTGCGGCTGGACCTGACGCTCGACCGCAGGCGCCAGACCCGTGATGCGAATGTCCTCGATCCCCGTTCGTTTGTGATGGCGGACTCGTTGGAAGATGCATTCCAATTTGGACCCTTTGATGTGGCAATCTTTGCCTTGAAATCTTTCGATACGGCCTCTGCGCTGGAAGGTATCCGCCATTTTACCGATAAAATGCCGCCAATCCTATGCCTGCAAAACGGAGTGGACAACGAGCCAGCTATTGCTGAGGTGCTTGGCCCAGACAAAGTCATCTATGGCACGGTAACCAGCGCTATCGGCCGCCGTGCAGCAGGCGATATTGTGCTTGAGAAGCTGCGCGGGATAGGTGTGGCAGCCGGACATCCATTATCTGAACGTTTAGTTGCAGCCCTGAAAGCGGCCAAGTTGAAAGCGCAGCTTTTCCCCGAAGCGGCGGATATGAAATGGTCCAAAATGCTGACCAACCTGATAGCCAACGCTACTTCGGCTATCCTGGACATGACTGCAGTTGAGGTTTTGTCCCATGCAGGTCTCTATAAACTGGAGATGGGGCAGTTGCGTGAAACTTTAGCTGTGATGGAAGCCCAGGGTATTCAGGTGGTCGACTTGCCTGGTACGCCGGTGCGCATGCTGGCGGAGATCCCGGATTGGCCAACATTCTTGCGTCCGCTGGTTGCGCGCATATTGGGGGGCGGACGGGGCGGTAAGATGCCTTCTTTCCACATCGACCTGCATAGCGGACGCGGTAAATCCGAAGTGGATTGGCTTAATGGCGCAGTTGTCCGAGCCGGTCAAAAAAACGGAGTACCCACACCCGTCAACAAACTTTTGAATGACACCCTGCAGGCTTTGACGCTTGGCGAAATCCCTTTGGATGAATTCGCGCGCCAACCGGAGAAACTATTGGCGAACCGCTAACACGGTTCGCTATTCTCTAGTTTGCAGCTTACGGAATCGTCTGGCTGCCGGTTGGGGATTAATGATAAAATACTTTTCCCCTCAAGGGGAGTGACATGATGAGCAAGAAGCAAATTATTCGTATGGTAGAACCGCGCCCGGAGGTGGAAATTCATCTACCCGACGGGCGTGTACTTTCTGGCCCGCGTGGGGCTAAAGTTGGTGAATTTCTGGGGGCGATCGCCGACAGCTTTGACGCGCCGGTGGTTGGTGCGGTCGTCAATGGTCATCTGCGCGAACTGACTTATCCGATCATTATGGATGCCAGTGTCCAGCCGGTTACCATGGGCGAAGCAGACGGGATGCGTATCTACCGCCGGTCGCTGACTTTCCTGCTGGAGATGGCCTTCAGAGAACTATTCCCAAAAGGTAAACTGACCATCGACCATTCTGTCGCTTCAGGCGGTTATTACTGCCAGGTGGTCGGACGTTCGCCGCTTTCCGCATCGGAACTGGCATCCCTTCAGGGGCATATGCAGGAGTTGGTCGATTCCAATTTGCCTTTCAGTCGCCAGGAAGTCCCGCTGGCGGAAGCGATCGAGTACTTTAAGTCCCGCGGCTACGAAGATAAAGTTCAATTACTGGCGCATCGCCAGAAGGATTATCTGACGCTATATAAGCTGGGCGAGCGTATGGACTATCACCACGGTTACATGGTTCCCGCGACGGGTTACCTGCGCTGGTTCGACCTGACACCGACCAATGGCGGTTTTACCTTGCGTTTTCCGCGACGTCACAAACCGACCGAGCTCCTGCCTTTGCCGGATTATCCCAAGCTGCTGGCCACCTTCCGCCAGTACGGCGACTGGCTGGCACGCTTGGGAATCGACAACGTCGGCGCACTGGATGATGCCATACAAGCCGGACGCGGCAAGGAGATTATCCTGGTCTCTGAGGCACTGCACGAACAGCATGTGGCGGATATCGCCAGCCAGATTGCAGCACGCAGCGGCCAGATTCGCCTGGTGCTGATTGCCGGACCGTCTTCGTCTGGCAAGACCACCTTCTCGCGCCGCCTATCAGTCCAGTTGCTGGCTCTAGGCATTTCGCCTTTCCCGCTTGAGCTTGACAATTACTTTGTCGACCGCGATCTGACTCCGCGCGACGAAAACGGTCAGTTTGACTTCGAGACCATCGAGGCGCTCGATCTGCCCTTACTGGCGGAACATCTGGAAGCGCTGGTGGCCGGGGATAAGGTGCAGCTCCCGAAGTACAATTTCAAGAATGGGATGCGCGAAAAAGGTGAGACGATCCAGCTGCACCGGGGTCAGTTCATCATCCTCGAAGGGATCCACGGCCTTGATCCGCGTCTGATCCCGGAATCGCTGAGCGGCGAGGCTTTTCACCTCTACGTATCAGCCCTGACGCAGCTGAACCTCGACCGCCACAACCGCGTCTCCACGACTGACACGCGCCTGATCCGTCGCATTGTACGTGATGCGCGCGAACGTGGTTACTCCGCTGCCCAGACTATTTCGCGTTGGGAGTCGGTTCGACGTGGCGAGAAGCGCCATATTTTTCCGTTTCAGGAAAATGCTGATATCATGTTCAACTCGGCGCTGGTCTACGAGTTGGCAGCCCTCAAACCTTTTGCCGAACCACTGCTGCGCCAGGTACCATTTGGCACGCCTGAATATATCGAAGCCAAACGCCTGCTCGCTTTTCTGGAATGGTTCTTGCCGCTCGGTTCCGATTTGATTCCGGAGAATTCGATTGTGCGCGAATTCATCGGCGGGTCGATCCTGAAGGACTTTAAACTTTGGAAGAGCAGCAAGGCAGCTCATTAATCGCTGGACTGTATTAGCTTTATGAGGCGTTTCTCCATTGCATTTGTTTTGCTGCTGGTTTTAGTGCAGGCTTGTGGATTGATCTCCCCGGCGACAGAAACTGGTGTTAGTTCACAGGCGCTGACCGTTGCCGCGGGGACGCTGTTCGCTGAAGTAACAGCCTCGGCTCCAGCCCCGACAGAGCCGATACCCGTTCCGCCACCAACTTCACCAGCATCAACAGAAAGCGCCAATTATCAGCTTAAGGAAGAGCGTCTGATCGGTGCTTACGCCATCCGCTGGTGGCACGACGCCAATAACGAGATTGGATTCAACGATGTCGTCATGATCGAGGCTGGTGGGAAGCCGTCCGTTCGGATTGATTCGGCCTCCGCCATCGAAGACCTGACGGGCACAGACATCAATGGTGACGGTTACCCCGAAGTGATCGTGGATACTTATTCCGGTGGGGCGCACTGCTGCTTTGGGACGCGGGTAATCAGTTTGCGCGACCTGCCCGTCTCGATCTTGCAGAAGCCGGAATCCAATGCTGGCGGTGTGTTCCAGGATTTGAACGGTGATGGCATCTACGAATTCCTGACCGCCGATGATCTATTCGCGTACAAATATTGCCCTTATGCCGGATCGCCGTTCGTGCGTGTGATCATGGAATATGACCCGGGCCAAGACCAATATATCCCGGCTAGCCCACGCTTTGCTGACCAGTTTGGTGAGGACATCCAGGAGCACGCCGCCTGGGCGCAGCAAGCCCAACCCGGCGACCATGGTGAGCAGGACAATACGACCAAGTGCGCCGTGCTGCCTTTGGTGTTGGATTACCTCTACAGCGGGCAGCCGGACAAAGCCCATTCTGAGCTGCAGCGCATCTATCCCTACCCTGACGCGGAATCCTTTTGGAATGAAGTACTGGCAGCCGTGCAGGGCAGCCCATTCTTTACCCATTAAATGGGACTAGCATAGCAATATAGAACAGTCCTCCCGCGAGCTTCGCGAGAGGACTGTTTTGTTCGCAACAGTTGGCAATTACGGAGATGTACCCACAATGGAGTCGATGCCGTAATAATCAGCTGCACAGGCATTAACCCAGAAGTCAGGATTCTCCTTGAAGTCGCGAGTGTGACCCATGTAGTATCCATCTATGGAAGCTACTTCAACTTGAGTAAGCCCGCGAGCCTTAGCGTTCTTGATCGACTCGTCGCGTTTATCCCAGATGGCCGCTCGTTCAACGAATCGCGGAAGTTCGGAAATGACCATTGTCGTAGTGCGAAGTATATAAATGCTGCTAAGGAGCAGAACCAATATACCAAGAATCAATGTCCATGGCCTATCAATTTGATCGGAGATTAATAAGCCGATTAACCAGGCGATTAAGCCAATCCCTGCAGTCAAAGCGAACCGGGCAAAAATCAGTGTTCGAGGGGCTGGTGGGCCACCTTCCACATAAATGCTGGGCACTTCCATAGCCGCAATCATCAAATAGATTGTGATCATAATTCCTAAAATTGCGGCCGCAGTTTGCCTGCCTGTTATTCTGTTGATGCGAGATTGGAAGGCGCGGGTGAGAAAAGGTAAAACACCGATGACTGAGGCCAAAATTAAGTGAGGAAGTGGTAAGCCACGCAGGGAGTCGCGTATAAAGTCGAAGGAAAAAATCAGCGCCAGGAAGGGCACCTTGATCGGTTCGTTTAACCTGTAAGTTCCGAGGTCAAGCCGCATCTGGTTGGTGGGCGCGGAGAAGAGCACTACCATCGCCAGAAAGATACCGACCAGGCCGGCCGCGATTACAGGGAGAGTTCGCTCAGCCCAATGCTTGCCCTGCTTTCTGGCCAGAAGCGTTATAACCAGCAGGATAGTCAGTAATGAGGCAAGATAAGCATTTCCGGGCTCTGAAAACGTCCCGGTGATGAAAGCCAGAGGCAGCGCCAGATAAGGAGCTGCTCTCCAACCATGCCTACTCGCCATCCGCGCGGTGATTAGAGCAAGGATAAAGACGGTTGTAACCGTTGGCGAGGTGTATGGCAGGATAGCTGATCGCCAATAAATGCTTTGGAAGCGGTTGGGTGCCATGTAAATGGTGAAATACAAGATTGCCCCCGCCATTATTATAAGACTGGTCTGAGGCAAAAGTACTTTTAGGAAGCGATTCAGGTTAGATAATGTCCACCAAATACCCAAAAACCAGAGCAGAATGGTTAATCCTGTTAAAATTTGGACGCCAAATACGCCCATTAACTGAAAAAAGTAAGAGAAAAATGTCAGGGAAATTCGATTTGAAGCATAATGGGTGATAAAGGTGTAGCCCTTCATCGCTCCCAAAAAGCCATAGGTGCCCAGATCAGCGTTGAAGCACCAGTCGTCTCCCCACCAGCGATTGTAGGCGCCCAGATACGCAAAAGCGACGAGCCCCGCTAAAAACACGAAGGCTGTAAAATAAAGTGAGAATTTAGCAGTGATGCGAAAGTGATTTTGCATAAAATTAACTGATTCATCCTGGTGTGGAGTCTTCTTGAAATTTTAGCATACAACAATTATCACGATAATAATAGAAATTAAAGAACAGCCAAAATTGACCCAATCGTTGTTCAGCCAGCCCCAGCCGCGGGCCATGGCCGTCGGGGTGCCGCAGGTGTGGACGGGGTGGCGTTCGGTTTCTTTATTACAAGCTGGACAAAAATAAATTGCCTGGACGGTGGCGCCCAAGAACGAGTCGAACAGCGCACCAAGCAAGCCTGAAAGTGTGACCAACAGGAAGACAGGTAAGAATTGAGTTGTCGAAGAATTGATGCTGAAGGGTTGGAGCGCGGCAGCCAACAGACCAATCAGTCCCGATCCAGCCAGGGAAGCCAGTGTGCCGACCGGTGAGATTCCGCCCGATGTGCCTTTTTCCACGCCCTGGCTCAGGTGGGTGATCAGCCTTGGCTCGGATGGATCGAAAATGCCCAATTCTGTCCCCCAGGTATCGGCGTTGACAGCCGCCAGCGCTGCAGCGAATCCCAGCCACGGCCAGACGGCCAGCGGGAAAAATATGTGCAGGGCTGCAAAAATAGTTGCCAAGCCGCCATTGCCCAGAACCTGGCCGGCGTCACGTCGTCCGCCTTTAGAATATTTTTCATCCAATCCCTGCTTGCGTTGACGGAAGGCACGCGTCAGGGCTGAAGATGAGACGAAAAAAGTCAGCAGTAGAATTGCCCAGGGCAGGCCACCCAGCCCGAAGATGATCGTCCCGACCAGGGTAGCGGCCAGAACACCGGAGCGTTCCAGACTGTGGAGACGATAGGCCAGTATGGCGATGACAAGCGCCAGGATGAAACCAAACAGGATTTGCATTTCAGACGGGGGTATTAAACGCGAAGAGTACGGCCAGTAGAAAGAGCAAACTGCCGAGGATGCTGGTCGACCAGAGAATGAAAGCCAGAATACGCTGATCGTCATAGCGATAATAGTACAGTCCGGCCAGCCAGCCTGTTACAGAAAGGAGGGCGCTCAAAATGGGCAAAAGCATGATTTGCACTGCCGGAAATGGACCCAGCGGCAGGCCGGAAGGGCCAAAGCCAATATTTACCTGGTTGAGGCCGGGAATCATCAGACCGACCCAGACGAACAGCCCGATGTTCAAGAACAGCGTCGCAGCCCATAAAAAGCGTGCCAACGGATCGTCCCAGGCGCGCGCTACCACGAAAGTTGGGTAGACTGATTTTGCCGGAGCCGGTGTCAGACTGCCCAATTCGATAGATCGCTGAAACTCGTGTACAAAGGAAGCCGGGTCCGCAGGTGAGATGGCGAAGATGTGTTTGGCTGTGGCGACCAAGAGCAGGTTATTGCGGTCGGAAGCCAGGAATTCGATCAGACCCAGGTCTGGGTGGCGGCGCAGGCCGAGGATAGAACCTGGCAGTCGGAACCAGGGCAGTGCCAATGGCGTGGAGAGGTCCGTCACCGGGCGTACCCACTCGATGTCCGAAAGCGGCAGTTCCTCCAGGCGCAAACCCCAACGCAGGGACAGATTGTCCCGGTCGAGGCTATAGTTGGCTTTCAACAATGCAAAGGCGCGATAACCCAGAAACGGGATGGGAATGAAAGTTGCCAGTGTGACCAGCAAGTATACGATAAAAGCGGGTCCCACCGCTGCCTGGGCCAGGTTCCAGATTCCCCAGCCAAATACTGCCATCAGGATCAGAATCAGCAGCCCATGTACGATCAAACCGCTTTGGCGCGCAGGAGGATAGGAGTTGGGCATCATGCTGTTCAAATGTGCTTCGTGAGGGTTGTAAAAAATTTCTCGCCTTGCAGGAAGGGTGCTTCGAAAGCTTGAAAGATTCTCCGTGTTCGGCAGGCTTTGCTGCGCAGATCGCTCTGGAAAACAAGAGGGATTTGATTCACGCCAGGTTCCCGATTTCCTCGCGCAGCGCTTGGCAGACGGCTTCCACCTGAGCCTCGCTCATCACGCCTGAGAACGGCAGCGCCAGTCCGCGCAAGCCCAGGTCCTCAGTGACCGGGAAATCGCCGCTGCGGTAGCCGAAGCGCTCGACCATATAAGGCTGCAAGTGGATTGGTAGAAAATACGGGCGGACGGGAATACCGCGCTGGCCGAGTTTTTGGGCCAGCAGGTCGCGGTCCATGCGCGGGTCGAAACGCACGACATAAACGAACCACGACATGCGCGTGGTAAACGTCTCCAAGATGGGCGGCTCTACGCCGGGAATTTCGGCCAAGCGTTCGTTGTACCAGCCTGCCACCCGATCGCGTTTGTCCAGTAACTCGTTCAGGCGGCTCAACTGCACCACACCCAGTGCGGCTGACATCTCATCCAGGCGGTAGTTGTAACCCAGGTAAGTGTGCTGCAGCCAGGTGTCACCCGGCGCACGCCCCTGGTTGCGCAAGGCGCGCATTAAATTCGCGGCCCGGTCGTCATCGGTGACGATTACGCCACCTTCACCGGTAGTGATCTGCTTATTGGGATAGAAGGCGAACACGCCGTAATCACCGAGTGTCCCAGCCATGCCTCCTTTGTAGGTCGCGCCGAGCGCTTCGCACGAATCCTCAATCACCTTCAGGCCATACTGATTGGCCACTTGGCGGATCGGGTCGAGGTCGGCTGGCTGCCCGAAAACATCCACCGGCAGGATGGCTTTCAGCAGGTTTCTCTCTCCCAGCCCGTGGCGCGGCAGCCATTTATCGGACTCTTTGCCACCCTGGGCAACATCCCGCACGGCTTGCGCTACTAGCTGTGGATCGATGTTACCGGTGCGGGGATCGACGTCCACGAATACCGGGATGGCGTGCTCGAACAGCAGCACGTTGGTGGAGGCCACGAACGAGAACGGCGTGGTGATGACCAGGTCGCCGGGACCGATGTCTGCTGCTCGGACGCACAGGTGCAGTCCTGCCGTGCCGGAGTTGACACCGACGGCGTTGCTGGCACCGGTCAGGTCACAGAAGGATTGCTCGAAATCCTTGATGCGCTGGCCCATGCTCAGGTTGGGTGTATTCAGGACCTCCTGGACGGCTTGTCGCTCAGAATCGGTCAGATCAGGGGATGACATGGGAATTTGCATAGCGTTTCCATTCACTTAAGGGCGAGACAGCTCTCGCCCCTGTATGGGACTTCCAAACTTACCATCATAGCTTTGGGTGGTGGATGGTTAGGAGGCCTTCTTGGATTTTAGGGTTTTAGGTTCGGGAGCGGGTGCAGGCGTGGCCTCGACCGCTGCGGCAGAAGCTTGTTCGGACGGCGTCCCTTCGGGAGTTGGTCCGAGGTCGAGTTCGACCGTCTCTTCCATGCGGATCTGACCCCGCAGGAAAGCGCCTTCCTCGGTTACGAAGGCCGTGGTGATCACATCGCCCCACACGCGCCCGGTCGAGCGGATTTCAAGTTTCTGAGTGGTGATGTTGCCGCGCACAGCGCCTGCCACAATGACCGTATTGGCGCGGATATTCTCGCAGGTGACGCGCCCCGTTTCGCCGACCACCAGCATGCCGCGCAGTGCGATCTCACCTTCGAAAGCGCCCTCGATGCGCACGCCGCCACTGCCATTGATGCTCCCATGCCAGATGACGCCGGGTCCGAGCACCGAGGTAATGCGTTCGACGGTCGGGATAGGTGGGGAGCCTTCGGTTGTCGAAGTGGTATTCCGTTTGAACATGCAATTCCTTTGGACGGTAAAGGTATGTTATTTTGTAATTGTACCTTAAGAAAAAGTCAGCGTCCCGGTGGATGGGACGCTGAGACTTGTATGGCGGAGGTTATTTTTTCGGAGGCTCGGTCATGCCCATGATGTTGTAGCCCGAATCGACGTACAGCACTTCGCCGGTAATGTGGCTGGCCATGTCCGAACACAGGAAGGCGGCGGAATTGCCGACGTCATCGATGCTAACATTCTCGCGCAGCGGAGCCATCTCGGCAAATTCGCGATACATGTCTTTGAAACCACCCACGCCTGCTGCGGCCAGTGTACGGATCGGCCCGGCCGATATGGCATTGACACGCACCTTCATCGGCCCAAAGTCATAAGCCAGATAGCGGGTCGAGGCTTCCAGGGCGGCCTTGGCTACCCCCATCACGTTATAGTGAGGCGCTACCTTAACCGAGCCGTAGTAGGTCATGGTCAGCATCGCACCGCCCTGCTTGATGAATGGTTGGAATGCCCAGGCCAGGGCGACAAACGAATAAACGCTGATGTCCAGCGCCATGCGGAACCCTTCCCGGCTGGTTCGATAAAAGGGACCTGAGAGCTCATCGCGGTTGGCGAAGGCAATCGAGTGGACCAGAATGTCGATCTCACCGAATTCCTGGGCGGCTTTGGTGGCTACCTTTTCGATATTCTCGTCCTTGGTCACATCGCATTCTTCGACGAACGTACACCCAATCGACTCAGCCAGCGGACGCACGCGACGTTCAAGCGCTTCCCCGGCATAACTTATCCCAATTGTGGCTCCCTCGCGGTGCAAAGCCTGGGTGATACCCCAGGCAATGGAGCGATCATTGGCCAGACCAAAGATCATTGCTTTTTTACCATCTAAAAGACCCATGTTTCCTCCAGGAGCAATTTCGAAAGAGAAAAAATAATTCTATGCCTGTTGATTTGGACTTACGATGAAGCGCCATGGCATGCTCTTCCATGGCTCAGGCACACTATTTAAACCCACTCTTGGTCCAATCGTCACGCTTTTTTCGGGAATTGGATGCCCCGGTTCGATCCACAAGCCGGAAGCCGGGTCGCACAGATCGAGGCCATTCTGCGCTCCATCGATGCCCAGCGCCAGCGTCAGCTTGGCGGGGCCGTCCGTCCCGCGCCCGTGGCGGCGGGCAGAGATGATCTCGATCCCCTCTACCGGTTGGATGGCGCGGATCAGCACCGCTGCTGGAGAGTTTTCTGTTTCGGTGACAGCATTCAGCAGCCAGTGCATGCCGTAGGTGAAATAGACGTAGGCGTGTCCCGGTGGGCCGTACATGATCGCCGTGCGGGCTGTCCGCCCGGCCTTGGCGTGACAGGCCAGGTCAGACTCCCCGATGTAGGCTTCAGTCTCGACGATGATGCCTGCCAGCCGTACCCCGTTGAGCATGTGAACCAGG
>CAYOUV010000004.1:32200-57613 GCA_964407265.1 uncultured Anaerolineaceae bacterium | reverse complement strand
ACATCATCCACATAGACATAATCGCGGGTTTGCTTCCCTTCGCCATGCAGCACCAGCGATCCGCCGCGCAGCGCCTGGCGCAGGAAATGGGGTACCACCGGCGGGTGCGAGGGGGGCAGATGCTGTCCCGGCCCGTATGCGTTGAAGATGCGCAGGTTAGCCGTCTCGATGCCCCACAACTGCCCGATCGTGCGGACGTAATACTCCGCTGCCAACTTGGAGACCGCATACGGCGAGCGCGGGTTGGGGGTTGCCTGTTCATTGAGCGGTTGCTCGCCCTGGTCCCCGTAGACTGCTCCGGAGGAAGCCAGGATCACGCGCCGCACGCCGACGTCGCGCATGGCTTCCATCAGGCTGACCGTTCCGTCAACGTTGACAGCGTTGTATTCGCGCGGGTAGAGCACCGACTCGGGGACAGAAACCCGGGCTGCCAGGTGGTAAACCACATCCACGTCTTGCAGCAGCGTCCACAGCTTAGGACGATCGTTGACATCCCCGCGCGTGAAGTGGACATCCGGCGAGAGCGATTGCGGGTCGCCGGTGGACAGGTCGTCGAGGCCTCGTACTTGATGTCCTTCACGAGCCAGATGGTCGGCTAAGGCCGAGCCGAGGAAGCCGGCTGCGCCGGTGATCAGGAAGTTCATAAAGTGTATTCTCGGTTCATATAATGAGCGGATTGGATTATAGCATGGCAAGTCCCGATGATTGGAATCAAAAAGAGTACTGAAAATTGTCCCTTCAGCGCTCTTTTGCTACAGAAATTCACTTATCCGGGTTGCAGCGCCGGTCGAAGTGCAGTTTCGTCAGGGAAGAAAACCTGCTGGTGCGGACAGCCGTTCCAGATCTCTTGTGGATAGATGATGGCATTTGTACCGGGCAGCTGTTCCATCGCCAGGCCGGTGTTCAGGTCGATGCCCACGCGCTGGTAAGCCTTGTAAACCAATTGGCTGCAATAATAAGCCTCTTCACTTTCGGCATTCAGGAAGTTTAGATTATAGGGTTTTCCTACCTGCTCCAGGCAAAACGTTGCGATGGCAGCGCGCATATGAGCCTCGTCGTCATCGGATAATTCCAGCCCGTCCAGGGGATAAGCTGCCCCGTAGAAGGTGTCAAACAACAGTCCGCGCTTACGCGCCATGAATTCCGTATCCCAAATTTCGCTATGTACATCGAATGTGATCACCCCGCGCGAACCGGATTCCACGCAGCGCCCCCGTGGGCCGAGGTAGATTGCGACGTGATCCACGTCACCCGGTACCAGCCGCCCGATCAGTCGCCAAAACTCGCCGGGCAAGATGTCCGGTTTGCCGTTCATGGTGCAGAGGATGTCCCCGGTTTGTAAGCTGAGACCTTCAATTTCATAGGTGTAAATCATGGCTGGCTCTCGTTTTAAAACAATATAACACAGCTGTACTTGAGTCTACGCCAAATTGGGCGAATGGTATCATACCCGCACCAGGAAATCCATCTGGTGGGCGATATAGGCCAGCTTGCCACGCTCGACCTGCCTCCGCCGTTCTGCCAGCCAGTTGGCGAAGGCTGCCGGGTCCAGATCGGGATGACCTTTCAGCGAATTCTCGAAAAAGTGCAGGATGAACTGCAGGAAATACGTTTCGTCTTGCGGGTATTGTTCACCCACTGGATAGACCACCCAGTCTGATGAGCCGGCGGACAGGATCTCAGCCCCGGCTTGACCCAGGTACCCGAACAGGTGCCGCCCCGCACGGCTGTCGCCGCCGCTCGGACGGGCGTCCATGGTCTGGTGGTAGAGCTGCTCGATCTGGGCGTCCAATTGCGGGTCGACGGATGGTTCTAAGCTAGTCAAGCCGTCGAAGTTGACTGTCAACCAGGCCAATCCGCCGGGTTTGAGCAGTGAGAACAGCAGCGACAGGCTGTCCGGCATGGGGAGTAAGTCCAAAAATGCATGCGCGATCAGCAGATCGGCTTTGGGCGGATGCGTCTGGATAAAATCGAACACATCCGCCTGCGTGATGGTAAGGCGCACATCACGCTTAGCATCGGACAAGCGCAATTGGTTTTCTCCCGGGTGGTCCACCTGCAGACCGGTTTGCACCGCCCAGGAAGGGAACCAGTCCAGCGCGAAGTCTGTATTTTCCTGCATCTCGTCCACGGCCAGGTAGTCGGCTTTTTCGAGCAATCCCCAGCGCAGCAGGCGCGCCAGCATGGTCCCGATCCCGGCGCCTACTTCGATCACACGCAGCGGTTGGGGCGGCAGGTTGGCAAGCAAGGCTTCGTAGACTGTGCGGTTTAGTGCGCGATCATCGATGCTTTGTTTGGCAAGCAGGTAACGGGGAAAAGAGTAGTCCATGAATTTATGCTCGGGATGTGAATTTTAGGAGAAATTGGCGAATGCTGTAAGCCGTTTGATCCCAGGCGGGTTGCCGTCGATAGCGAGCCAGAGCGTTCAGCGACATTTGGGTCAGCAAGTCCCGGTTCCTGGCCAGAGTCAGCAGACGCGCAGCCAGGACGGCAGGATCTTCTGGCGGGACGAGATAGCCGGTCTGGCCGTCGGTAATGATCTCGCAAGCGGCTCCGGCAGTGGTGCCAATCGCGGGCAGACCGAAGCCCATCCCTTCCAGGTAGACAATGCCAAAGCCCTCGTACGATGATGGGACGACCAACACCTGCGCAGATCTGAATTTTTCCGCCAATGAGTTATCATCCAGCGGACCATGGAAGCGTACCCTGGACTCCGGACCGGAAGCGACGGCTTGGTCTTGTATGGCACGGGCGTAGGCGGGGTCAGCTTCCAGCGAACCGACGATATCCAGATGGAAGGCGGATGGATGCAGGCTGAGCGCTGCCAGCAGGGTATGTAATCCCTTGCGCGGGATCAGGTTACCCAGGAAGAGTATCTGCAGGGGCAGGCTGGCGGCTGCGCGTAGACGAACCTCGTTTGCGGACAGGGACGATCCGAAGCGGTCGGTCGGTGGGTAGGCGACAATCTGCGGTTTGCTGTCCCCCGCTAATTTCTGGACAGCATCGCGGGTGGTCTTCGAATTGAGAATGAGGCCATCCACGGAACGCAGATAGCGACGTTCGATTAAGCGGTAGAAAGCGTTCTGCCAGGCTGGGCGTTGCTCCGACGAGCGCAGGTGATGCACCAGGCTGATCAACGGGTAGGGGTGGGGACGGCGATTGGCCCTCAGCAGGGACGGGTGGTTGAGTTCGTCCTGGATGACCAGGTCCAGGCCGGGCGGCAGACGGAAGCTCAGGTTGTCGGTCAGGTGTTTGAAGTAGTCTCGCCAGGGGAGCGCGATGATCCGAACCTCGTCGCCCTGGGCGCGCAGGTACTCGACCAACCGGCGGTCGTAGAAATAGCCACCGGAGGTGTAATTGAGAGAGCCGTAGATGACTAAACCGATATTCACGAGATTTACATTGTGTCCGGCTTATCTTTGGATTTCGTAGCTGGTCCAGGCCGAATCGTTTTCCCACAAGACGACTTTCAACCCGGCCAGCCTTAGTGCCCGGAGGCGCTCGTTGAGCGCAGTAGCCAGGATACGGGCAAAATGTTCGATGGAGGGGTTCAGCCCGGCGAATTCGGGCAATTCGTTGAGCATCTGCTCTTTATAGTGATCGATGATCTCGTCCAGGTTCTTCTCGACTTCCATAATATCGACCAGATAGCCGTGCTGGTCGAGTTCCCTGCCGGAGAGCTGCAGTTCGAGCAGATAATGATGCGAGTTGGGATAATTTTCCGGACCCCAGTCCCCGCCGATCAGGAAGTGGCGGGCAATGAAATTGCGCCGGACTGCAAGCGTGTACATGATGCCTCCTTGTCCCTTACAGGAAATCGGGTAAAAATTTCAGCCTCGAGCTGCACGCATGACAAGTTGGCCGTGCTCGCGAGTGACCGGCATGCAGAAGTCGAAGGCGTCCAGGCGAGTGCAGTAGTCCAGGTCGGAGGCAGGGAAAGCGGGCTGCTGTGGGTCGAGGTGGACCTGGGCATCCTTGGAAGCGATAACGCGCGCGAGAAATGGCTGCGGATCGGGGTGTTGCCCGTTGAAGCGCGCTTGCAGGTAATCCGCACAGGCTTGATCCTCGTCGCCGGTGTCCGGTCCGTGCCAGCCGGTGATGACGAAGGTCACAGCTGCCGGGGAGAGACTCGCTACATACCGAACCGTCGCAGCGGCGACCACGAAACTGGCAGCCAGCAGCAGTTCCGCGCTGGCACTGTGCACCAGGCCCTGCGTCCCCGCTCCGGTGCGCTGCACCAGGGTGCGGCCTTGCAAATCCGCTGCGAGCAGCTGCGCGGGAGAGTTGCCAAAGTCGAAGCCCGGATAAGGTAGGCCGCCCATTTCGCCGATGACCAGTGCGCCGGGGAGGCTATCTTTGAGTTGCAGGGCTGCCTGCGGATCGCTGACCGGGATGATCCTTTCCGCACCCAGCGAAAAAGCATAAGCGGCGGTGGAGAAGGCGCGCAGGACATCGACCGCGATCACCACCCCGGCAGCATCCCGGCAATCCTCGAGCGTGGCGAAATGAAATTTCATGGGCGGTAATCGAAAACGACCTGGATGGCTTCCCCAGGGCGTTGGTCTAACAGGCGGTAGGCCTCGGCCGCCTGTTCGAGCGGAAAGCGGTGCGTGATCCATTTTTCGGGCTGCAGGCTGGGCAGCGCTCCCCAGGCGACTGCGAAGCGGCGGGCTTTGTCCCAGCGGCCGGATAGATCGGGCGCAATGCTGCTGACTTGCGAGGAGACCAGTTTGATACGCGAGCGGTGGAAGCGTCCGCCCAGGTCGAGCGAAGCGACTTTTTCGCCGTACCACGAACCGATCACAATTCGTCCGCTGAAGGCTGTTAATTGGATGGCATGATCCAGCGCAGAAGGCGAGCCGGAGAGCTCCAGCGTCAGGTCCGCACCGGGTTTGAGCAGCGCGCGAGCCTGTTCAAAATAATCCGCACTCGCCGGATCGAGGCTGGCGGTCAAGCCGAGGGATGCGGAGGCTTTCCTGCGCTGCGCATAGTGGTCGCAGCTGACCAGCACCTCGAGTGGGAACTCCGCCAGCAGGGCGCTGGTCAACAGGCCGACGATGCCCTGTCCCAGCACCAGAACGCGTTCGCCCAGAAGGGGAGCCGCGTCCTGCACCAGGTTGACAGCCGTTTCCATGTTGGGGAGGAAAACGGCCGTCCCAGCAGAAAGACTTTCAGGAACCGGGTGAAGCGCTTCGGGAGATGTGACGAAGTGAGTCGCGTGGGGCTGAAAGGAAAAGACGAGGCGGTCGAGCCAGCCGGGGTCTACGCCTGGCCCGAGTTCGATGACCTGGCCCACGCAAGCGTAACCGTACGCCAATGGGTAATGAAAGTCACCCTCTAAACCGGGAAGGCAGGAGTCCACGGGCTGATCGCGTGGAAATTCACCGCGGTAGACCAGCATCTCGGTCCCGGGGCTGATGGCCGACAGCTCCGTTTCGACCAGGACTTGCCCCGGAGCGAGGTCGGGGAGTTTTTCTTCTTGGACCTCGACCTGCTCCGGCGCAGTAAAGTACAGTTTTTTACAAGTTTTCATCGCGTATCCCCCGATCATGCAAAGATCAGGGTTTATCCTTCCAAAGGAAATACAGCAGGAAGAGCTCGGCGATCTTGGCCGGCACACCGTAAATCGAATCATGGCCGAAGAATGGCTCGCCCCCGATCAGCACGTATTGGATGACCCAGATAAAAATCCAGGCGACGATAGTCAGGATGGCATAAACGAACAGCGTCCACCAAACCAGTTTATGCTTTTGCTGGAAAAACGGGATGGGCAGGAAGTAGGCGCCCAACAAGCCCAGATATCCCAGCCCGTTCAGCAGGAACAGGGGGTCCGCGCCTCCTGGAAAGAGGATTTTATCGAAGGCTGCCAGAAGGTGCAGGACAGCCGTGACGAGCACTGCGATGATAATCCCATAGTGTTTACCGGTAAGTTGTTTCATTTTATCTCTCCTTATTTGTATTACGAATAAAGTGGGTGAAATTGATTGTTATCATTTTACACTAATCCCGTTGCTTGCCAGCAACAAGCCGACTCCGCCGAACAGGATGTCTCGTCCGCGCATCAGCAGGCTCATCGTCAGCCCGGCAGCGGTTGAAAATCCCATGGCGGTCAGAGCAAAAACCTGGCTGGCTTCGACCACGCCCAGCCCGGCAGGCAGTGGGGCCATGAACGCAATTTGCATGCTGGTTAAACCGGCCACAGACTGCCAGGGGCTGATGGAGATGCCGGTGAAACTGGCCATCAACCAGTATTCGGTTACCATCCCAGCCCAGGCCAGCAGAGATACGCCCAGCGAGGCGAGCAATGCTCCGATATGACGCCGTGTGAACGTCCCTGCCATGCGCTCGGCGACGATCAGCAGACGTGCCGGGGTGTGAATCCACGGGACAGCCGGCAAGTGGGATTTCACGGCACGCGCCAGACCAGAAAGTGGGTAACGCTCGTTGTACAGCAGAGCAATATGGGTTGGCGGCCAGAGCAGGATCGCTGCCAATGGGATCAAGCTACCCGTAAGCTGCAAGCCGCTCGAGGAGAGCCATCCAAGCCGGAAAATGGCGATCAGCCCAAGCGCCAGGAACAGGATATTGCCTAAAAATTCCAGCAGTTTGTCCATGATGACGGCGGCTGTTGCACGCGCGTAAGTCAGCCCATGATTGCGCTGCAGGTACACTACTTGGAGAGGCTCTCCGCCCACCTGTGGGCCGGGTGTGAAGTAGCTCAAGGCAAAGACCGACAAGCGGTAGCCCATCAGGGGTATGAAGGGCAGGCTTGCTTTTCCCGCGCGGACGATGATCCACCAGCGCATGGTCATGCATGCGATCACACCGAGGTTCAGCACCAGCAGCAAGCCGATTTGCCACAACTGCAGCCGGCGCAGGGAAGCCCATATTTCATTCAGGGGTGCAAAACGTAATGCCCAGTAAAGCAGCCCACCCAATAACCCCAGCCAAAAGGCGCGCGTCAACCAGGTTCGGAGTTTGGGTTTCACAGAGCGGATTCTCCCTCATCCCTGGGCGGGTTCAAGACCAGCCCACGCATGCGTTCCAGCACTGTTGCATGGATGGCGCGCATGTCTGTTGATCCAATTTCCTCGAGGCCCAGTGGTTCGGCAAATTGTATGCGCACCGTCACCGGGCAGGTATTGAAAAGAATTTGCATCAGCAATTGGAAAGCTGCACCGAGTTTCTCGCGTTCTTCGGGCAAGCGTTTGAGCCGCGTCAACGGATGGCAGACGGCTTTGTCCCACAATACTCCGCGTACCAGGGTTGCGACGATCTGGGTCTGTGGGGCGAAACGCAGGAAGACTCCGGCTGAATCGGTCCAGGAATCCAAAGCTTCTAGCGCGCCATCGTACACATCCGGGTCGGGTTCGATGCGGCCGGCCGGGAATGTCAGCAGCGCGCCACCATCCCGCAAATGGGAGGCTGCCTGCCTGACTGCCCGCAGGCGATCACTCGAGTCCTCGCTGACGTAGAAGAGATGTCGGCTGGTATGCGGCAGGGATTGGAGAAAAGGCCGGTTGAGGGCAATGATACGCAGGTTTGGGCGTCGAAGTGCCGCGAACAGGCACAGGGTATCAGTCATGCCGGGGTGGTTGGACAGGATCAGAATTGGGCCAGAATCCGGGAGGTTCTCTTTCCCAAAGATGCGTACATCCCGCACGTATCTCGGGAGGGTGCGGCGCGAACCCTCTGTCAGATTGTGGGTATCGACCAGGCTGTCGAAGGCGATCATCTGACGGGCAAACTTCAGCGCAGCCCGGTGGAAGACGCGCCGCAAGGAACCGGCCAACCTGGGGCTGGATTGCCAGCCGAAGGAATTGACCAGGTCGTCGAGATTGATTTCAGCCAGGGAAAGGATCTGTTCTGTCAAAGGTTACTACCGTAAATTGTTTGCAAGAGTATAGCATGCGCGGCTCTCTTTCACTATCAAGATTACGTACATATGTCGGATTCGAATTTGGGGATGACAGGTATCAAAAGCCCCGCCATTATTCATCCGGCGGGGCAGGGATTGCTATTTACTGCGGCTAGGCGGTTACTTTTTCCAGCTGCTCTTTGGCTTGGGCAAAGCCTTTGTCGAGCGCTTGATAGTTGTTTGTTAGTAGCCTTTGGTGGCGTTCCGGCAGGTGGGCTTTGAGCGCAGCCTTGACGTCGTCCAGGCTCAATTCGGGCAGACGCGCCAGGAGCGCTCCGGTCATGACCATGTTGAGCAGGCGCCGGTCGCCGGTCTCTTCAGCGATTTCATTGCCGGGCACAAAGATGATCGTAATATCGTCGCGCTGAGCGGGACGGTCGACCATGGATTTATTGACCACCAATACACCACCAGGTTGCATCAGTGGTTCGTATTTATCGAAGGATGGCAGGTTCAACACGATGGCAGCCGGCGGATTCTTGACCAGTGGCGATCCGATCTCATCGTCTGCAATGACAACCGTACAGTTGGCTGTGCCGCCGCGCATTTCCGGTCCATAGGACGGGATCCAGGTGACTTCATGGCCGGTATCCATGGCAGCGTAAGCCAGCACCTGACCGGCAAACAGGACTCCCTGTCCCCCAAAACCGGCGATAATAATCTCTTTTTGCATGTCGGGCCTCCTTAAGCCTTGATCTCCGCCACGCTAGCAGTGACCTTGTAATCACCTAGTGGAAATACCGGGATCATATGCTCTTCGACCCACTTTAGTGAATCGATCGCATTGATACCCCAGTTGGTGGGGCAGGTGGATAGCAACTCGACCATCGAAAAGCCCAGTCCGCGCACCTGTGTTTCGAAAGCAGTGCGAATTGCCTTTTTAGCCAGGCGGATATTCTTCGGGTCATGCAGCGAGCGGCGCACAATGTAACCGGCACCGTCCATCTGGGCCAGCATTTCGGACATGCGCAGGGGATAGCCCTGGGTTTCCACATCACGTCCCAGTGGCGAAGAGGTGGTTTTCTGGCCGGGTAGGGTGGTGGGTGCCATCTGCCCACCGGTCATGCCGTAAATGGCGTTGTTGATGAAGACCACGGTGATATTCTCGCCGCGCCCGGCTGCATGCATGATCTCGGCCATGCCGATCGATGCCAGGTCGCCGTCGCCCTGATAGGTGAAGACCACCCGCTCGGGCAATACGCGTTTGATGCCGGTCGCCATCGCCGGCGCGCGTCCGTGTGCCGCTTCGACGAAATCACAGTCGAAATAATTATAGGCAAAGACCGAGCAGCCGACCGGCGCCACGCCGATGGTCTTTTCGGTCACGCCCATCTCGTCCAGCACTTCGGCGATCAGGCGGTGCGCAACCCCATGCGTGCAACCGGGACAGTAATGCGTGGGGAAATCGGTCAGGCCCTCGGGGCGGGTATAGACCAGGTTTTCGGGTTTTGCGATTGTTGTCATCTCTCACCTCTACTTGACAGCGACCATGCGCTCATACCAGGCGTTGCGCGGATCGGGGTCGATACTTAGCTTGGTTGTTGCCACACGCTCGATTTCGCTCAGGATCTCATCCGGGAACGGGACCATGCCGCCGGGGCGTCCGTAGAACTCAACCGGGACGCGTCCCTTGACGGCCAGTTGCACGTCATTCAGCATCTGTCCCATGTTCATCTCGACGACCAGGAATGCCTGCGCTTTGGCAGCCAGCTTGTCGAGCGCCTCGAACGGGAACGGACTGACCGTCACCGGGCGCAGCAAGCCGACCTTGATCCCCTGCTGGCGTGCCTGTCGTACCGCTGAAAGCGCCACGCGCCCGGCGGTACCGAAGCCGACCACCACAAATTCAGCGTCATCCAGGAAATATTCTTTGTAGCGAATCTCGTTCTTTTGGATTTCCTGCCAGCGCTTGAACAGGCGCAGGTTGGTGACTTCTTCGTCGACCGGGTCGATATAAATCGAGGTCAGGATGCGCCGCTCGCGGCCAATCGCACCGTTTGTGGCCCAGTCCCAGTCCTTGCGTTCGACTTTGCGCATGGGCGGCAGTTCAGCCGGTTCCATCATCTGGCCGATGGAGCCGTCGGCCAGGACCATCACGATCGAGCGGTATTTTTCGGCCAGGTCGAAGGAAAGCACCGTCAGATCGATCGCTTCCTGGACCGAAGCCGGAGCCAGCACGATTGGTCGGTAATCCCCGTGCCCGCCGCCGTAGACGGCCTGGAAGTAGTCACCCTGTGCCGGGGCGATATTGCCCAGACCGGGACCGCCGCGCATGACGTTGACCAGCACCACCGGTACCTCGGTTCCGGCCACGTATGATAGGCCTTCCATCATCAGCGATACGCCGGGGCTGGAGGATGAGCTCATCACCCGCGTCCCGGTGCAGGCTGCGCCGTAAACCATGTTGATCGCGGCCACCTCACTCTCGGCCTGGACAAAGGTCCGGCCAAGCTCGGGCATGCGGCGTGACATCCATTCCAATACCTCGGTCTGAGGCGTGATCGGATAGCCAAAATAGGCTTCGAGACCGGCGCGGATGGCTGCCTCGGCAATGGCTTCGTTTCCTTTGAGCATTTCGCGAGTCATGCGAGCCTCCTAAGCCCCTGCCGGGACGGCTTTGGTGATTTCACGGTAGACCGTGATGGCCGCATCGGGACATACCAGCGCACAAATGGCGCAGCCGGTGCAGCCGTCCTTGAAAATATGAGCGGGATGATAACCCTTGGGGGTCAGGTGCGACATATCTAGTTCCATAACATCCTGCGGACAGGCGCTGATGCATAATTCGCAACCCTTACAGTAAAGATCATTAACTTCAACCCAACCTTTGGCTGGCATTTACAAGCCTCCTTCATATTGTGAGAAGTCGGACAATATTTGACGCAATAATCAATCCAGATTGATTATGTCCCATTATTTTGATCGCGTATAGTGCCATGCGTCATTTATCAGAGGATACAAAAATCCTATGTTGATCCAGACAAATTCTCTGCCCTTCGCGCTTTTGGCGGTGATTCTAGCCCTTTGGGAACGATCTCGCGTGCAAAGATCGCTAGCTTGGAGTGAAATGCTTTACTTAATTTTAATTCCATTATGCTCAAGTTTGTGCGAATCTTACCTGTCAGATCGAACCTTAATGTCAACTTTATATAATCTTATTAAATGAATAAAGACGATTGTGTTTTGCCGTCCTATGATAAATGCAATATCCTGTTGCTGGTCTCCAGGAGCCGCCATCTCAGTGGGTTGGTCGCGGCCTCCATGCACAGGAACTGAGTGACGACGCAGATGGATGGCCGGCAGCGGAAAAGTTCAATCTAATCCAATAAACTATCAGTTTGAATTGGAGGTTGAAGAGATGAATAAAATCAGCAAGTCTATGACGATCTTGACCATTTTGATCGCCGCGGCGCTTGCCCTGGCATCCTGTGCGCCAGCGACACCCACGCCACCCGCTTCCGTTTCAACGCCACCCGGAAGCTCGACGGGAACCACCCCGTCATCCCCTCCCACTGCAGCGCCGACCAGCGCTCCCCCCTCATCCCAGGCAAAAAATCCAGATACGCTGATCGAAGCCACCACGGGCGGACCTGAATCATTGGATCCCCAATGGGCCTACGACACAGCCAGTGGTGAGGTGATTTTCAATGTTTATGAGACACTGGTCTTCCCTAAAAAGGATTCCACCACAGAGTTTGTCCCGATGCTTGCGACCAGTTGGGACATTTCTTCGGATGGGTTGACTTACACCTTCCATATCCGCAAAGGTGTCAAATTCCAGGATGGTTCGGATCTGACTCCTCAGGACGTGGCTTACAGCCTGTGGCGCCTGATGATCCTCGACCGCGCCGGTGGTCCGTCATGGATCGTATTGCAACCGTTCTTCGGTTTGGATGTCAATAGCTTTGCCAGCGATGTGGTCCAGAAGCAATTTAATGGTGATTGGACCAAGGCGGCTCAAGCTGTTGAGGATGCTATTACCTACGATAATAGTGCTGGCACGGTAACCATGCATCTCAAGCAGCCTTATGGACCAATGCTGCAAATCCTGAGCGGTACCTGGGCTTCTGTGGTTAACATGTCCTGGGCCATTAAGCAAGGCGCCTGGGATGGCAAACCCGGGGACGCGCAGAAATATAACAACCCCTCGGCTGAGGCCGACCCGCTGTTCAAAGTCATGAACGGAACCGGTCCCTATAAGCTTGAAAAATGGGTTCCCGAACAGGAGACCGACCTGACCCGCAACGATAATTATTGGGTAACCACCCCGTTATGGGACGGTGGTCCCTCCGGTCCAGCCAAGATGAAACGCGCCGTCATCAAAGTCATCAATGAGTGGGGCACACGTTTTGCAACCTTCAAGACTGGTGACGCAGACATCGCCTACGTGGACCGGCAGTATATATCCCAGGTCGATCCGCTGGTCGGTGAAACCTGTGATGCCAGCGGCAAATGTACCCCGACCAATACTGGTGGTGCGATCCGCCTGTACAAGGGTCTGCCCTCGGTGGAAGAAACAGCCATTTACTTCAACGAAAACGTCAGCAACACCGGTGGGAACAACACGCTCGGCAGCGGCAAGCTGGATGGCAATGGCATTCCGGCCAATTTCTTCAGCGACATCAATATCCGCCAGGCTTTCAACTACTGCTTTGACTGGCAAACCTACATCAAGCAGATTTGGAACGGCGAAGCAGTTCAGGCTTATGGCCCGATCCTTCAAGGCGAACTGGGTTACGATCCCAGCCAGGCGCACTACACTTTCGATTTGAATAAATGCACCGCCGCTTTCAAGGCCTCAACCTGGAAATCGGCTGATGGCAAGTCGCTGTGGGATACCGGTTTCTACATGCAATATATCTACAACACCGGTAACGACCAGCGTAAGACGGCTGGGGACATCCTGGCTGCCGATTTGCAGAAGGTCAATCCCAAGTTCCACCTGCAGGTCGTGGGCGAACCGTTCGCCCTGCTGCTGAAGGACCAGGTTTCCGGCCGCATGCCGATCTTTATGCTCGGCTGGTTGGAAGATTATCACGACCCGCAAGACTGGGTAGTCCCCTTCCTGGCCAGCGGCGGAACCTATTCTGGCAGTCAGGCTTTCCCGGCTGACGTACAGAAACAAATGGATCAATTGATCAAGCAGGGTGTTCAGACCAGTGACCAGCAGGCGCGCGCCAAGATTTATTCGCAACTGCAGAACATCACCTACCAGAATGCTCTGGACCTGTTCGTCGTCCAGCCGGAAGGACGTCACTACGAGCAAATGTGGGTCAAAGGGTACTACTACAACCCCATTTACTCGGGTATTTACTTCTACGCACTTTCGAAGTAGCTTTGTAAGCATCAGGCAGGCGAGCAATCGCCTGCCTGATCTGTTTGGAGATGATTGAATGAGCAGGTATATTGTCCGCAGACTGCTGATCCTGCCGCTTGTGATGTTAGGCTTGAGCATTATGATTTTTGGTATGTTGATGATGCTCGACCCGGTCGAACGCGCAGCTTTGTACATTACCAGTATTCCTAAAAATCCTGCAGCGATCCAGGCAATTATCCAAAAATACGGTCTTAACCAACCCGTTTACATTCAATACGGACGCTGGTTGGGTAACGTCCTGCACGGCAACCTGGGTTGGTCGAAGACGGCGCAGATGCCGGTTACGCAAGCCATCCTGACTTATTTCCCGGCTACGCTGGAGTTGGCATTGTGGAGCTTCACGCCGATCATGGTGATCGGAACCTGGCTGGGGGTCCAGGCGGCATTACACCACGATTCATTCATCGACCAGGCAGCGCGGGTCTTCAGCATCATCGGCTACTCTTTCCCCACTTTTGTCTTCGGGCTGCTGGTGCTAATGGTTTTTTACGCCAACCTGCAATGGTTTCCGCCCGGGCGCCTGTCAAATTGGGCCAATGCAATCGTCATCTCCTCGAACTGGCATGCCTATACAGGCATGTATACCCTGGATGCGCTGCTTAATCAGCGCTACGACATTTTTTTCGATGCCTTACGCCACCTGTTCCTACCAGCCCTGACCTTGTCTTATGTGTCCTGGGCCTTACTCCTGCGTGTGGCACGCTCGTCCATGCTGGAAGTGCTCCAGCAGGATTATGTCCGCACGGCGCGCGCCAAAGGTCTGAAGGAGCGCTGGGTCATCAACCGCCACGCCCG
The DNA here is from genome assembly GCA_964407265.1 of uncultured Anaerolineaceae bacterium. Classification (GTDB taxonomy): domain Bacteria; phylum Chloroflexota; class Anaerolineae; order Anaerolineales; family Villigracilaceae; genus CAYOUV01. The sequence goes on along the minus strand of CAYOUV010000004.1, from coordinate 43,523 downwards.
CCCAAACGCCATGATCCCAGTCGTGACCATCGGTGGGCTGCTGCTGGTCGGCCTGCTTAATGGGGTGGTTATCACCGAGACGGTCTTCAATTTTCATGGCATGGGATTGTTTGCAGCTAATGCCGCCCTCAACTTTGACGCGGTTTCGATCCTGGGCATTGCTCTGCTGGCGGGTGGTTTACTGGTGATCGCCAACCTGGTGGTGGACTTGTTGTACCGCTTTCTCGACCCGCGTATCGAACTGAATTAAGGAGGCCCACCAGTGGAAACCACGCACGATCAATTACACTCCCACCCGGCCGCCGAGGCGCTCCCACCGCATGAACGCACGCCGCGCTGGCTGGCGGCTTTGCTCAAGAACCCGGTTTCGATCACCGGGACGGTTCTCGTCATCCTGTTTGCGCTGGTGGCCATCTTCGCGCCACTCATTGCGCCGCCGTCGATTCCTTCGCAGCCATACCAAATCCCACGTAATGGGTTTCTGGCTGAGCCGCAGCCACCAACAACTGGCTTGCCCTTTGGAACTACTCAGGGGCAATACGACATCTTCTACGGCGTGGTCTGGGGTACGCGCACAGCCTTCAAGATCGGTTTGATCGTCACCAGCCTGACCTTCATGATCGGCGGAGTTGTCGGCTCGGTGTCAGGCTTCATCGGCGGCTGGTTCGACGAGATTGTCCAGCGGGTGGTCGAAATTTTCCTGGCCTTCCCCTTTCTGCTGGCAGCGCTGACCCTGGCTACCATCCTGGGTTCCAAGATCCAGAACGGCTTGATCACCGGCATGATCGCGCTGATCGTGTTTGGCTGGCCGGGATACGCGCGCATCATCCGCGGGGACGTGCTGGCCGTCAAGGAACAGGATTACGTCATGGCCGCCCGCTCGGTCGGGGTACCGGGTCCGCGCCTGCTGTTCCGGCACATCATTCCCAACGCCGTCTATTCGCTGCTGGTGGTGGCTTCGCTGGACATCGGTACCAATGTGCTGACCTTCGCTGCCCTGAGCTTCCTGGGCCTGGGTGCCAACGAGGGTTATGCGGACTGGGGCCAGCTGCTCAGCTACGCCCGCAACTGGATTCCGAGCCTCAACACCCACTGGTGGATCGTGGTCTTCCCTGGTATGGCGCTGCTGTTGTTCGTGTTGGCCTTCAACCTGATTGGTGACGCCTTCCGCGACGCGCTGGATCCCAAGATGATGCGGACCGGGAAATAATTCGAGGCCAGATGATAAAGAAGCTATTGGTTGCAATGCTTGCCGGATTATTGTTTGCGGCCTGCACACCCGCCGCCAGTCCCACCAGATCGGTCCCGGGGACACACAGCCTCGAGCCAACTGCGACCGCCGTCGTCACGCCAGCGCCCACTCCCACGCTCAACGACCTGCTCGAAAGCTGCAGCCTGCTGGATAGCCACGACCTGGCCAGCTTTTTCACCGGTCACACGGAAATCGTCTTGCCCAATCCTCAGATCGACCAGGTTCAGCATCCGATCTTTGAGAGCGGGGGGGCTGCGGGGACAGAAACCTCCTGTATTTATTACGGCTTCAACATGCCCGGTTCTGTCGACGAAGTGGTGCTGCAGGTCAACTACTGGCTCGACCTGCCAGCCTCTTCCACCACCGAGTCCTGGAGCCGGGACTGGAGTGACGCAAGTGCGCAGGCCCAGACCTTAACTGGTTTTGGTGATGGCGCCTTTTACGAAGACGGCCGCCTGAGCCTCAAGAGCGGAGGATATTACCTGACTCTGGAAGCGGTCGAGACCGACTGGGACTTGACGACTCCCCAGGGAGCCGCAAAACAACTGGCGCTGGAAAAGCAACTGGCGCAGACCATGCTCGGCCGTCTGTGACAAGTGATCCGCTGTCTGCCGGGTCAGGTTTCAAACGCAGCCCGTTTTAAAAGGGAATGCCTTCCCAGTGGTAGAATCGAAATGCGATTCGCTACTCACTGGAGGGAAACATGCCCGTACCTGTCATTGTAGATGCCATCCGCACGCCGATCGGCGCGCTGGGAGGGGGGTTGGCCAGCGTTCGCCCGGACGACCTGGCCGCGCTGGTGATCAAGACGATCGTTGAACGTAATCGGCTTGACCCCGCCCTGGTCGAAGAAGTCTACTTCGGCTGCGCCAACCAGGCCGGGGAGGACAACCGCAACGTGGCGCGCATGGCCTCCCTGCTGGCTGGACTGCCGGTCGAGGTGGCCGCGGTGACCTTCAACCGTCTGTGCGCCTCGGGCCTGAACGCCGTCAACCAGGCGGCGCGCGCCATCCGCGCCGGGGAAGGGGAGGTCTTCATCGCCGGCGGGGTCGAGTCGATGTCGCGCGCGCCCTATTCGCTGCCCAAGGCTGAAAACAGCTATCCGTGGGGCAACCTGACTGCCTGGGATACGACCCTCGGCTGGCGTTACCCCAACCCCATAATGAAAGCGCAATACGGCACCGAGCAGATGGGCGAGACGGCTGAAAATATCGCCGCGCTGAAGCCGCACATCTCACGCCAGATGCAGGACGAATTCTCGCTGCGCTCTCACCAGCAAGCGCTGGCTGCGATCGACAGCGGTAAGTTTGCCGAGGAGATCGTCCCGGTCAGCATCCCGCAGCGCAAAGGCGACCCGATCCTGGTCGAGACCGACGAGCGTCCGCGCCGCGACACCTCGCTGGAGGCACTGGCGCGTCTCAGGCCGGCCTTCAAGAAAGAAGGCGGCACGGTTACGGCCGGAAATTCGTCCGGTCTCAACGACGGCGCGGCTGCGCTGCTGCTGATGAGCGCTGAGAAAGCCACCGAACTGGGACTCAAGCCCATGGCGCGGGTGATCGCCTCGGCAGCGGCCGGGGTCCCACCGCGGGTGATGGGTACTGGCCCCATCCCGGCCACACAAAAAGTGCTGGCGCGAGCCGGGCTGAGTGTCGCGGATATCCGCCTGGTGGAGTTGAACGAAGCTTTTGCCGTGCAGTCGCTGGCCGTGATCGAGGACTTGGGCCTCGACCCGAACCTGGTCAACGTCAACGGCGGGGCGATCGCCCTGGGGCACCCGCTGGGCTGCTCGGGGGCGCGCATCCTGACCACCCTGCTGCACGAGATGCGGCGTCGTGCCGCGGACGAAATTCGTCCGTACTACGGCCTAGCGACGCTGTGCGTGGGCGTCGGTCAGGGTGAAGCGACCGTCGTCGAATGGCTTGGGGAATAGCGACCGATTAATTACAACACCCAGCGCCGCAGGTTTTCTGCGGCGCTTTGCAATTCACCCATAAGCTGGACTTGGAAGGATGCGCATGCAGGCGTAGAATAGCTTTGCAACCCTTATTCGTATCAGCGCTTCGAATTTTAGGAGGTAATGATGAACGCTCATCTTGCTCGTGTCAGGTTTCTGACCATATTAACGGTCATGCTGCTGGCGGCCCTGGCTTGTTCGCTGCCGGGGACGTTTACGCCGACCCCACCAGGCCCGGCCACAAACACACCTGCTTCCCCGACAGATACGCCCGTTCCCGGTCCAGTGACGGCGACTCCCACCTCCGGCGGCTCGGTCATCTCCGCGCCCGAACTGACCCGGATCGACATGCTCGATACCAACAACGGCTGGGCCTTGGCTGACCACTACGTGCTGCGCAGCGCAGATGGTGGCGCCACCTGGAACAACGTCACCCCGGCCGGCGTCAGTGAAGTCGGTTATGCCGCTGCCGGCTTCTTCATGGACGCCGGGAACGCCTGGGTCCTGATCGGCACCCCAGCCGATCCGCACAGTGGCACGCTTTATCGAACCACGGATGGTGGCGCGAACTGGAGTTCCGCGGCCGTGCCTTTTGCTTCGGCTGGGGTGCAGTTTCTTGACTCCAGTAATGGATTTGCCCTGGCAGCGCTCGGCGCGGGCGCCGGATCTGAAGCGGTGGCGGTTTACCAAACTGCTGACGGCGGCGCGACCTGGACTCAGAACTACATCAATGACCCCACTGTTCCCGGTGCCGGGGACAGCCTGCCGCTGGGCGGACAGAAGGCCGGCATGACCTTCGTAGACACGCAGCATGGCTGGGTCAGCGGTGCTGAACCGATCGACGACTTCGTCTACTTCTACGCCACGCAGGATGGTGGCCACAGTTGGGCTCAGCAGAACGTGGTCCTGCCGCCGCTGGGACCGGGTCTGCAGATTGGGGCTCGGCAACCGCTTTTCTTTGGCACTCAAATCGGAGTCTTACCAACTATCGTCTTGAACGGGGGACAGACCCTTTTTATGTTCTTTAAAACCCAGGACGGCGGCGCCGACTGGATGCCGACCTCGACCCTGATCGGCAGCGGCCGTTATGCGGTCCTCTCGGCCAACGATGCCTGGGTCTGGACCAGCTCCGGGCTGAGCGTTACCCATGACGGCATGCTCACCTGGACAGCCCTGACTCCCAACGTCGACCTGGCCAATTCGCTCGGCCAGCTGGATTTTGTCGATACCCTCACAGGCTGGGCGCTGGCGAATGCCTCCGGCAGCCATAATGCCCTCTACAAGACCACCGACGGCGGCACCACCTGGACGGCGATCATCCCATAGTTACTCCCGCCCCAACCTTGGTCCTTCCCCAGGCTCGAATTATGGGAATCCGCATTACAATAGCGCATGGGATAGAATACCTTGCGCTATTGCTTGTCTGTTCGCTCCAAGGAGAGGATGAAATGAAACCCTATCCGCTGCTACTGGCCGTCTTGTTTTGCGGATTGCTGCTCCCGGCCTGCAGTCCGGCCAAGGTGACCTCCATACCGCATGTGGTCACCCTGACCATTTCGCCGCTGCCCGGGACGGAAACACCTGTCCCAGCGACACTATCTGCGCCGCAAGTCAGCGCGCCCCAGTTTGCACTCCTGAGGATGATCGACGTGTCGCATGGTTGGGCGGTCACACCGAATGCCCTATTGCGCACCGCCGACGGTGGCGTAACCTGGTATGACGTCAGCATGAACGGCGTCTCGGATGGGCTGGATACGACCAGCAGCTTTTTCCTGGACGCCGACCGGGCCTGGATCTTGATTGCCGATGCGTCGGGGCCGCTGTCAGGCGGCACCCTCTTCCACACAAAGGATGGCGGCGTGAGCTGGACCTCGACCGCGGTCCCGTTTGGCGGCGGCATACTCGACTTTTTGGATCCATCCCAGGGTTGGATCATGGCTGACCGCGGTATGGCGGCCGGCAGCATGGCGGTCGCCATCTATCAGACCCGTGACGGAGGTCAGAACTGGGAGCAGGTCTACGCCAACGATCCCAACCTGGCTGATTCCGCTGACAGCCTGCCATTCAGCGGCGACAAGACAGGCTTCACTTCCGTGGATATGCAGCATGCCTGGGTCAGCGGGACGGTTCCTGTCAACAATGCCATCTATCTGTATGGCACCAGCGACGGCGGTCGGACCTGGTTCGCGCCGAAGCTGTCCATGCCAGATGGTGTCGGCGATACCCAGGTGATTTCCTACGGGCCGCAATTCTTCAGCCAGCAAGATGGCCTTTTCTTCACGCTGATGTACGGCAATATCAATAAACTCTACATCTATGTCACCCATGACAGCGGCCAGACCTGGGCTCCGACCACCACCCCTGTCCCCAATGGCGGTGCCGCCGATTTCATTTCGATCGATGATGGCTTCGTCTGGGATAGCAACCAGTTCTACATCACGCATGATGGCGGTGACACCTGGTCAAAAGTGCTGCCCAATGTCAGCTTCGGGCAGGATTTTGCCGCGATGGATTTCGTCACCACGAAAGTTGGCTGGGTGATTGTCAGCGATTCGAACGGCAAACGGGCATTGTACAAAACAACCAACGGTGGGCTGGCCTGGGACAAGATTAGTCCATAATGGAGGGATGATTATGCGTCGAAGGAAAATGGTTTTCCCGCTGTTTCTGCTCCTGCTGGCAGCGATGGCTTGCGGCCTGCCGTTTATCGGGACGACGGATCAAACTACGCCCGTGCCTGCTCCCGCGACGAGTGCGCCGGCCGTCTCCCCGACGCCTTCCGCGTCTCTCGATATCCCGGCCCTGACCGAGGCGCAGCTCAAGAATTTTACCTACTTCGCCCCGCAGTACCAGAAAACGGTCCAATTGACTGATGGGAAATATCAGGCCGGCTCCGGCGCCGAATTCTTCCTGGCCGCTTTGCAGCCTGAAATGGCTTTTGGAGACCTGAACGGGGACGGAGTCCGAGATGCGGCCGTTCTGTTGGCTGAGAACGGCGGCGGCTCGGGTATCTTCGTCTCCTTGCTGGCCATGCTCAACCAGGCTGGGCTGCCGGTCCAGAAGGCAGCCGCCTTCATTGACGATCGACCCAGGATCAATTCACTGACCATCATGGACGGTAGGATTGTGCTTGAGGCGCTGATCCACAGTGCGACCGATCCGATGGTCAGCCCGACCTTTGCGGTGACCGAAACCTACAGCTTGGTTGGCGAACGGTTGGCCTTGACCCGCTTCAGCTCTCAGACGCCCGGTGGATTGGAGCGCGCTGTGACCATTCGTTCGCCGGTCGACGACAGCCAGGTCAGTGGCCAGGTCCGCCTGGTCGGGACGGTTACGGTTTCACCTTTTGAGAACAACCTGGTTTATCGTATCCTGGATGAGCAGGGCAACCAGCTGGCCGAAGGTCCCTTTAGCGTCGAGAGCGATGGTATCGGCGGTCCCGGCACTTTCGATCATGGCATTGACTTGAGTGCCTTTTCCAGCGGCTCTCGCTTGCGGATTTCTTTATCTGATTTGAGCGCCAAGGATGGCTCTCTGGTGATGATGGACTCAGTTAAGCTGATTATTAAGTAGCCACCCGGTTTTGCGATGGGACAGTTTTGTATAATAGGGATATATTTAGAAAAGAGAATCGGCAGGAATTAAAGTCGCACAAAGTTCGAGACTGGATGAACAGCATGTGTTGATTGGCCTGATACCCGACTCGGCGTTTCTATAGCTGTAGAAGGAATCGGCTGGAAGTAAGGAAAGCAGCGTTAAGCTTAAATTTCATTACAAAGGTTAGGAACAATGACGATCATACAACACAACCTTGATGCCCTGATAAATGATTTGATGGATTCACAAAAGCGGATCGTTACAATGCTGACTGCTTACGCAGACCGGCAGAACTGGCGTCCAAAGGAGGGGGAGTGGTCTCTACGCGAGATCGCTGCGCACCTGGCAACTGCTGAACGGGAATGTTTTCTGGATCGAATTCAGCGTATCAGCAGTGGGGAAAACCCTGACCTTGCGTACTATCAGGATTCTGGACGCGATTTTGGGGATGTGGATATGATCGAATCCCTTGAAAATTGGCAGGCGACACGCTACGAGGTCATCATGCTGGTACGTTCACTGCCTGATTCGGCCTGGAAGTTTACCGGAAACCACGCACACCGTGGCCCGATTGATGTCGCCGATGTGCTCAGGATCACACTTGAACATGATGTCGAGCATCTGATGGTGCTTAAACAAGATTTGAATCACTCTTAAACCAACCTGTTGCATTTCGATAAGGAATTCCAATTTGATCACAGGCCCGGCAATCTGGTCGGGTCTGCTCGTTTTAAACTCTCTAACCGAATAAAATGGGGGATGTACACGTTAATAAGATGACAGTTAACAAGGAGAAAGGGCAGCGGGTGTTGATAACGAAGTCTGCGGAAGTCGAGGCCGACCTGATCCTCAGGGCTCAACAAGGCGACCGCAACGCTTTCGGAGAACTGGTCCGGCGGCATCACCGGGAGGTGGTCGACCTGGTCTACCGCATGTGCGGAGACGTGCAACTGGCGGAAGATGCCGCACAGGAGGCATTTGTACGTGCCTGGCTTCACTTGGATTCATATCGTCCGCTGACAGCGCTGCGCAACTGGCTTTACCGCATTGCCGTCAATGCCGCTTTGGACATGTTGCGTCGCGAACGCGGCACCGGGGAAGACATCCAATCCCTGGCGCTACATGACCGGCAACCAGGTCCGGAAACGTTGCTCGTACAGAAGGAGAGAGCCGCGTTGGTGCAGGCAGCTATCCTGTCGCTGACCCCGGCAAGTCGGACGGTGTTGGTACTTCGGGAATATGGCGAGTTGTCTTATCAAGAGATTGCCAACATTTTAGAGGTTCCGATGGGTACCGTTATGTCGCGCCTGAACTATGCTCGCAATCGTTTGCGTGAACTATTGGCAGAGCAATTGTCGCCGCTGGAGGTGGAAGATGGTTGAGCATGTAACTGAATGGCTGAATGCCTATCTGGATGGCGAATTGCATGGAATGCGCTTGATCCGCGTACAGACCCACTTGGCAGAATGTGCAACCTGCCGGGCCAAGCTGGAAGGTCTGCGGAATCTGTCGGCACTTTTGCGGGAGACCTCACCGGTCGTGGAATTCACCCCAACTGAGCGATTCGCTGCCCAGGTGGCGCTGCGCCTGCCGCATCGCGAACCACATCCTGCTGGACGCGAGTATCAGCGGCCGGCTTGGTGGCTGGTACCGGCCGGTTTGTTTGCCGCCTGGGTTTTCCTGCAGGTCACACTGGGATTGAGTGCCTTGCTGACGGCTGTCGGGCAGACTGGTTTGCTGGATAACACCACGGCCTGGCTGCAAGCCGGACAGCAGCCCAGTGTCTGGGTTATGACCGCATCGAACTTGTTCGCTGGTAACTTAAATGAGACTGGCCGCCAGTTGTTGCAATTCCTGGGCGAAGCCGATGTGCTGGGTGGGAATCTGTTCGTCCAGGTTGAGTGGCAAATTGGGATTGCCGTTTTGTACTGGGGTTGGTTGATTTTCTGGTGGCTGCACCAGCGGCATGGAAAGATGGAAGCCGAGGCAGTCTCTCGCCTCGAAGTGATGAGTTGATCAGTTCGGGTCTGAAGTACTGCATTGACCCGCATACATAATAAGGAGAGTGTAAGATGATAGATCCAATCAAAGTACTAAAACGTGCCTGGCACATCCTGTGGAACTACCGTGTCCTGTGGCTATTTGGCCTGATCCTGGCCCTGACTGCAGGTGGAGGCAGTGGCGGGGGAGGTGGGAATTCGGGCTACCGGTTCAGTGGTGGCAATGGCAATCAGACCGGGGGTAATATCGACCGCTGGTTCCAGGATTTTTTCCGCCCGTTGAACCAGATGCCGGAAAAGCAGTTGATCAATACCCTGATCTGGATCGGCGTAGGCTTGCTGTGCTTCTTCCTGGTAATCGGGATCATCTTTGCGATTGCCCGCTATGTCTCTGAGACAGCGGTTATTCGCATGGTGGACGAGTACGAGGCTTCCGATGTCAAGGTCGGTTTCCGGCAAGGCTGGGGGTATGGCTGGTCGCGTACTTCCTGGCGGCTGTTCCTGATCAACCTGCTGGTAAATCTGCCGGCCATCCTGCTGATGCTGATTTTTTTGTCGCTCGGAGTCGGGATGTATTTCCTGGTTTCTGGTGGCAGCGAGTTTGCCAAAGTAACCGGCATTGTCGGGGGCATCGGGCTGTTCTTCCTGCTGCTGTTCGTGGTTATCCTTCTTGAAGTAGTGCTCAACCTGCTGCGTGAGTTTTTCTGGCGGGTATGTGCTCTCGAGAATATGGGTGTGATGGAATCCCTGCGGGGCGGCTTCGAGCTGGTTAAGCGTAACTGGAAGAGTGTCGGCTTGATGTGGCTGGTCATGCTGGGTATCGGGCTCGCCTCGGTGATCGCAACCATCCTGTTACTATTCCTGCTGATCCCACTCTACATTGTAATGGCCATTCCGGCTGTCATTGTGGCGGGTATTCCAGCCCTGATCGTTTTCGGACTTGCGAATCTATTCCTGTCCACTCCCCTGGCAGCCATTGTGGCATTGGTGATCGGCTTGCCACTGTTCTTCCTGATCACCTTCTCACCGTTGATGGTCATAGGAGCCTGGCTGCAGATCTTTAAGTCCAGCGTCTGGACCCTGACCTACCGCGAACTGCTGGTGCTGGATGACCTGAGCCCGGCAGTGGTGGAGCCCGCAGCGGCATAAGCCTGCGCTTGCTTCCGCTACAATCGAGCCCGACTCTATCAAGAGTCGGGCTCGTAAATTTTCAATCTTCGATGGATCGGATGGCCACGCCTTTAGAATTCCCTGTTGCAAAGTGATGGATATTTGTTGTAAAGTGTCTATAACGAAATTTGATAATCCTTATCATATTTCAGTCATTCGAGGAGTGTGCCTGTGAGTTCTGGAGAAGATAAAATTTATCCCCTGACCCGGATCGTTTCAGGGATAGTCGTTCCTTTTCTGTGGCTGGCCTTCATTATTCTGTTTTTCTTTCCCGATCAGACTGGCGCACGCTTTGCCTGGGCTATCAAGCCGCATATGACAGCCGTCTACATGGGCGCCGGTTACCTGGGCGGTTCGTGGCTGTTCCTGAATGCGCTTTTCGGCCGGCGCTGGCACCGCGTTGCGAACGGGTTTCTGCCCATCACCGCTTTTACCTGGGCCATGTTGTTCGCAACCCTGCTGCACTGGGACCGGTTTTCCCACGGTCAACTTGGCTTTGCTTTATGGGTAGTCCTGTACATTGTCACGCCATTCCTGGTGCCTGCCCTCTGGTTTATTAACCGGCGGACCGACCCGGTCCAGGTGGAACCGGGCGATATGCAGGTACCGCGACCAATGCGCTGGGCGACCGGCCTGGTTGGCGCGGGCGCTTCGCTTTTTGCAATGGCCAGTTTCATCTATCCAAACCTGATCCAGTCCGTCTGGCCGTGGGCATTGTCCCCACTGACCGGACGCGTCATGTCCGGCTGGATCGCCTTGCTGGGAGTGGGCGGGATTTGCATGACACGCGATCCGCGCTGGAGTAGCTGGCGCGTCCCGCTGGAGTGTATCATCGTCTGGCATGTGGTCATGCTGCTGGGCGCCATAGCCAATGCCAATGACTTTACGGGGAACATCATTAATTGGTACACAAGCGCCATCCTGCTGATGCTGGCGGCCCTGGCGTCTTTATATGTTTTTATGGAAACCAGAAGGCGTAAAAACGGAATATAAATTTATGCAATTACGACTATATTGGTTGACTTTGTCTTGATATTTTGTATAATCATATCTACATATTCAATTTCTAAGGAGGTTCTGTATGAAAATGAGGTTTTCCTATCTATTCGGTGTCTTTATATCGCTTTTCGCAAGCTTTGCCATGCTGGTCACGCCGGCTGCGGCCGCGGAAAAATCCATTACCTTCTTGGGGGCTTACTTAGTCGACGGCAAGGGGGTTGTCTTTGAATTTGCCGTCAAGGGCGACTTCAAAGACTTTCCCGGCACGGTCATGGTCGGCGGTCAGCAGTTCAGCCTGTCTTGCAACTTCAATGACAAAGGCAAACTGGCCTGCACGGCCAATCATGGGCT
>CAYOUV010000004.1:22722-32100 GCA_964407265.1 uncultured Anaerolineaceae bacterium | reverse complement strand
AAGGCAAACTGGCCTGCACGGCCAATCATGGGCTCTCGCAGTTTGTGGGTCAGATTGCACAGGGTACGATTGCCGGGTTCGAATTCAGCGGCTTGATTCGTGGTCGCTCATTCTGCAATGGCGTTTATGACTTCTATCCCTTTAGCGGAGGTAACCCACCCCAGGAGGATTGGGGGTCCATCGGGGAATATTGCGGGAACTCCGCCCCGCAGTTTGGGGATGCGATCAATTTCTATAATCCCAACTACAGCAGTTCGTACACCTACTATTATTCAAACGACGGCTCGAGCAGCTTCTCCTGCAATGCCCCAAACCTGGGTTCGGGGTATTACTATGATGGTTGTATACAACCCGAGTAAACTGGTTATGCTCTCTTTCTCAAAAAACTGGTTTGTGTGATGTGTAGGTAAAAATTTAGGCTGAAAACAAAAATCCTGAAGAGTAATGATCCTTCAGGATTTTTGTTTGATGTCAGGTGTGCTCGAGTTCTACCCCGCCGTGTCGAATTAGTGCGCATGCCCCGCATCGTGCGCATGTCCGTGCTCCTGCTCTTCGGAAGTTGCTTCGCGCAGGGCCAGTACTTTCACGGCAAAGTGTAATTCCTTGCCTGCCAGCGGGTGATTGAAATCCAGGCGTACGCTTTCGTCGCTGACACGGTCGATCACAGCCATGTGCGTCTTGCCCTGATCGTCTTCCAGTCTCAACTGGATGCCTGGTTCCAACGGGATGTCAGCCGGGAATTGGTCGCGCGGCAGGTCCTGGTAGGCGTCCGGATCCAGTTCGCCGTAACCATCTGCGGAATTGACGATCACATCTTTGCTATCACCGACTGCCATGCCATACAATTCACTCTCCAGGCCGGGGATAATGTTGCCCGCTCCCTGCAGGAATTCGATCGGATCGTGCCCCTCGGAGCTGTCGACGACATCCCCGTCTACTTTCAATGTGTATTCCATCGAGACGACCTGCCCGTCGGCGACGCGCAGCCCTTTCTTTTCGTCCATTAATACCTCCAATTGTTTTCAAGCGACCGGCAGGATCCAAGCCCGGCCGGATGCAGGTTCGTGGCGATTGTAACATATGCCGATTCGGCACTTCACAGCTACTTAGCGTTTTCCAGCTCCCTGGCTGCAATTTGTTTCATGTGGGCCAGGATGGCGGAAAAGCCGTTCAGGCGCTGGTGGCTGAGGGCATCTTGCAATCCCATTTGCAGGTAAAAATCGGCCGGGACAGAGAGAATCTGCTCAGGCGTACAGCCATTCAGTCCCTCAGACAGGATCGCCGCCAGTCCGCGCACGGTGGGCGACATGGGCGGGATGTCGAAGTGGAAGGTCAGGCAACCGCCCTCGGTTTGGCCGAAAACATGCACCGGGGTCATGCACTCCGGCACGGAGTCCATTTTGTCCCGCTCGGGTTCGAGCCAGGCTGGCAGGTCGGGTAGTGTCTCGGAGTACTGCACCAGCATCTCGACCTTTTCCTGGTTGTTGGCAAAGCTGAAGTCTTCAACGATTTCCTGTAATTTTTCGGGTAATGCCATGATCTCTCGGATAAGGGTCTTGATTTTGATTTATTTCTCGATCGGCGCATCGACCAGGTTGCCCCATTCCGTCCACGAACCGTCGTAATTTCTGACGTTGGGATATCCCAGCAGATACTTGAGCACGAACCAGGTTAATGACGAGCGCTCACCAATCCGGCAATAGGCAATGATTTCTTTGTCGGGCCTGATATCCCGGCCTTCATATAAAGCCTTCAATTGTTCGGGTGAATTGAAGGTGCTGTCTGCTTCGTTGACTGCCATCGACCAGGGGATGCTGACCGCGCCGGGGATGTGTCCGCCGCGCATGGCACCTTCCTGCGGGTAACTGGGCATATGCAGCAGCTCGCCGCTGTACTCCTTGGGTGAGCGCACGTCCACCAACGGCTGCCTGGCTTCGATCTGCGCAAATACGTCAGTGCGGAAGGCGCGGATGGACTTGTCCGGTTCTTTGGCTGTGTAGCGGGTCGGTGGGTAGGTCGGCACATCTTTTGTCAGTGGTCGATGTTCCTGCTCCCATTTGGCGCGACCGCCGTTCATAACCCTGACCTTTTTGTGGCCGTAATATTGGAACAGCCACAGCGCATAGCAGGCAAACCAGTTGGATTTATCGCCATAGAAGATCAGCGTGGTGTCGTTGGCGATGCCCAGTCGTGAGCATAGCGCTTCGAACTGCTCCCGGGTCAGGAACTCGCGCCGCAATGGATGCTGGAGCGTTGTGAACCAGTCGACCTGTTCCGCCCCGGGGATGTGTCCCAGTTTGTAGAGCAAGGGGTCTTCGTCGGATTCGAGCAGTCGGACCTGCGGGTCATTCAAATGTTCGGCGACCCAACCGGTTTCAACCAGATATTCTGGATGTGCGTAGGAATCAGTCATTTAATTTCTCCTGAATTATTTTCATTTTTATTATAAAAATTATCCAAATAACTGTCAAGGCAAGGATGGAAATCGAGGCGTAAAAATAATCAATCTACACGTAGGGATGGATATATAAGTACGGTCTGCGTGGTTTATGGTCGGTCAATGCTACAATTGACGTATGGGAAAAACGAAATATTACGTGGTTTGGAAGGGACGCCGCACCGGCATCTTTGATTCGTGGGATGAATGCTCGGCCGCCGTTTCGGGTTACCCCGGGGCCGAGTATAAATCCTTCGGCAGTCTGGCCGCCGCCCAGGCTGCCTTCCGCGGCGACTATGAGGATTTCAAAGGAAAATCCGGGACGCATCAGCAGTGGCTGTTTGCCCCCACCCAACCCCTGCTCCCATCCATATGTGTCGACGCGGCCTGCTCCGGGTCACCGGGTCCGCTCGAATACCGCGGGGTGTTGACCGAAACGGGTGAGCAGATTTTCCACGCCGGGCCGTTTCCCGATGGCACGAATAATGTTGGCGAATTCCTGGCGATCATGCTGGCGATGGATTGGCTGATCAGTAAAAAACTTGAATGGCCGATCTACTCCGATTCCGCCAATGCCCTTGCCTGGATCAAGGCCGGCAAATGCAATACCAAACTAAAACGGCTGTCGTCGAACAGGCTGCTGTTTGATTTCATTGCGCATGCAGAAGAAGCCTTGAAGACTTATCCGGATTTCACACTCTTGAAGTGGGATACGCAGGCCTGGGGCGAGATCCCGGCTGATTTTGGCAGGAAATAGGTTGTCAGACAGGGAGAAATGGCTAACGAGGAACATTTTCGCAAGCTTGAGCGCATGTATCTGAGTGCGCCGGTCAACGAATATTACGCGCCCGAAATTCATATCAGCGAAGGTCAGGCTCAGGTTTCCCTCACCGTTCGGGAGGATTTCTTCCATGCCGCCAAAGCCGTGCATGGCGTGGTCTATTTCAAATTGCTGGACGACTCATCCTTTTTTGCCGCCAACTCAATGGTGGAAGATGTAATTGTCTTGACCGCTTCTTATAATGTCTATTTCATACGTCCTGTTTCAGAAGGTGTCATGACGGCAGCTGGTAAGGTTGTCCAGGCCTCCCGCAGGCTGATCATTGTCGAGTCATTCGTCGTGGATTCTGATGATCGAGAAATTGCGCGTGGCAGCGGAACCTTCATGCGTAGTAAGATCCGCCTGACAGAAGAGATCGGGTACAAGTAAGGAGAATTAAATGAAAACAGCATTATTACTGGTCGACATCCAAAACGATTATTTTCCCGGCGGCAAGATGGAACTGGTCGGACCGGTCGAGGCAGCCAAGAAGGCGCATGCCCTGCTGCAATGCTTCCGCGACCGCGGCGGAAGAACGGTCCATATCCAGCACGTCTCGCTTAAAGCGGATGCGACCTTCTTCATCTCCGGTGACCGCGGTACCGATATCCATGACATCACGGCCCATTACGAAGGCGAGCCGCTGGTGCAGAAACACTATCCGAACGCCTTTCGCGAGACGGATTTATTGGATTTACTCAAGGGCTGGGGCACGGAACGTTTGATCATCACTGGTATGATGACTCACATGTGCGTGGATGCCACCACTCGCGCCGCAGCTGACCTCGGCTTCCAGGTATTGGTCGCCTCGGACGCCTGTGCCACCCGTGACCTGACTTTCGAAGGGACGACCGTCCCGGCTGGGCAGGTGCACAAAGCCTTTCTGGCTGCGCTGAAATCCTACGGCGAGGTGTTGCCAACCGAGCAGGTGCTTGCCCGTTTGGCGGCTGAATTCGAGAACGAATAAGGAGAAATCCATGCCGTACGTCAATATCAAGCTCACGCGTGAAGGCACGACTTCCGAACAAAAAGCCACCCTGATCCGCGAAGTGACCCGCCTGCTGGCCGATACACTGGGTAAAAACCCGGCAACCACCGTGGTTGTGATCGAAGAGGTTGAGACCGACAACTGGGGTATCGGCGGGGAGAGCGTTACAGTTCGTCGTAAGCGCGAAAAAGATGACCACGGAGGATAATCAATGACAAGCCTCGATCCTGAACGACAGATTCAAGCCAAACAATATGCCCGCATCCGCCGCCGTTTGTGGTTGGTGGACACAGCTTTTGGCACATTTTACCTGCTGGCCTGGCTGGGCTTTGGCTGGTCAATCGGGTTGCGCGCCTGGCTGAATGGCGTTTTCCAGGCTGAATGGCTGCTGATCATCGGCTTTGTGGCCGTCTTTGGCGGCATTTACTTCCTGCTTAATCTGCCGCTATCCTATTATTCCGGTTTCGTCTTGCCACACCGCTTTGATCAGTCCACCCAGACGCTCAAAGTTTGGATCGTGGACCAGCTTAAAGGGCTGATGATCTCTGTGCCGCTGGGCTTGCTGCTGCTTGAAGGACTGTACGCCTTCCTGCGTACCTTCCCTGACACCTGGTGGCTGTGGGCGGCGGGCGGACTGGTGCTGGTCAATGTGCTACTGGCCAATCTGGCCCCGGTGCTGATCATGCCGCTCTTCAATAAGTTCGTCCCGCTGGATGATGAGCATGCTGACCTGGCCGAACGGCTGGTCCGGCTGGCTGAACGGGCGCATACCAAAGTTAAAGGCGTTTACAAATTCGACATGTCCCGCCGAACAAAATCAGCCAACGCCGCGTTGACCGGGATCGGCAACACGCGTCGTATCGTGCTGGGAGATACGCTGATCGACGAATTCAGCCCGGATGAGATCGAGACGGTTCTGGCTCACGAACTGGGTCACCATGTCCACAAAGATATACCGTTCTTACTGGCCTCTGGTACGCTCATGACGCTGGTCGGACTATATCTGGCCTCATTGGGCCTGAACTGGGCAACAACCTTCTTCGGGTTCAACGGACCGGCTGATATTGCCGGCCTGCCTGCTTTTGGGCTGGTTTTGGGATTATTTGGGTTGCTGACCCAGCCGCTTGGCAACGCCTTTTCCCGCTGGCGCGAGCGCTTGGCTGACGAGTACGCCCTGCAATCCACCGGCAACACCGAAGCCTTTGCCTCGGCATTTATCCGCCTGGCAAACCAGAACCTGGGCGAAGTCGATCCCGAGCCGTGGGTGGTGTTCATGTTCTATGATCATCCGCCGCTGGGCGAGCGGATCGCTATGGCGAACGGATGGAAATAATTACGGAAGTATTCTCAGGTGATTTCTCATGTTTTGGTCTGTCTTGATTGGGTTGATAGGCCGACGCGTAGAAATCTTATTTGATGGAGTCTAGGGTTGCTGCGACAAAAAGCGATTCGCCTTTCCCTGCTATTTTTTAATGGATCGACAGCGGTTTTGGCTGGCGTGGACCTGTATCGTTTCTTCTGGGGTGCACATCCTGTTGTGACCGTTTTTTCTCCCAAGTGGATCTTACCGATCGCAGCAGTCACCCTGCTGTGTGTTTCATTAATTATGGCTTCTTGGCTGGCCTATTCCAAGGTCAAACGCTTGGTTGGGTTGGAGGCCTGGCTGGAAAACCAGCGTAGGAAAATCGGACCGGGAAACTGGGCAATTGCCTTTGCGGTTTTGATGTTGTTATCCTGGGGGTATTTGTTCTCGTCCTTTCAAGCTTTTCTAACGGTTACTACCCGTGACTCCTGGATTCATCTTGTCGTGTTGATTTGGGCAGCACAGGTGCTTGGCATCTGCCTGGCAAAAGATATCAAGCTGTTTTCGGATTGGCGCGAAAGTTTTGTCGCATTGGTTTTATTTTCTGTTTTGCAGTTATTGGGTCCATTCTTCATCGCTTATAAAGCAGAATTGATATTGGTTGTCTTTTGCACCAGCCTGTTTATATTAGCCCTGTATCGACGCCAGGCGGTAGCCCGCGCCATCTATAAAACAATTACATTTGCGCAGATGGTTGCAAGGCGTCCTCGCGTGGCCGAAATCCTGACAGGAATTGGACTTCTAGTCTATATTTGGCAGGCCTGGTCTTTTTCACATTCCAATGTCTCCATTTTGGATGAAGGCGCTTACTTAGTTAAAGGGCTCTTATTCGCTACCGGTCGTTATGTTCCCTATCAAGACTTTGGCCCGTGGACCAATAAAATGCCGCTCTCTTTTTTGATCCCCGGGTATGTGCAGCTTTTCTTTGGTCCCGGTCTGCGAACAGCGCGTTATTTCCAGGTCCTTTTACAGTTATTGATGCTTGTTGGAATTTGGATCATCGCTAAGCGTCTGGGAGGACGCTGGGGTGCCTTGGCTGCTGTCTTGTTAATGGCCTTCAATCCTGTCCCTATATTTATATATAGCCAGGCTGTGTCGCAGGGATTGGTAGCGTGCCTGCTGGTTTGGTCGCTCGTTTTTACCCTGGGGAGAGACCGACCAACCTGGCAGCTCGCAATGGGAGCATTTTTTGCTGCGATTATGTTTTTGACACGTGAGAACCTGGCTCCATTTTTAGGTTTGTTGATCCTGTATATCTTATGGCAATCTGGTTGGAAGAAAGGTCTGCCAGCATTATTGACGGCTGTCCTGGTTATTGTCGCAGTGAACGCGCTCTTTTGGCCAGGTATTTTACGGATCTGGGCCTATTGGCTGCCGAAGTCCTTGACTCCTTTCCTTGATGCCTGGCGTTATACTGGCGGGGGGACTTTCCCCTGGGACATGTCGGTGAATTCGTCTTTCTCATCCAGCTTCACCAGCTTTTGGGATGGCGTTAGCGGCCATTTTGCAGCCTTCGTGGGTGGATTGGGGATGGTCCTGTTCCTGCCCGGCAGGCAGCTTTGGAAGAATCCAGCTGACTTTCGCACTGCAGTTTTTCTGGCGCTGTCGTTCAATCTTTTGATGCTGGCGCATGCCTGGGCCTCCCTGGCAAATGAGTATTGCGTTTTTTGCTTTGTCAGTTATCTGGCATTTTTTACACCGTTGGGCCTCTTCTTGCTTGTCTTGATTTTCTCCCAAATAAAAGCCCGAAATGTCTTATGGCGGAATCTGGCTATGGTTGGTTTCATGCTGGTCTTCATGTCAGGGATTGGATTCGGGCTGCGTAAAAATCTTACCGGGTTACTGAATATCAAAGTGTTATCGATCGGGGCAAGCGGACAACGTGTTTCCCTGTGGTCAGCCGTCAGCGCTCCATTGGGAATCGATTACTTCACGATCCAGCGTCTGATCCCGGCTGCTTTCATTGGTGGATTGACTGTCTTCATCTTGCTCAGTGTCTGGCTTGGAAAGCGACTGTTTCTATCCCTGGTTTGGGAAAAGGTAAATTACTGGAAAATTGCATTGCCGGTTTTATTGATCGTGGTTCTGGTGGTCACAGCAGTACCGGTCTATCAGACCTATGGCCAAATGTGCAAAATGGATGAGATTTCGGCCTACGAACAGGCGGGCAGTTATCTGGCAGAGTCCATCCCATCTGGTTCTCGGGTTTACTGGTCTTATGAATCGGCTGTGCCCTTGCTGTACATCCAGGCGAAAATCTATCCGCCGCAGCTCAATGATGGCTTTGCATTCCGCCGCGGCAGTCAGACGGATCTGGCAGCTCGCTTCGGTTATTGGAATGATGAGCTTGCTCGACGCTGGCAGCAAGAAGCAGATTATGTCTTGATTGACGATAACGGGGCCAAAGATCCTGCCAACCAATTTTTGCAGGAGTATTATGTTGAAATTGGTCGTACCGGAATTCTTCAGGCCTGTAATGATTCGGCTTTCATCCACGTGTATAAGCATAAATAATGGATACACCTACCCAGAAGTCTAGGTTAGATTCTCCCCGTTTAGGCGATGCGCCCGGACACATCGGAGGCTATACTGCGCTAAACTACCAAAGGAGAATTTAATGTCGAACGCATTTGAAGATCTATCCAATGCCATGGCCGGGGCAGTTGAAAAAGCAGGTAAATCGACCGTTCTGGTCGATGCCCGCCGGCGTTTTCCGGCCAGCGGAATTGCCTATACTGCCGACCTGATCCTGACCGCTGACCATGTGGTCGAACGCGATGAGGACATAAAGATTATTTTATTCGACGGCAAGCAAATCTCGGCGACGGTGGCTGGCCGCGATCCCGGCTCGGACCTGGCCCTGCTGCGGCTCGAACAAGCCGCTGTCACTCCGGCTGAGGTCAGCAAAGAACCTGCCCGAGTCGGTCAGTTCGCCTTAGCCCTCGGCCGTCCCTCGGATGAAGGCATTCAGGCCAGCCTGGGTGTGGTTTCCGCTATCGGTGGACCGGTCCGCCTGCAGCGTGGGGGTCTGCTCGAACGTTATATCCGAACCGACACGATACCTTATCCCGGCTTTTCTGGCGGCCCGTTAGTGGCTGCGGACGGAAGCCTGCTTGGCCTCAATACTTCCGGTTTGGCGCATGGTGCTGCACTGACTATTCCGGCCGAGCTAGCCTGGCGTACGGCGGAAATGTTGGCGAAACACGGCCACATCAAGCGCGGTTATCTTGGTCTGCGCAGCCAATCGGTGGAAATCCCCGAAGCAGGGCAAAAAGCCCTGAAACGGGAGCAGGCCATGGGATTGCTGATCGTGGGTGTCGAATCGGGCAGTCCGGCCGAGAAAGGTGGGCTGATGGTTGGCGATATCCTGGTTGGTTTTGGCGACTCGCGTGTGTTGGACCATGATGCGTTGTTCGCCCATTTGACAGGCGATGTGATCGGGAAGTCCGTTTCGATTGAAGTCTTGCGTGGGGGTAAGCCGCATACTATCAATCTGATAGTTGATGAACGCGAAGCGGTCTCCGGGGAGGGGTTCACGCCGCCATTCGGTGGTCACCATCGCCATCGCGGCCCAAAAGGACGTGGTAGGAGGTAAGCCATGGCTGGGACAACCTGGCTGTCTATGCTTTCGAGCGCGCTGGATGAATTGGTGGAGCGGGTGCTGCCGGGCTTGGTGGTTGTGCATGGCCGGCGTTTTGAGGTGGGCGCGGGGATAATCTTTCGTGCGGATGGATTGATCTTAACCAACAATCATGTGGCTGGACACCGCA
>CAYOUV010000004.1:0-22622 GCA_964407265.1 uncultured Anaerolineaceae bacterium | reverse complement strand
ATCTTTCGTGCGGATGGATTGATCTTAACCAACAATCATGTGGCTGGACACCGCAGGCTGGCCGTCAGCCTGCATAACGGACGCGAGTACGAAGCCCGCCTGCTGGCGCGCGATCCGGAGGTAGATTTGGCTTTGATGAAAATTGGAGCACATGATTTGCCGGTGTTACCATTAACGCGGACTCAGCCGCGGGTGGGGCAAATGGCACTGGCCTTCGGGCACCCGTGGGGTCAGCGGGATATGCTGAGTAGCGGAATCGTCAGCGCGTTGACCACTGCCCAGACACACAACGGCCGCCAAATCTCGATCTTGCGCACAGATGTGCCGCTCGCACCGGGTAATTCCGGCGGACCGCTGGTCAACGCGCTGGGGGAAGTAATGGGTTTGAATGCCATGATTGTCGGCGGGGACCAGAGTATTTCCATCCCGGCTGAAATCATGCGCGAATTTGCCGAAAAGGCATTATCTGAACTTGAACCGCACAGCGAGCCGCGACGGATAATTCCGGAGACAGTAATTTGATGCGTGTGGGAGTTCTTGCCCAGAATCTGGCTTTGCGCATCGGTTTACGCGAACTGCTTAACGGCAGTGCTGAGATCGATGTGGTGGCTGAAATTGCCGATCTGGACGAACTGGATACCTTGGGGGTAAGCCTGGATATTTTGGTGGTTGCTGAGCTGGGAGGCGCAGAATTGCGTGAACTGGCTGACGAGGCAGATGCGGCGCTGCTCCTGCTGACTGACGAAGGCAATGAGGTGCGGGCTTTGTCCGGGTCAAGGCCGCACGCCTGGGGGGTTTTGCCGGTCAATGCAACGGAAGACGAATTGCTGGCTGCGGTTCATGCGCTGGGAGAAGGCTTGTGGGTTGGTGCTCCAAGTTTGGTAAAAGACCTTTTAATCAGACCCTCGGTCCGGACTTTGTCTGATGCGGAGCCGCTGATCGAGCCTCTAACGGGGCGTGAAGTCGAAGTCCTGCAATTGATCTCGCGGGGATTGGCCAATAAGCAGATCGCCCTCGAGTTGACCATCAGCGAGCACACAGTCAAATTCCATCTCTCGTCGTTGTACGCCAAACTGGGGGTGTCCAGCCGGACGGAAGCGGTCCGTGCCGGAATGCAACGCGGGTTGATTACCCTGTAGCGAACTGCCCTCCGATTTTCCGGAGGGCAGTTTTTATGCGTGCGACCACGCACTACGTTTCCAGAGTATTGGAATAATGACGATCAGAACAATCACAGTTGCAATTAGTAGAATACCGTCTGTCGTTCCAGCGACCGATCCAGGTTGAACCAGCGGTGTGGCTGTGGGTGTGATCGCAGGCGGGGTTGGCGTCAGTTGGGTTTGGATGGGAGCGCTTAGCGCGGCACTGATAAAAGCCAATCCGCTTCCGATGGTCAGGAAGACAATCAGGCGAATGGCTCTGGGCAGGAATCGCATCTTAGAAGCCTCTTTTTGACGATATGTAATAGTATATCACGGGCAAAAAGAAGGTTGCGATGGTTGTATTCGGTCGGTGTGAATGATAAAATACAACCATCTATTTTATATTACACGGAAAGCAAAGCTAAAAAACAATTCAAATCTAATTGTGAGCTAAACATTAGGTTATGTTTGCCTAAATAGGTTCAAAAATATCATATTGGTTTAATATTGCAGTATAATCATTGACTTGGTGGGGCCCGATTGGCATATCGAAAAAGGAGAATGCGATGAAACGTCTTGTTCAGGCAAGTTTGTTCGGTCTCGTCTTGCTGCTGATCGGGACGGGATTTGTTTTTGCCCGCGATTTTTCAAAAGAAAATCCGGATTTGGTCGTGGGTGCACAACTTTACGATAAGTGGTACGCCGTGCTTGGCGTTGAAGCGCCTTTAGGAGAGATGCCTATCTGGAGTCGCCAATCGACGAACTCGCGATCGGGCCCGGATACCTGGCGCTGCTCCGAATGTCATGGCTGGGACTACAAAGGCAATACGGGAGCTTATGCGAGCGGTTCGCATTACACTGGCTTCCCCAGCCTGATCATTACCACGCAAAATATGACCGAGGCAGATATCGTTGGTCATTTGAAAGGCGATAAAGATCCGGCCCATAATTTTTCTAAATATCTGGACGATAATTCTATGCAGCAACTCGCCGTGTTCTTGAAAAATGGTTTGATCGATGACTCACAGTACATCGATCAAATCTCGCTTAAAGTGATCGGGGGGGATCTGGAACATGGCAAGGAACTTTTCCAATCCACTTGCGCTGCGTGTCACGGGGAAGATGGTAAAACGATTATCTTCCGCACCGAAGGCATTGATGAATACCTGGGATCGGTTGCGAACCGCGACCCATATCGCTTCCTGCACCGGACGCGTTTTGGGGTGGCTGGAACCGAAATGCCGATCGGCTATGACTTGGGTTGGTCCCCGGCAGACGGACGAGATGTATTAATGTACGCGCAAACACTGCCAACTGGCTCTGCTGTCGCCGAACCTGGTCCGGCTGGAACAGGTTCCGAGCCGTCGCCCCTGCTGGGTGGACCGGCCAGCAATCTGTGGACGGGTATTTTGACCGGAATAGTCGCTATATTGGGAACACTTGGCGGCAGTCTGGTCATTTTTAGTATTCTGATCGTGATCGGTGCGACAGCCGTCCTCGTGCTGCGCAGACGTAAGTGATACCAAACTCTTAGAGGAGCAGAAATGGGCGTGAGAATCAAAACATTATTGAAGGAGCCCATCGTGCGTGTGGTTTTGGTGATTGCCTTCCTAACGGTCATCGGAGGCGCTGGCTGGGGTATTTACCAGACCCAGACCTCGCCGGAACAACCGATTAACTTCCCGCACAAACTGCACGTTGGGCTGGGCATCCAATGCCTGTACTGCCATCCGGGTGCATTTACCCAGGCTTCAGCCGGTTTGCCGACCGAACAAAAGTGCTGGGGCTGCCACCAACAGATTGCCAAAACCCAGACCAGCCCTGAATTGCAAAAGCTGGCCAAGTACGTGAATAATAACCAGCCGATCAAATGGGTGCCGGTCTACCAGGTTCCGGATTTCGTACATTTTAACCACCGGCCACACCTGGCTGCCGGACTGAACTGTGAGAATTGTCATGGCGATATGAGCACCCAAACCACGGCGAAACTCCAGCAGCGGGTCAACATGGGCTGGTGTTTGAACTGTCATCGTGAGCGCGCCAAAGATAATCCCAAATTATTGACCAAGCTCACCGACTGCGGAACCTGTCATTATTAAACCGGGCTTGAAAGGATAGTTTACATGACTGAAAAAATTTCCCGGCGAGACTTTTTGAAATTGGTCGGTGCAAGCGCTGCAGCGACCGCCGTGTTGACCGGCTGTGGTCCAGCCTCGCGCTATGTTACGCGCGAACCATATACCAAGATGCCGGAATACACCTACAACGGCCAGAGCACCTACTACGCCAGCACCTGTCGTGAGTGTCCAGCAGGCTGTGGGGTTGTGGTGCGCACCATGCAGGGACGCGCGCTCAAGGTGGAAGGTAACCCGAATCATCCCGTCAATCAGGGCAAGACCTGCGCGCGTGGACAGGCTACTTTACATGGCTTGTACAACCCTGATCGTATGCAGGACCCGGTTGCCCAGTCTGCACGCGGTTCGCGCAATTTCACTACCATGAAGTGGGAGGCGGCCATCAGCGTGGTCGCCGACGCGCTCAAAAACACAGATCCGAGCGGGGTCGCGTTCCTGATGGGGATGGCACCGGATCACATTTTTGACCTGGTCAGCGACCTGACCGCCACCATTGGTGCGCCCCCGCCGGTACGTTTTGGGGTTCTGGGTATGTTCGAGTCGCGAGCCACCTTATCGAAAGCGGCTGAAGACATGCTTGGCGGAGCAGGCCTGCCCTTTTTTGACCTGGCTAACGCCGATATGACTTTTTCTTTCGGGGCAAACTTCCTGGAGACCTGGCTCTCCCCGGTTGCTTTTACGCGCAATTATTCCAACATGCGCCGCGGGAATGCTGGTCGCCGCGGCTACCTGGTCCAGTTCGAACCGGTTATGTCGCAGACGGCGGCCAACGCGGATGAGTGGATCCCGATTCAGCCCGGAACCGAAGGCCAGGTGGCCCTGGCTCTGGGCCGGTTAGTAGCTGAAAAGCGTTTATCTTCACTGCCCCAGGCTTTTTCTGGGGTGGACGTCCAGGCTGCCTCAAAGACCTCCGGCGTGAGCATGGATACACTCGACCGGCTGGCGCAAATCTTTGCCGATGCCGATCACCCGTTGGCGATCCCCGGTGGGGCGGCACTCGGTCAGGTCAACGGTTTGCAGGCAGCCAAAGCCGTGCTGGCCTTCAACGCCCTGGTGGGTAATTTCGGTCAGGAGGGTGGTGTCTACCTTTCGCCAGGCGCTCCGACTGCAGATTCCTATCACCGCCCGGCCTCGATCCAGGAAATGTCCGCTTTCGTGGACAAGCTGAAAGCTGGCGACGTCAAAGTGTTATTTGTGCACAATGTCAATCCGGTTTTCGACCTGCCGCATGCCCTGGGCTTTAATGATGCGCTCAAGAGCGTGCCGCTGGTGATCTCATTTGCGACCTTCCCTGACGAGACTGCCATGCAGGCTGATTATATTTTCCCCGATCATCAGGGATTGGAATCCTGGGGCTACCAGCGCATTCAGACCGGTAGCGAGTTGCCCGTGCTCTCAGGCGCACAACCGACGGTGGTGCCCTTCTTCAATACCCGCTCGACGGTCGATGTGCTGCTGGCGGCAGCCCAGCAGGCTGGCGGCGACCTGGCGACAACACTATCCTTTAAGGATGAGGTTGCATTCCTGCAGAGCAAGCTGCTCCCGCTGGTGGAGGCCAAAGATGGCTATTTTACAGCCCCGGAGATCAATACCTTCCAGGCCAATTTCCAGCAGTACGGCGGCTGGTGGCAGACCAAGGATAGCCGCGTTGCTCCGTCTGGCCCGGATGTGCTCAGCCAGCCGCTGAACGTCGACGATCCCAAGTTTGAAGGCGATGGGAAGTTCTATTTTGTACCGTTCCTTTCACCGGTCATTGCCGATGTGGGCGCCAACAAACCCTGGCTGCAGGAAGTGCCCGATCCGACCACCACTGTGACCTGGAATACCTGGGTGCAGATAAATCCTGACACAGCCAAAGAGTTGGGTCTTGAAAATGACGATGTCGTGCTGATCTCCTCCCCGGCCGGGGCGGTGGAAGTGTCAGTTTACAAGTATCCGGCCATCCGTCCCGATACAATTGCGATCCCGTTCGGGCAGGGTCATACCGCTTATGGACGCTACGCCGAAGGGCGCGGCGCGAATCCAGTCGATCTGCTCAGTCTGACTTATAACGAGGCTGGCGACCTGGCTTTTGGCTCCACCAAAGTACGGATCGAGAAGACTGGCAAGAAGCGCGAATTGGCCCGGCTTGAAAGCAAGTTGGGCGTTTACGGTTCAGAGCAGTAATGTCGAGGAGAGATAAATAATGGATAATCCCGTTCAGCCTTTAGAAGCAGGAGTTTTTGAAGAGATCAATACCGGGAAATGGGGGATGGTCATCGATCAGGACCTGTGTACAGGTTGCCAAGCCTGTGTAGCTGCCTGTGCGATGGAGAACAACCTGTCTTTCGTCGGTGAAGAAGACCTGGCTTATGGACGTGCTATGCACTGGATCCGCATTGAGCGTTTCTGGAATGGCCAGTATCCAGAAGTGAATACTGAGTTCCAGCCGGTGCTTTGCCAGCAGTGTGGTCACGCACCCTGCGAACCGGTCTGCCCGGTCTATGCGTCAGTGCACAGCCCTTCGGAAGATGTCAACCTGCAGGTTTATAACCGTTGTGTGGGAACGCGCTATTGTGCCAACAACTGCCCTTACCAGGCACGGGTCTTCAACTGGCGTGACTGGCAGCGGCCCGAGCCACTCAACAATCAGTTCAACCCGGATGTGACCGTCCGCCAGCGCGGCGTGATGGAAAAGTGCACCTTCTGCATCCAACGCATTCACCATGTGGAGGACAAGGCTAAATCTGAGAATCGCGAGATCCAGGATGGCGAGATGGTGCCGGCTTGCGCGCAAGCCTGCCCGGCGGATGCGATCATCTTTGGTCGTATCGATGACCCGAACAGCCGCGTGAGCAAGGCAGCCCGCAATAATCGTGGTTTCAAGCTGCTGGAAGATTTGGGCACGCTGCCGCGTGTATCTTACTTGAAGGGAGGATCGCCCCATGGCCGTAACAGCTAACGCCGTGTCGCGTCCCTATCAGGAAGAAGAACAGGAAGACCCCCGTGAGCATTTGATGTTCGATCCCAAGCCGCGGGGTGAGATGAACGGCATGGTGATGGAGTCGATGCACACCACCAACTGGAAATTCTGGGTGGTGACCATCCTGCTGACTGTGGTGGTGGTGACCTGTCTCTTTGGCGCCTGGGGATACATGATTGCGAAGGGTTTGGGTGTGGCCGGGGTAAACCGTCCGGCATACTGGGGTATCTTCCTGACCAATGTCGTCTTCTGGATCGGTATCAGCCACGCCGGGACCTTCATTTCCGCACTGTTGCGGGTCATGAAAGTTGAAATCCGCCGCCCATTCACACGTGCAGCCGAACTGATGACCACCTTCGGCCTGGTGCAGGCCGGTTTGAGCGTCTTCATGCACCTGGGGCGCGTCTGGCGTTCCTACTGGCTTTTTCCATACCCGAATCAGCGCACCATCTGGCCAGATTTTCACTCCCCGCTGATGTGGGACTTCATGGCAATCAACACCTACCTGCTGGCCAGCACCATGTACCTGTTCCTGCCGCTTCTCCCTGACCTGGCAATGGCGCGCGACCGTTCGACCGGTTGGCGCAAGAATGTTTATCGAATCCTGTCCTTGGGTTTTCGTGGTACGGAGGGTGAATGGAAGAACCTGCATTCAGCCATGAATATCTTCGCCTTTGCGATCATCCCGGTTATGTTCTCAGTACATACGATCGTGGCCTGGGATTTTGCCATGGCGACCCGTCCCGGCTGGGCTTCGAGTGTCTTCGGTCCCTACTTCGTCATTGGAGCGCTACATTCAGGCATCGGGGCAGTGCTGCTGGTGCTGTTCGTCATCCGCTCGACGATGAAGCATATGAAATATTTCCTGCGGCCTGAGCATTTCGACTTTCTTGGGAAGTTAAGCTTGATCATCTCGTTCACCTGGGCTTATTTCTTCTTCAACGATTATTTGGTGCCGTGGTATGGGGGTGACAAATGGGAGAAATTGCTGCTAGATTTCCACGAACACGGACCACTGGCCTGGGTCTGGATGACCATGTTGATCTGTAATATTGTTATTCCATGGGCTATCCTATGGAACAAGAAATGGAGGCGCAAGCCCTGGCTGATGGGGATTATTGGATTTGTGATCAACATCGGCATGTGGATTGAGCGCTATGTGATCATTCCGATCTCGCTGACGATCACCCGTATGCCATTTACCTGGCGCATCTATAAGCCGGGAATTGAAATTCCTCTGACCATCGGAACCTTCGCGTTATTCATGCTGTTATACATGCTTGCTTCGCGCCTGATTCCGTTGATCCCTGTCTGGGAAGTCCAGGAAGGTCAGGAAGCCCACACCCTGCGAAAAGTGGGTAAAGCGACCATCCCGGCTGTCAGCGAGATCGATTGAGAGAGGAGCAAGATATGTCTGAACCAACGACACTTCTGGCCCTTTTTGAGGACATTGACCCGGCTGCGGAGGCGATTGAGAAACTGCGCGAATTGGGTCTGCCTGATGACCAGATGAACGTCATTTCGGGGGTGCCGATCCCCACACGCGTGCTTGGTCGGCCAAGGGTTAAGACCAACGTGCCGCGTATCGCCATGTCTGGCGCAATCCTGGGTATCCTGGTTGGCGTGTTCCTGATCTATGGTATCCCGTACCTGTATCCGCTGCATGTCGGCGGCCAGCCGCTGTTCCCAATCCCACCGGGTCTGATCGTTACCTTTGAGATGACCATGCTGGGTTTGATGGGATTTTCTTTCATCGGCATGTTTTTGGACAGCCGTTTCCCATCCTACGAGCCGATGGATTACGTACCGGAGATCAGTGATGGCAAGATCGCGGTGTTCTTCAAATGCCCGTCCGAACGGCAGGCAGAGTTTGAGAAAGCGATGAAAGAGATGGGTGCCGAGTCAGTCGAGCCCAAGGAGGCACAAGAACTATGAATCCTGCTTACAAGCGCCTTCTAATCGCCGGCCTGCTCGTCGTCGCGCTGTTGGCGGTGCTCGAGTTATGGGCCTATGATGTGATCCACATTGACTTCATTAGTTTTATGGAAGTCCAACGCTCGTTCAAGCCGATGGAAGATCCGCTGCCGGTCCCGGCGCGCTCGATCCCTATCGAAGGCCCGGCCTATATCTCGGGTATGGGCGCACCGGTCAACCCCGTGCCAGCCGATGAGGTATCCCTGGCCCGCGGTAAAGAATTTTTCCAGATCAACTGTAAGCAATGCCACGGCGACAGCGGGCAGGGCGATGGCCCCATCGCAGCTTTCCTGGTAAACAAGAAACCTGCCAACCTGACCAGCGATGCGGTGCAGTCCAAGAGCGACGGTGCACTGTTTTTGACCGTCAGCAATGGTGTTCCGGGCGCGATGCCAGCTCTCAATGAAAACCTGACCGTGCGTGATCGCTGGGATGTGGTCAATTACCTGCGCACGCTCAAAGCACAACCGAAACCGTAGGAAGGCTGATATGGATGATGTAAAAAAGATTATTTATGGAGTGATCCTCGGCTTCCTCGGCGTCTTGTTGGTCTGGGGCAGCATCGTATACGTCTCAGCCTGTGGTTTTTCCTTCTCATGCCGCAAAGCCGCCACAGCGGTAGAGCGGACGCCGGTCCCCACCTTGATCCCCGCTACGCTGCCCGTGCCGGATCGCAACGTCTCGGCTGCCAGCGGCTTTAATAAATGCCAGGTGACGGCTGAAAAGCTGATCGGCGCCTGGGTTTCGTCCGGGTATTCTGATACTGCTACGTTCACTTTTACCGACAACAAAGGCCAGGATTGCCAGGCAACATTTAAGGATGTGCAGCCATTGTTCCTCGAAGGCAATCTGTGGTATCCCGGCGCTTCGTCGTGTTCGACCTGTCACAACTCAGACGTTGCTAACGCTTCGGCCAACATGGATTTGAGCAGCTACCAGGGTATGTTGATGGGTGCTTTGCGTAATCCACCAACTGCCAAAGGGCAGGATATTTTTGGAGGTGGTAACTGGCTGCAATCCAAGTTGCATGACATGCTCTTCGTCCAGAAACTGATGCCCCTGGGACGGCCTCCGAGCGTTCCACCGGAGGGGCCGACTATTTTTGCTGGGACACCGGTTCAAGGCGCAGCCGGAGGGACTCCTGTCGCTGCGGTGCCTACCCCCAGTGCTGGAGGTGAACAAGTCGCGCGGCCGTCCAACCCGGGTGGGCCGGGAGATGCGGTCAATTTGACGGGCGATCCGACCGCCGGTGCGCAGGTCTTCCAGAGCAATTGTGTGGCCTGCCATGGCCCGCAGGGTAAGCAGGGCGTCACCAATCCCGGTTCGACCGATGGCTCGGTCCCGCAACTGAACCCGATCGACCCGACCCTGGTGAATACCGATTTCAAAACCTTTGCCTACAACCTGGATCTGTTCATCCAGCACGGTTCTACTCCTGAAGGAACGAATCCGGCGATTTCGATGCCGGCCTGGGGCGACAAGGGCGACCTGACCCAGCAGCAAATTGCGGACGTGATCGCCTACGTCACCGGGCTGAATGGCGTGCAGGCACCGGCAGCTACGGCCCCATCGAGTTCATCCGGTGGGCAGGATATCGCGCGGCCGTCCAACCCGGGTGGGCCGGGAGATGCGGTCAATTTGACGGGCGATCCGACCGCCGGTGCGCAGGTCTTCCAGAGCAATTGTGTGGCCTGCCATGGCCCGCAGGGTAAGCAGGGCGTCACCAATCCCGGTTCGACCGATGGCTCGGTCCCGCAACTGAACCCGATCGACCCGACCCTGGTGAATACCGATTTCAAAACCTTTGCCTACAACCTGGATCTGTTCATCCAGCACGGTTCTACTCCTGAAGGAACGAATCCGGCGATTTCGATGCCGGCCTGGGGCGACAAGGGCGACCTGACCCAGCAGCAAATTGCGGACGTGATTGCCTACGTCATCAGCCTAAACAAATAATTTGGCTTTAACCAACAAAAGACACCGGTGCAACCCGGTGTCTTTTTATTTTGGCGGAGAGGGCGGGATTCGAACCCGCGAACCCTTGCAGGTTACACGCTTTCCAAGCGTGCGCGCTAAGCCAGACTACGCGACCTCTCCACGGCGCCATGTTTGGCGGCGGGAATTATACCAAAGAAAAGTGAGACAGTCACGCTACGTAAAAGAGATTTTTTTATTGGTAGGAGGGACTCTGTTTACATCACAAAGAGCCGGGGGAAACCAATGGCACTAAGCCTCTTTAATGAAGTCATAAGATTGATGTGAAACAAACATAAGGTCAAATACCGCTCTGCATGTTATTCTAAACTCCTGATGCCAGGCCTGCCCGTTAGGCGTAAAAGTTTGAGGCCACATCGAAGAAAAAAATAAGCGCACCAGTCATATGGCCCAAATCTAACGCGATATGTGGTTGCCCCAGTTTTTTTCGAGGTTCAACCAATCTAATCGGAGGCTTGTCTTATGGCCGTACTTGCCAGTAATTCACCTGATTATCAAGAAGCAGAACAAGAAGAATTGCGCCGTGAGCACTTGGTCCTTGACCCAAGGCCGCGCCGTGAAATGAACAGCATGGTGATGGATGCCATGCGGGAAACCGGATGGAAGTTTTGGGCACTGGCCATCCCTTTGGCTGTTTTTGTCGCTGTGGGATTGTTTGGTGTCTGGGGCTACCTGATCTTCAATGGGCTGGGTGTGACCGGTGATACGCGCCCGATTTATTGGGGGGTATTTCTCTCCAATACGGTTTTCTGGATCGGTATCAGTCATACAGGGGCTTTCGTTTCGGCCTTATTACGTGTGTTCAAAACAAACTTTCATCGCTCGATCACGCGAGCAGCTGAATTCATGGCCGTTTTTGGGATTATCCAGACTGGTTTGAGCGTCTTCTTTCACCTGGGAAGGCCTTGGCGCGTTTATTGGATCCTTCCATATCCCAACCAGCGAGGGATCTGGCCGGACTTTCATTCGCCCCTGATGTGGGATTTCATGGCGATCAATACCTACATGATCGTCAGCGCGCTCTACCTGTACCTGCCCTTAATCCCGGATCTGGCAATGGCGCGGGACCGATCAACCGGCTGGCGCAAAAAGTTATACCGCATCCTGGCACTGGGTTTTCGCGGCACAGAAGGAGAATGGACGCACCTGCGTTCAGCGATGAAAATCTTTTCCTTTGCCATGATCCCGGTAATGGTCTCGGTCACGACTGTTGTCTCCTGGGACTTTGCCATGGGCACGCGCCCCGGTTGGGCCTCATCGGTTTTCGGGCCATACTTTGTGATTGGAGCGATCCATTCGGGTATAGCAGCGCTGGTTATGGCTTTGTTCGTAATTCGCAGCACGATGAAACATATGGATTACTTCATCCGCTTGGAAGTCTTCGATGCTCTGGGAAAATTGATGCTGATCATTTCGATGGCTTGGGCATACTTTTTCTTCAATGATTATCTGGTGCCCTGGTATGGCGGAAATAAACTGGATAAATTCCTTTTAACATTTCATCAGCAGAATCCCATGGTTTGGTTGTTCGCTCTGATGTTGATCGGCAACCTGGTCATACCCTGGACATTGCTGTGGAGTAAACGGATCCGTCGAACACCGTGGATCATGTTTATCATCGGGTTGTTTATCAACATTGGGATGTGGCTCGAGCGTTTCTTGATCGTGCCGGGTTCGCTGACTGTCACCACCGATCCATTTACCTGGCGGGTATACCATATTAGCTGGGTTGAAATTTCCCTATCACTTGGCACTCTGGCGTTTTTTATCTTGCTGTATTTGGTAGCTTCCCGCTTTGTGCCAGTCGTCTCGACCTGGGAAGTGCAGGAAGGGCAGATGGAATACTCTATGCGTCAGGTCGGCAAGTCAATGCTGACAAGTAAAACGGACCTCGAATAATCCCCGGACAGGGAGAAGAACATAAAAAGCGAGCGACGCACCTAAATAGGTGCGTCGCAATCTCGTTATTTTGAAACCAGCGGCCCGGTCCGCTTCTTGGGCGGCTCCGGGGGTAGTTCCCTTGCTTCGATCATCCCCCAGCGACCGGCAGCCTGATACAGGATTTCCAGTAACAAGTCTTCGTAGCTGATCCCTTCGGTGGCGGCCTCCAGGCATAAGTCACTGTAGCCGGGGGTCAATCCGGGCAAGGTGTTGATTTCCAGCAGGCGGGGATTGCCGTCACTGTCGAAACGAATATCGGTGCGTGAGATGTCCAGAGCCCCGAGCACTAGGTGGGCGCGCCAGGCGTAATGATGGAACTTTTTGGCAAGTTCCGGGTCGATTTCAGCCGGGCAGATGTAGTTGGGAGCCCCAGCCGTGCCAACATCCTTGGCTTTCGCGGAGTGGCTGTAAATATTGGGTGTGACCGAGCGTGAGCTGTCCAGTTCCAGGATTGGGAAGCGGTGGAAGCCGTCCTTGTTGTACCATTCTGGATGACGGCTGAAGCGTTTGGCGTCGGCGCGCCCCATGATCCCGACGGTGAACTCGCGCCCGGATAGGAACGCCTCTACCAGGGCAGGCTGTCTGTACATTTCGATCACGTACTTGATGCGCTCGCGTAATTCGGCCTCATCATTGACGATCGCCTTGGTGTCCACGCCCATGCCGGTCCCTTCCCGCGCCGGTTTTACGAATAAAGGGAAACGCAGGTCGTGGCGCAGCGGCTCATCACCGGTGGCGAATTCCTGGAAAGGGGCTACCGGCAGGTTGCGGTCGCGCCAGATGCGCTTGGTCAGGGTTTTATCGAGCGAGATGGCATTCGTCAGCACGCGCGAACCGGTGTAGGGAATGTTGAGCAGTTCCAGCAAAGCCGGGACATGCGCCTCGCGGGCGTCTCCGCCTAATCCCTCAGCGATGTTGAAGCAAATATCCGGTTTTTGTTCTTGCAGGGCGTATGGCAGATTTCTATCAGCCGGGATAAAGATCGTTTCGTGGCCGTCAGATTCGAGCGCAGTTCGAATCAAATGGATCGTCTCAATGTGGTCGTAGTCCGCGTAGGCATCGGGTGGCACGTTTGCCGGACGGGCGATGTTGTCGTCCTTGATATTTGCTAAAACGGCTACCAGCCAGTGGGGTTTTTCCTTGGGCCAACTACTGGGAGGTTTCTCTTCCTGTTCTAAAGCCTTTTCAGACATGGATACTCCTTAAAAATTGTGTCTTTCCAACGAGAATAGTATAAAGCATTGTGTCTGAATGGCAAGAGTGATTTTTGTAACTGGACAAGAAAATGGCTTTCAGGTATGATTAGTGCGTTCTGTAACCAGCTAAATCGAGTTAAAAACGCAGAACCAGCCACAACGGAGATAGCGAACCCAATGGGCTTATTCTACCGTCGATTTAAAACTGACTGAATTGCGTATGCGCCCGGATAGGAATTTCTTATCCGGGCTATTGTACATCATTGGACTATTATAGCGCCCGGAATTTGGGCTTGAATTTATTAAACTACTGGCGTGGAGGCGAAATGTCGGATTTGATCAAACAGATCACCAGTGATCTTCAAGAACAAATCGATTCTTACCAACCCGAGACGGAAATCAGCGATATCGGGACAGTCGGTGAAACTGGTGATGGTATTGCCCGCGTGGCGGGCTTGGCCAACGTCAAATCGCAGGAACTGGTCCAATTTCAGAATGGCGTGATCGGGGTGGCGTTCAACCTGGAAAAAGACAGCGTCGGTGTCATCATTATGGGTGAGTACGACGAAATTATTGAGGGGATGAGTGTGCGCGCGACAGGTCGAATCGCTTCCGTTCCCGTGGGGGATGGCCTGATTGGACGTGTGGTCAATGCCCTCGGCCAACCCATCGATGGCAAGGGACCGATTCAAGCCTCCGGTTTTCGGCCAATTGAACGGATTGCTCCCGGTGTGGTTTACCGTCAGGATGTGGATACCCCGGTCCAGACCGGGATCAAGCCGATTGATGCGATGATCCCGATCGGCCGCGGCCAACGCGAGTTGATTATTGGTGATCGCCAGACCGGTAAAACCGCCATCGCGATTGATACGATCATCAATCAAAAAGGGAAAGATCTGACCTGTATCTATGTGGCGATTGGCCAGAAAAAGGCCGCGGTGGCTCGCACGGTTGGCATCCTTGAGCGCTACGGTGCCATGGAGCATACCATTGTCGTGCTCGCCTCCGCTGATGATCCGGCTGCCATGCAGTACATTGCGCCATATGCCGGTTGTGCGATTGGTGAAGAGTTCATGGAGACCGGCCGCGATGCGCTGGTGATTTATGATGACCTGTCCAAGCACGCCTGGGCTTACCGCCAGGTTTCGTTGCTGCTGCGCCGCCCGCCTGGACGTGAAGCGTATCCGGGCGATGTGTTCTATTTGCACTCGCGTTTGCTGGAACGCGCAGCCCGCCTGGCCAATAAATACGTGATCGTCAAGAATGATTTCCGGGGTGAGCTGGCTGAAGAAAAAGATTCCATCGATGGCCGGGTCTTCGAGGGACCGCTTTCGAAGGATGAGGCCCTGGAAGCTGTGAAGGAGATGGAAAAAGCGGGAGATTACAAGATCGCCAAAATCAAAGGGACCGGCGGTTCGCTGACGGCGCTGCCGATCATCGAGACTTTGTTGGGCGACGTTTCGGCATATATCCCCACCAATGTAATCTCGATTACGGACGGCCAGATTTATCTGGAAGGAAACCTCTTCAATGCTGGCATCCGCCCGGCAGTAAACGTAGGAATATCCGTTTCTCGCGTGGGCGGTGATGCACAGACCAAGGCCATGAAGCAGGTGGCTGCCCGTCTGCGCCTGGACATGGCCGCTTACCGTGAGCTGGCTGCTTTTGCCCAATTTGGTTCCGACCTGGACAAAGCTGCTCAGGCCCAGCTCAATCGCGGTCAGCGCATGCAAGAGATTCTCAAACAACCGCAGTACGAGCCGATGTCGTTGGAGAATATGGTGATTGTACTGTTTGCCGGGACGAACGGTTTTGCCGGCCAGGTACCGATTGATAAGATGCGGCAGTGGGAAAGCGAGCTGTTGCGCTTTATGGCCGGGTCTCATCCTGAACTGGTCAAGGACATCGCCGATAAGAAAGTGATCACGGATGAGACTCGTGAGAAGCTGCTCAAAGCGATGGAAACCTTCAAATCCACCTTCCAGGCTTAAGACGGGGATAGCGATTTATGGCTTCTGCGCGTGAAATGCGGCTCCGTATCCGGAGCATCAAGAATATCTCCCAAGTCACCCGTGCCCTTGAGGCGGTCAGTGCCAGCAAGGTGCGTAAGGCGATCGCGACGGTGGTTGCTACCCG
The DNA here is from genome assembly GCA_964407265.1 of uncultured Anaerolineaceae bacterium. Taxonomy (GTDB): domain Bacteria; phylum Chloroflexota; class Anaerolineae; order Anaerolineales; family Villigracilaceae; genus CAYOUV01. The sequence goes on along the minus strand of CAYOUV010000004.1, from coordinate 7,141 downwards.
GGCTTATGCAACCAAAGCCTGGCAGGTGCTGACCCACGTAGCAGAGCAACCCGGACGCGAAAATCTGCACCCGCTGCTGACTGAACGTATGAACGTCAGGAATGCGCTGGCGGTCGTCATCAGCGGCGATCGCGGTTTGGCAGGCGCTTACAATACGAACATTATCCGCTTTACAGCGCGTAATTTTGACGATTACAAAGCGCCGGTGAAGTACATCGCTGTTGGGCGCAAAGGTCGAGATTTGCTCCTGCGTCGCCGCAAGCAAGTCGTTGCGGAATTCAGCAACCTGCCTGCGGCCCCAGCCTTTTCCGATGTCTCGGCGATTGGGCGACTGGCGGTTGATGAGTACACGAACGGCAATGCCGATGAAGTCTGGCTGGTTTATACTGATTTCATCAGCATGTCAAGGCAGGAGCCGGTAGTAAAAAAATTATTGCCGGTTGAACTAAAGGCTGAGCACGAGCATGTGGTCTACGACAGACAACGAAGTACGCCAGCCGCCTACATTTACGAACCCGATGGAGCTGAAATTCTGGATGAGATCATCCCGCGTTTTACGGCACTGCAGGTCTTTCAGGCAATCCTCGAAGCGCTGGCTAGCGAGCACGCAATGCGCATGGTCGCCATGCACAATGCAACCGACAACGCGCGTGAACTGGCGAATGACTTGCAGCTCGAATACAATAATGTACGTCAGCAGACGATTACCAGCGATATTTTAGACATTGTGGGCGGTGCTGAAGCACTTGCCCAGGAATCATCTTTAACTGGAGGCGAGAATGGCTAAAGCAGGTGGCCGCGTTGTTCAAATCCTTGGTGGTGTGGTGGACGTAGAGTTTCACGAGGGCGAAATCCCCGAATTATTCGAAGCCCTCGAAGTGGAACGACCGGATCAACTCCCGCTAATTTTGGAAGTGCAGAAACATTTAGGAAATAACTGGGTGCGGACGATCTCGATGGACACCACGGACGGTTTGCAGCGTGGACTGCCAGTTCGAGCGACCGGTGCTCCGATCACTGTACCGGTCGGTGAGGCCACTCTGGGCCGCATTTTCAACGTGCTTGGCCGCCCGGTTGACGAAAAGGGCGATGTGAACGCTGATACCCGCTATCCGATTCATCGCCCGGCACCTTCGTTCACAGAGCAAACCACCAACGTGGATGTCTTCGAGACCGGCATCAAAGTAATTGATTTAATTGCGCCTTTCACCAAGGGTGGCAAAACCGGTATCTTCGGCGGCGCTGGGACGGGCAAGACCGTGATCATCATGGAGCTCATCCGCTCTGTGGCGACCGAGCATGAAGGCAACTCAGTCTTTGCTGGCGTCGGCGAACGCACCCGTGAAGGTACGCAGCTTTACCGTGAAATGCTCGAGTCGGGTGTTATGAAGGACACCGTCATGGTTTATGGCCAGATGAACGAGCCTCCAGGCGTGCGTCTGCGTGTAGCGTTATCAGCGCTCTCGATGGCTGAATACTTTCGCGATCAAGGCCGGGATGTGCTGCTCTTCGTTGACAACATCTTCCGTTTCTCGATGTCGGGTTCGGAAGTTTCGGCGCTGCTCGGGCGTATGCCTTCCGCTGTTGGTTACCAGCCGACCCTGGCGACCGAGATGGGGGAACTTCAGGAACGCATCACATCTACACGTACCGGCTCAATCACCTCGATGCAGGCAGTCTATGTTCCGGCAGACGACTACTCCGATCCGGCCCCGGTGGTAACCTTTACCCACCTGGATGCGACTATCGCGCTTGAGCGCTCGATTGTAGAAAAAGGCATTTATCCTGCCGTCGATCCGCTGGTCTCGACCTCGCGTATTTTGGATCCGAATATTGTTGGCGAAGAACACTACCAGGTCGCGCACGAAGTCCAGCGGGTGCTCCAGCGCTATAAAGACTTGCAGGATATCATTGCCATTCTGGGTATCGATGAATTAAGCGAAGACGATAAACAGGTTGTCTTCCGCGCCCGCAAGATCGAGCGATTCTTCTCGCAGCCATTCTTCGTGGCAGAACGTTTCACCGGCATCCCCGGCCGTTATGTACCGCTCAAAGAAACCGTGCGTGGTTTCCGGGAAATCCTGAATGGCGAATGCGATGATCTATCGGAACAGGCTTTCATGATGGCCGGTACGATCGATGATGTGCGTGAGAAAGCTGCCCTATTGGAGAAATCCGAGTGAGAGGTTGATATGCCCATTCGTTGCGAGATTGTTTCTCAGGATCGGATGGTTTTTGAAGGGGATGCGGATATCGTCGTACTCCCCGGCGCAGCGGGCGAAATGGGTATTTTGCCTCATCATGCCCCGTTGCTGACTACCCTTAAATTCGGAATCATTAAAGTCCGCCGTCAGGGGAAGGAAGAACTATTCACCGTCGCGGGCGGAATTGCCGAAGTGCAGCCCGATATTGTCACAATCTTGGCAGATGCTGCCGAAAATATTGAAGAGATTGATATTGCACGGGCCGATGCGGCCAAACAGCGAGCTGAAGAGATGCTTGCCAAAGGCCTACCATCCGATACCGATACCTACCTTGCAGTAGAGGCGGCATTGCGCCGTTCCAATCTACGGCTGGAAGCCGCGCGTCGTTATCGCAAGAGCACCGCGCGCCGCCCCTCGTATAATCAGGAAGAGCAGTAAACCGTGGCCTTGTTTTCGAAAGACTTGGGGATCGACCTGGGAACCGTCAACACGCGTTTGGCTGACAGCACACAGGTGTTGATGGATGAACCCACCATCGTCGCGATCGAAGTCGATGATCAGCGCGGTGTGGAAAAATTGGTAGCAGTCGGCAAAGAAGCACGCGATATGTACGGCCGTGTGCCTGAGTCGATCGAGGTCGCGCGCCCGCTCAAAAACGGTGTGATCGCCGATTACGAGGTGACCCAGGCGCTGCTGTCCTACTTACTGCAGCAGGTCAGTGGATCACTGCGAATCTTCCGTCCGCGCGTGATGATCTCGGTGCCGTATGGCGTCACCAGCGTGGAGCGACGCGCGGTTTACGAGGCGGTCATGGAGGCTGGCAGCCGGGAAGCCTTTTTGATCCAGCAGCCGCTGGCCGCTGCTCTGGGCGTGGACCTGCCGATTGGTTCGCCTTCCGGGAACATGGTCATTTGCCTGGGTGGAGGTGCGACCGAATCTGCTGTACTGGCGATGTATGGCATCGTCTCAGCTGAGACATTACGTGCTGGCGGGATTGACTTCGACGAAGCCATTGTCACCTACATACGTCGCAAGTATGGGGTGATCATCGGCCAGGTGACCGCCGAACAACTCAAAATCCGGATCGGAGCCGCGGTTCCGCAAGATCAAGAGCAGAGCATGGAAGTTCAGGGGCAAGATCAGGTCACCGGTCTGCCCCGTCCGATCACGCTCACCACTGGTGAGATTGTGGAAGCCTTGGAAGATCCGCTCAAGCAGGTGATTGAGACCGGTCGCCGCGTGCTCGAAAAGACCCCACCGGAACTGGTATCGGACATCATCGACCGGGGCGTGGCCCTGTGCGGCGGCGGCGCCCTGCTGCGCGGGATCGATAAACTGTTGACCAAATCCCTCGGTGTGCCGGCTTACCTGGTCGATAACCCGATGACCTGCGTTGTCGAAGGCGCGGTGCGCGGATTGGGGATGTACAATATCTTGCGGCGCAACTTGCCAACTGTATGACGAAACGAATCGGAAAACGGCCTCGCGCAGAGGCCGTTTTCTTTTGGGGGTTAAATCTTAGGGCTGCAGCTTGTCGACCTCGGTTTGTAAAGCAGTCTTGATCTCTTCGAAGTCCAACCCTTTTTCGGTGCAGTAATCCTTGATTTTTATGAGCGGGTTCGGCAGCCTTCCACCGATGACCTGTTCGATCATCTCTGGAGATACACCCCAATCCAGCAGTTCCTGGAAGGCGGTTTTACCCTTGATGATGCGCTCGGTAGTTATGTCAGTGTGTATCTCGGCTGTTGCAGCCGTTGTGACAGGGGGGGCGCTGCCAAGATCCAGGCTATGCGCCTCCACATAGCTGAGTTGCTCCTGACTTAGGGTTCCGCGGGCTTTCAAAATTACAACTGCGGTAGCCGGCAGGTAGGTGTCGTCAATTAAATCATACGGCAGCCCAGTATAGAAAGCGACGAAAAGCCGCACTGAAGCTGTGCCGATTTCAAATGATTGATCTGCATACAGGGTTTCCAAATCCTTGATTGCATAGCTGGCGGCATCTGCCTCTGCAGGGATCCCGAAAGCCTGGGCCAGGGTATCGACCGGCACTTCAAAGGCCTGATTGATATCGCCAAAAGTGTACGAACCGCGGATGTCGGCTGGGTTGGGCTGGCCGGCAAACTCGCCATCTGTGAATGTGGCTGGTGATTTGCTCGATTCTGTTTGCCACCAGCCGGTGGCATTGCTGAATGCGATTCCGCCAAACAAGATCAAGAGGATCAATCCAGCCAGGGTTTTTGATGTCAGTTTCATTGAACTGCTCCTGCAGAGTAGATAACTGTATTCGCCACCGGGCAGATGGCCTCTGACGTGCATTCCAGGCAGGAGATGCACTGGTGATCATGCACGACATCCACCTGATCGACCTTGATATTCATCGGGCACATGATCGAGCAGGCCCCATCGGCTTTGCAGGTTGAGGCGACCCGGCGGATTTTAAAAATGCGGAACAAATTCGACAGGCCCAGCACGGCTCCGTAGGGGCAGGCATATTTGCACCATGGACGCTCGACGAACAGCGCTCCCAGCAAGGTCACACCCAGAATTGCGAGTGCACTCCAGGCGACTTCGCCTGTCCAAAAGTTGAACAGCGCGAAATACGGATCGTAATTTGCGAAGATCAATTGTCCGCTTATAGCCGTTACGTAGACAATCCAAGCCAGGACCAGGTAGCGGCTGTAACGAAGAACGGCATCAAGTCTTTCCGGGATGAAGTGATTGTAACGGCGGCGAAAAAGCTTGCGACCCCATTTTCCGACCCATTCCTGAATCGTCCCCAAAGGACAGACCCAGCCACAAAATACTGGCCCGAAGACGAAAGCCAGCACAAAGCCAATCAACATCAGCGCGAAGGCCGACTCGTGGATTTTCTGCACGAAGGTGCCCACCGTCACGTATTGGTAGATCGTCACCACACCGCCGAAAGGACACAAGGCATGCAGCGAAGCATTCGAGAGAAAGGCGATGCCACCGCCATTTTCTGCCAGTGAGTGGTTGACCGCGATCAAGGCGATCAAGGTGAAGAAAAGGATCTGCACGATACGCCGGATCCAAATGCTGCGCGGTCGAAATAGTTTTCTGCGAAGAGATTTCATCCTGTGCTCCATACCATAATTTAGATGAGTGTAATAAATATTTGTATATTGTGCACAAAGGGATTATGAAGATCATGTAAAGCCTGGTAAATGACAAACGGCGCTCAGATGAGCGCCGTTGGATGACAATTATTTGTTTTAAACTAATCGAGATAATACGTCATGCGTTGCAGGTGTGTGGTGGGATCGGTGTGCTGTACCTCGACACCTTTAGGCACAGCCAAACTGATGGGTGCGTAATTTAGAATGGCTTTTACACCCGCCTCAACCAGCTTGTCGGCCACATCCTGAGCAGTTGCAGCCGGGACGGTCAACATGGCAACCTTGATGTGCGCCTCGCGGACTTTTTCTACCAGCTTGGCCGAGTCCTGGACAGTGAATTCGCCAACCTGCTCGCCGATTTTGGTCGGATCGTTGTCGAAGACCATTGCGATGCGGAAGCCGCGGTTGACGAAGCCCTGGTAGCGGGCCAGCGCGTGTCCCACGTCACCGGCGCCAACCAAGGCCACATCCCAGATGCGATCCACTTTCAGGATTTCGCGCAGCTTGTCGATCAGGAACGAGATGTGATAACCGGTTCCCTGCTTGCCAAACTCGCCAAACTGGGAGATATCCTTACGAATTTGTGCGGCTGAAATTCCCACAGTCTCCCCAAGTTCCTGCGAGGAAGTGGTTTGGATACCTTTTTCTGCCATGCGTTGTAGGGCGCGCAGGTAAATGGGCAGACGTCCAATGATGATGTCTGGAACTTTCTCAACGTTCATGCGACTCCCTCACCTCAGTAAAATTGTGGCTTAACTCTACCATAAAAAATAGTTTTGTACAATTAGCCACAAAAGGCTACTTTTGGATGACATCCAGCTGGATTGTGAACTTGTCTGGACCACTGATTTGAACCATTGCCAGCGGAAATGGCAGGTAATGACCGGCTGGATAAGCGAAATCAGGATCTTCGGGTTGCGTCAGCCAGGTCAGTGATTCATTGAACGAGCGGATCGAGACCGGAGCCTCGGCCAGCACCGCCAGTTTGAGACTGTTCTGCGGACCCCAGCTAAATCCGCCCGCGATGGCCTGCGAGCGATAGCTGCCCGCCCAGCCAGGACGAAATCTGGTCTGTGGTTCGACGATCAACGGGATTTGGGTTGTGACGGCCGATTTGCTTTGATAAGTGGTGCGCAGGCCGGTGCCTGTGAGTTCAAATGATTTAACGCGCGTGCCGTTCTGCGCAGTCAAAATCAGGCGCTTGTCTTTGAACTTGCCAGTGTACGCACCCCAGGGATCGTCCCGGTCGGTAAAGGCGCCTGGGGTCACGCCCGGATCGCTGGCCACGCCCAGCTTGGGATTCCACTGGGACTGGTCGCTCAACCCCAGCGCGAGCTGGGAGGATGGCCCGATCATTTGGTGGATGCCACTTTGATCGCGCGCGAACAGGAAATCCAGATGCGCTCCCTGTAAATCGAAGATCGCGTAAATTCGATCGCTTGCCAGGATGCACTCCGACCGGCCATCACCATCCAAGTCCGCTTCGCAGGTAGCGATGGGACCGGGCTTGGCGGCCCACTGGCTGGCGGCCAGCAGCAGGTTGACCTGCCCCAGGTACTGACTGCCCAAGTCGGCCAGCGCTGGATCGCTGGTGGGAGCTGTCAGCGCGAAAAACATGCTCCAGGCCGAGCTTGTGGCTGCATTGGCTGGGGAATTCCGAAGTTTGGATAAAACCTTTTGCTGCGCGTCTGTTAGCTGCGCGGCGGACCGGCTGTGGATTGTAAGCAGCTCTGCCTGGCTGGCCTGGCGCGCCGGGAAGGTTTGCAAATCGTCCCTATTGAGGAGCCAGACCCAAGGACG
>CAYOUV010000003.1:85732-102430 GCA_964407265.1 uncultured Anaerolineaceae bacterium | reverse complement strand
AATATTGTTTTATCCCGAATTCGCGTTACCCTGAAGCACATTTGTCCCCAAAATTGTCCGACCACAACCGTAAAGGTTTCGAATTATGGTAGGATTATTTTGTCGTCTTTCGCTGTACAATTAAATCAGAGATTACTTTGAATACTGAAATATCAGAATCCGAACAACTATATTGGGGTATTTTCGAAGCCACCAGTGACGGGATATTGATCACCGACCTGGAGACGGGCAGCGTACTTTTCGCCAATTCCGCAGCCGCAAAAATGCACGGATATGAGCGCGAGTCGTTTATCGGGTTGCGATTGCAAAGCCTGATCCACGCCAATAACCGGCCTTTCTTCGACAGTTTTGCTCAGGTAATTCAGCAGAACGGCCTGTTTGAGTTGCTGGCAGATCACGTGCGGAAGGACAACTCAACGATCAGCGTCGAATGGCGCGCGGTGGCGTTTGCATACCAGGGCCGCGCCTGCGCATTGGCGGTCATCCGCGATGTAACCAAACGGGTGCAGGCGGAACGCCAGCTTCGACAGCGCATGGGGATGCGCGAGCGCGAACAGGCCACGCTGCTCGAAATTTCCCAGACCCTGGCCTCCACCCTGGAACTGCGGCCGAGCCTGATCCTCGATCAGTTGAGGGTATTGATCAAATATACCCACGCCAGCCTGTTTACATTGGAAGATTCGACCCTGGTAGCGCTGGCTGTGCGCGGGACGAAACAACTGGAGCAGACTACTCCCATCCGGGTCCGGCTGAACGGTAAAAAAACCCTGGAGGCACTGTTCAATGGACACCAGCCAATCCGTATCGCCGATATGTGGGGTGACGACCCACAGGCCCATTTTCTACGTTCATTACTTGATAATGGGGCGGCAGGCTTGCTCGAAGGAATGCAATCCTGGATGTGGGTCCCACTGGCAGTTAAAAACCGCATCATCGGTGGTGTAGGTCTGGCACATGAAAAGTTGGATTACTTCACACATCACCACGCTGACCTGGCGCTCAGTGTAGCCAACCAGGCTGCCATCACCATGATCAATGCGGAATTATATGAGGATGCACAGGCGCTCGGGGTCGTGGAGGAACGGCAGCATTTGGCGCGCAACCTGCACGATGCCATCAACCAATCCCTCTTCTCTGCCGGCCTGATTGCTGAGGTCCTGCCGCGCTTGTGGGAACGGGATCAGGACGAGGCGCGAAAGTCACTCGAGGACTTGCGTCGATTGACACGCGGTGCAATGGCTGAAATGCGTGCCCTGCTGGCCGAGCTTCGCCCTTCAACATTGACGGATGCCGACCTGGGCGATTTGCTGCGGCTGTTGGGAAATGCGTTCACCGGACGCACAAATATCCCTGCCAAGGTGTCCGTGGTCGGGGAAGGCGTCTTGCCTGCCGAAACGCAGGTAGCCCTGTACCGCATCTGCCAGGAAGCGCTCAATAATGTTGCCAAACACGCCTTGGCCAGCCAGGTGGATCTAGCCCTCAAGCATGAAGAGGCCGGCATCGAATTGAGCTTACGCGATGATGGTCTGGGGTTTGATCCCGGACAAGCGACGACCTCCGGTCACTATGGCTTGAGCATGATGCGGGAACGGGCGGAAGCCGTAGGCGCGCGCTTATCGATCACCAGCCAGCCTGGTCACGGCACTAAACTCACGATCCACTGGACAGGAGACGTTGGAAAGGAGGCCAAATGACAAACTCACCCACCGCACCCATTCGTGTGATACTGGTTGACGACCATACGATGGTGCGCAGAGGCTTGGCAACCTTCTTAAAAGCCTTTGACGACCTGGTATTGGCAGGTGAAGCCGGGAGTGGCGAAGAAGCCATCCAACTGTGCGGCGAGAGCCTGCCGGACGTGGTGCTGATGGATATGGTCATGCCAGATATGGACGGAGCAACCGCTACGCGCGCCATCCGCCAGCAGTTCCCACAAGTCCAGGTGATTGCGCTGACCAGCTTCAAAGAAGGAGAACTGATCAGGAACGCTCTCGAGGCAGGAGCAATTGGCTACCTGCTTAAAGATGTCTCAGCTGATGAACTTGTCCAGGCGATCCGCGCTGCGCACGCTGGCCGCGCCACACTCTCTCCGGAGGCTGCCCAATCCCTGGTTCAGTCAGTCATTCAACCACCAGACCCCGGCTTTGACCTGACCGATCGCGAACGCGAGGTCCTGACCCTGATGATCGAGGGATTGAATAATACGCAAATTGCCGGCAGCTTGAGCGTCAGTCCATCCACGATCAAATCCCATGTCAGCAACATCCTGTCCAAATTAGGGGTTACCAGCCGCACCGAAGCCGTAACACTGTCGTTACGCAACCACATCATCTCTTAACCCTCGCCTGCCCCCCATATTGCTCCGCTGTCCCGCCTAACAGCTCGCCCGGAGCGCCAAAAGTATCAGACGCCTTCTCCCCCAAGTGGCGGAGATACCCTCTCCCCCAGTCGCCGGATGTAGATCGGGAGGGTTCCCTGTAAAATTAAGTGTGGGCGGATTTTATTATCAGCTCATTGTGATAATTTGGATTACGCCCCCCATCACGTACTGTAAGGAGTTGTCACAAGAAAGGCATCCGGCATGCCATGAGTAGTGGTACAGCCAAAAAAGTGGATCAGGCAACCACCTTAACCCAGAAAGATTCGGAGATTCGTTACCGCCGGCTGTTCGAAGCCGCCCAGGATGGAATCCTGATGCTGGACGCTGAAACGGGCATGATCGATGACGTCAACCCATATTTGATCAAACTACTGGGCTATTCGCACAAAGAATTTGTCAAGAAGAAACTATGGGAAATGGGGGCGTTTAAGGATAATAAGGCCAGCCACGAGGCCTTCAAAGCATTACAGGATGATGAATATATTCGCTATGAAAACTTGCCGCTCAAAACAAAAGGCGGGCAGCTGGTGCAGGTGGAATTTATCAGCAACGTCTACCTGGTGGGCGAGAAGAAAGTGATCCAATGTAATATCCGCGACGTCACCGAGCACAAGCGCATCGTAGCCGCCTTGCAGGAGAACGAGGAGATCTATCACAGCTTGATCAACCAAAGCCCGGACGGTTTTTTCGTGATCGAGTTCTCAGGCAAAATCGTTGCTGCCAATCAAGCCATGTGCAGGGAGCTTGGATTCACCCAGGCAGAACTGCTTTCGATGAACGTCTGGGAAATAATCCCGGAAATTTATTTGGATCAATACAAGAGTAGGCTAACTAAAATTCTTAAGGGAAAAAGCTTGAAGGATACGGCAGAGTATGAGGTGCTCGGGAAAGATGGAAAGACACATTATGTAGAAGTTCTCTCAGCCCCGCATTACAGCGGTAAGGAAATCATTGGTTTTCAAGGAATCGCGCGTGATATCACCACGCGCAAGCAGGCGGAAGATGACCTGCGCGCAAGCGAACAGCGCTTCCACATGGCTTCCTGGGCAACGAATGATGTTATTTGGGAACGCAATTTTCCCACCAATACGATCGCATGGAACGAGAATCTGCAAAAACTTTTCCATTTCCGGGATGATGAAATCGAGCCGACTGTGGCTTGGTGGCAGGATCACATCCATCCTTCCAAACGGATCCAGGTGACAAACAGCCTCCAGGCAGCGCTTGACCAGGGGGAGGATTTTTGGTCGAAGGAGTATCGCTTCCGTCTGGCAGATGGCTCCTATGCGGATGTTTTTGACCGTGGTTATATTCTCTACGACGATCAGGGGAAACCTCTGCAGATGGTTGGGGCCATCGCCGACATTACCGAGTATAAGCGGAGGGAACAAGCTCTGCAAAAGAGTGAAGAACGATTCCGCGCCTGGATCGAAAACTCATCAGACCTTGTGACAGTAATCGGGGTTGACGGCATAATCCACTACGCAAGCCCATCCTATCAACGTCTGCTGGGATACAAGCCGGAGGAGCTAATCGGTACCAACGGGTTCGATTTGGTACATCCCGCCGATCGTCTGGGCGCCATTAAAATCTTTTTCGAAAACATGCAGAAAAATGATGGTGCGGGCAGCGCCAAGTTCAGGATTCGTCACCACGATGGTTCCTGGAGGCTATTCGAAGGCCTGGGGAAGTCCTATCTGGATGAGAATGGCGAGACGGCTGGACTGATCAATTCACGCGACATCACTGAGCGCCAGCAGACGGAAGATAGCCTACAGGAATCTTTGCTGATGATCGAAAAGATCATCAACGCAATTCCCACGAGGGTATTTTGGAAAGATAAGGATCTCGTTTACCTGGGTTGCAACACGATATTCGCGCAGGATAAGGGATTTACCGACCCAACTGAGGTCATCGGGAAGGATGATTACCAGATAGCCGTGCATGACCGGGCAGAATTGTTACGTGCCGACGATCGGCAGGTCATCGAGAGTGGTCGTGCCAGGCTCTTTGCTGAGGAATCCCAAACATCACCCGACGGGCAGACAAGGACACTGCTGACAAGTAAGGTGCCTTTGCATGATCCTAAGGGGGATACCATTGGTGTACTCGGAACGTATATGGACATCACTGAGCGCAAACAGGCGGAAGAAGCATTGCAATTGAATGAGGCCAAGTTCCGGTCATACATCGAACATGCGCCTTTAGGCGTGTTCATCGCGGACCGGTCTGGACGCTACCTTGAAGTGAATATGGCTGCGACAGAGATGCTGGGATACACCGAGGCCGAACTCCTGCATCTATCGATTCCGGATGTATTGGCGCCGCAATCATTGGAAGCAGGCCTGCAGTCATTTCAGAAGCTGATACAGGATGGTTTTTTTGCATCCGCTGAATTTCTATTCCGCCATAAGGATGGCACGCAATTCTGGGTTACGGTCATCGCGGTGAAGTTGAGTGAAGACCGGTTCATGTCTTATTGTGAGGACATCACCGAACGCAAGCAGGCGGAGCTGGAGCTTGCCGACCTTGCGAAATTCTCTTCCGAAAATCCAAGCCCTGTGCTGCGACTGAACAGGGACGGCATCGTGTTGTATGCCAACGCTCCAAGTGGGGCGATCCTGGATAAGTGGGGATGCGTGGTAGGCGGAACTGCTCCCCAGTATTGGCGTGATCTGATCACTGATGCGCTTGCGAGCAAGGAAATACAAATCGTTGATACTGATTGCGAAGGGAAAGTTTTTTCGTTGTATGTCACTCCTGTTGCCGATTCGGGTTATGTGAATATCTACGGGCGCGACATCACCGAGCGTGAACGGTCGCAGGAAATGATCCATCGGCAACTTACTCACCTTCGCGCAACCAGCGCCATCGATCAAGTCATCGCAGCTAATTTTGACCTAAAACTCAGCCTTTCAGAAATTCTCAAGCATGCAGCCACTGAACTTGGCGTTGATGCAGTTGATATTTTGACCCTGAATCCCAATTCGCAAACACTGAAATACGCCATCGATCGCGGCTTCCGCACAAAAAAAATCCAGGAGGCAAACGTGCGCCTGGGTGAAAGCTATGCCGGTCGCGCTGCCTTGGAACGTAAACTCATCCAGATCTCCGATATAAAGAATGATCCTGACAATGTACTATTGAAAACGTTCTTAAAGGATGAAGATTTTAGCTGCTACTTCGGCGTACCGCTGATTGCCAAGGGAAAGGTAAATGGCGTGATGGAAGTCTTCCATCGCACCAAGCTCGAACCTGACGCGGAATGGTTCGAATTCTTGCTGGCTCTGGCCGGACAAGCCGCAATTGCAATCGAGAATTCCACCTTGTTTAATAGCCTGCAGCGCTCCAACATGGAGCTTAACCTAGCTTATGACGCCACCATAGAAGGCTGGTCGCACGCCCTCGACCTGCGTGATAAGGAAACCGAGGGGCACACCCAGCGCGTAACAGAGATGACTATGAAGTTGGCCGGCAGCTTCGGCCTGAGCGAGACGGAATTGGTGCATGTGCGCTGGGGAGCGCTGCTGCACGATATCGGCAAGATGGGCGTCCCGGACGGAATCCTGCTCAAACCCGGTGCTCTGACAGACGAAGAATGGGTGTTGATGAAGATGCACCCGATCTTTGCCTATCAACTCCTCGCTCCCATTCGCTACCTGCGGGATGCGCTGGATATACCCTATTGCCATCACGAAAATTGGGACGGCAGCGGCTATCCACACGGTCTCAAAGGCGAGCAGATCCCGTTGGTAGCGCGCATCTTTGCGGTGGTGGATGTCTGGGATGCACTCTCCTCAGACCGCCCTTACCGCGCGGCATGGACCGATGAAGAAGCGCTGGCACATATCCACGCCTCATCAGGAACGCACTTTGACCCGCAGGTAGTGGACAAATTTATGCAGCTTATCCGTCAACAATGAGGGCATCCTTATCCTCCATCTGGTGGGGGAAAAATCCACCAGATGGATTTGATCTAGGGATAGTTTGTTGTAAAATAATATGTGAATGGGATGATTTGCCCATGAATGGAAAAACAAGAAAGGTACCTGCCATTCCGTGAGAGATAAACCCGGGGGGGTTGAGAAATCAAACGCAAAATCCCTCAAAGATTCGGAGATTCGCTACCGCCGTTTGTTCGAAGCCGCCCAGGATGGGATTTTAATCCTGGATGCCGAGACGGGTGCGATTACCGATGTCAACCCGTTCCTGATCAACTTGTTGGGGTATTCCCGCGAGGAGTTTTTATCCAAAAAGCTCTGGGAGGTGGGCGCATTCAAGGATATTAAAGCCAGTAAGCAGGCTTTCAAAGCCTTGCAAGAGAATGAATATGTGCGCTATAAAGATTTACCGCTCAGAACCAAAGACGGGGAGTTGATCCAGGTGGAGTTCGTCAGCAATGTCTACCCGGAAGGCGATAAGAATGTGATCCAGTGCAACATCCGCGATATCACAGAGCGTAAACAGGCTCAGGATGCCCTGGTCAAAAGCGAAGCCTTCCTACGCGAGCAATCCGTCCGTGACCACCTGACCGGTCTGTTCAACCGGCGATATATGGAAGAGACCCTGGAACGCGAGTTAATTCGGGCCTCACGGCAACATCTTCCAGTAGGCTTGATGATGCTGGACGTGGACGATTTCAAGCGCTTCAACGACAATTTCGGCCATGCGGCAGGCGATGCAATCCTGCGCGAACTGGGCAATTTGCTGATCGAACATGTCCGCGAAGAAGACGTTGCCTGCCGCTATGGCGGCGATGAATTCATCATTGTCCTGTTCGGCGCCTCGCGGGAATTGGCGCGCAAACGGGCCGAACGTTTATGCAGTCTTGTCCGGCTGGCCTCCCTCCAATTCGAAGGGAAGTCCCTGGAGTCAGTCACAGTCTCTGTTGGCGTCGCAATCTTTCCGGAGGATGGCGATACCAGTAAGGCAATCTTGAAAGCGGTTGATGCTGCTCTTTACCGCGCAAAAAATAGTGGGCGCGGGCAAGTAGCCATGGCAGACTGACTCCAGCCTGGCAAAATCAACGCAATAACCCCAACCTAAATTCACAACCCAATCAAGTTCGAATGTTCTCCCCCAAGTGGCGGAGGAGAACACTCCCCGGTCGACGGATGTGGCCGGGGAGTGTTCGTTGTACTATTAGTCTATGACCCGTGTATTTTTAGCTGATGCTATTCCCGAGGAGCGCTCCGCCTTACGACTGTTGCTGTCAGATCTCGAAATGGAAATAGCCGGAGAAGCCGCAGACTGGCTTACCGTCTTGACCAAAGCCCCAGCCAGCCATACGGATATTTTGTTGGTGGATTGGGGTCTGCTCCCCTCGCCATCCGGTGCAGCCCTGGACGAACTCCGAAAGGCTTGTCCGGAGGCGTTGGTCATTATCCTCATCAGTCACCTGGACGCCCGCCATCAGGCCGCGCTCTCTGCCGGCGCAGACGCCTTTATCAGCAAAGATGAAACACCCGATCGTGTGGCCGATCATTTGCGAAGCGTCGCTGCAAGCCTGCCAATTAAATGATGGCACCCGATGACCGGAATGATTAACAAACGGGTAATCCAGAATCAACTGGCCTGTGCCTGTTAAGCTTTTTCAAGAGATCATCACCTCCATCGATGGATATGTAGAAAGATCAGGAATTACAGGATGAACAAGAAAATTTTCGAAGGCAAGTGGCTACAGATCCGTGGAAAATCCAAAGAATGGTGGAGCCTGCTCAACGACCTCGACCTGAGCAAGGTTGATAAGGCAACCGTCAAGCTGGACAAATATGTTGTTCTACTCCAGGTGAAATACGGTTATACCAAACAACATGCGAAAGAGGAAATCAATAAACACATTCTGGAGCAGGAGGCCAAGATGAGAAGTATAACCGCAGCCGTCCCCGGAAAGTAATCGGAGTGACGCACAACCTCTGAGAAAGGGTTGTGAGAGACCGAACCACAAAAACATACGGTATTCCGTACAATCCGAACATTTACATAGGAGATAAAAAATGAATTTGCTTATATATCTAATCGTTGCGGCAGCAATTGGCTGGGTGGCAACAGAACTGATGCACGACCGCTCGAACCTGTTGATCAATATCATCGTGGCCGTCATCGGTGCTTTCCTGGCCGGGTACTTCCTCAGCCCCATTTTCAAGGTAGGGACGATCAACGATGCAATCACCGTCCCGACCATGCTGGTGACGCTGTTAGGAGCCGTTATCCTGCTGGCGATTGTCCACCTGGTCCGCCGCGGTCGCTAACCCGGGCATATCACGTTTTGTAAATACGCCAACGAACACAGCCGGGAAGCCTCTCGGCCTCCCGGCTAAAACCACAGTGATGAATTCTTGAATATTACAGATTGCTGCGTAAATGTTTAAACCAGGTTTCTGCAACATTAAGGCGATTCGATAAAAGGTTATTCAGGAATTTATGCGAGAAGGCGTAACGAGAGATTGATTTCCAGGAGATCAAAATGTCAAATAATCAAAGAGTATCAGAAGTTAGAACGTCGCAACGCGAACCGGAACTCGAACGACGCATTTTCACCTTCAAAGCCACCCAGGTAGTTTGGCTGTTGCTCGGCTTACTCGAGGCTCTGATTGTGCTGCGTATCGGACTGAAGCTGATCGGAGCAAATCCGGCCAGCCCGATCGTAGCCCTGATCTATGGGTTTTCCAACCTGTTCCTGTTCCCCTTTACCGGTATGATCGGCTCACCATCAGCTGGCAACATGGTGCTTGAAATATCTTCTCTATTTGCAATGCTGATCTACGCTCTGATCGCCTGGGCTGTGGAAAGAATAGTCTGGCTGATCTTCTACCGCCCGCATGGACCGGTTGTCGGCACCACCGAAACTACAAGCAGCGAGAGCCATACCACCAGGCCATAAATTTTAAGAGGCAAAATGGATAATTCCTTCGACCGACAAGAATCCCACACACAGGAACCAAGGAACCCTTTGGTCGCCAGCCTGCAGATTGTCGATGATTTTCTGAATTGGTTGACCAGTCTCTTTCAGATGACCGAAGAAGAAAAAGAGGATGCCGGTATCCATATTGGTTACCAACGCGACGAGTAAGCACCAGTCTGTCGGCGATCTGACCAGTCTATTCGGCACATTCGCATTAAAAATCGACATGCCCAGACAAATAAGGAGAAAAGACTATGGTTAATGAGAATCAAGAACTTGCGTATCGCGATAATAATATTTTAGGCGTTTTAGCCGGGCTGCTTATCGGCGTCCTGGCTGGCGCCGTGACGATGCTGCTGCTGGCACCGCAATCTGGTGAAGCTACCAGATCACAGATCCAGGACAAGGGTATCGAATTACGCGATCAGACGACCGACATGCTGGATGACGTCATCACCCAGGTACGTTCGGGTGTAAACAGAATCAAGAGTGGCGGACGCGATAAGTTCAGAGAAGTTGAACAGTATGGCAAAAAACTGGCATTTGAGCAATTGGATCGCGTCTCCGATGCCGCTACAGCCGGGAAAAAAGCCATTAAAAATTCCTGAGGCTGATTTCAGTTGATGTCGACACATGCCTTTTTAGGCGTTTTCAAAACCGAGGAATAAAATCTGTACCGATAGACTACCTCTGGCACTCTCTCCGACTGGTCATTTGATCACGGGGCCGGGAGAGGTCGATAAATTTACAAATCAAGAAGAGGAGATAATAATCATGAGACTTACCGAACCCAAAGTCATCACGTTTTGGATTGCCGTTGCTCTAGCAGTCCTCGGAGTCCTCGCTTCCCAAGGGATCTTCCCCGGACTTTCCGCTTATGCCTTTTGGCTGGTCGTGGCCGGTTTTGTTTTGCTGGCCCTCGCAAATTTACTGAACGACCTGTAGCCCTTTGGATGGGGGGCGAGCTGTCCTTCTTTGGTAAAAAGGTCGGCCCCGCTTTTGAAACAGTTCGCTCCCCTTTATCCTAATTAAGGCTGTGACCGGATTCTACACTCGGTCTTTGCCCAGCGTTAGCTCTTGGCAATTAATGATCCTTGCTTTAAAATTAATTACTTTCCCAAAGGAGAATCAAATGCGTAGCCTGAAGTGGATCTTGCTCGGGATCTTTTTAATCATCACCGGTTTAGGCCTACTTGGCGTAGGGCTCGGTGGAATTTTAAGCATCATTGCGGGAATCTGCGCCCTGATTGCTGGTGTTTTGTTCATCATCAATCGCTGACCTCAGTTTCTTTCCGGGAGCACAGTCTTCTTCGAAGAGACTGTGCTCCCGATATGACAGGTTCAATTTACTGCTACACACTATCGCCAATATCGGTGCACGCTATCCAAGAGATGTAATTGCTGGCATGGTACTTGGATCATTCTGGGGGATTCTTGTAAGCCTGTTGAAATCTCTAGGCTCTTAAGATACTCTTACAAAAGCTCCCCGAAAATTTGTCAAGCTGATCTTTAAGCCTAGACCAGGCACGCGAAAGTCTCTGGAAACACGATCACCCAAACTCTCAATAATATTTGGAAGAATAAACGAAGACGTCCTGTCTGGAAGCGGCGCAGCCTAGCCATAATATTTGTACTGGTCTTTATTGGCCCAATCCTCTTCATGGCTTCATTTGTCAGCAGTATGATTGCTAACATCCAGATCTTATTGCCTGTACAAATTATTCAGACGGTGAGTAATACTACCGGATTTATCTTGGCTATCTTGCTCGATGTTATCTTTTTCATGTCAATCTACACCATACTCCCCCATGGAGATTCCACCTGGCGTGAGTTAATACCCGGCGCGATTGGCGCCGGCCTGCTCTGGGAACTTGCCAAGAAAGCCTTTTTATATTTTATATCAACCTACATTTCCGTATCGAACCTGGTTTATGGTTCTGTGACCGCAATTATCGTTTTCCTGGCCTGGGCGTATCTGAGCGGTATCATCTTTCTTTTTGGCGCATATTTAAGCGTTTCTTATTTTCAATTGAAACAACAGCCGCAGCAAATGCCAGACGAATGATGTCGTTAGACTTGATCGGGTGGAAGGTTCAACGCTGTCGAGATCTCCCCCGAGTGGCGGAGAGACATACTCCCCATCTGACGGATACACTCTGGAAGAGTTCGTTGTAAGATGAACTATAGGACAAATCAAAAGGAGTAAAAAATGAACCCGTTTATCTCTTTCATGGCTTCCAGGAATGGTCGTATTGTACGCATCGTGGCAGGCGCTGTTCTGGTCATCTTGGGCTTTTTTGTCATCGCCAACAATACAACCGGAATCATCGTGATGCTCATTGGATTAGTGCCTCTCGCTGCTGGCATATTTGATTTCTGCGTGCTCGCACCGCTCTTCGGTGCTCCATTTAAGGGCTCCGAGATCCGCGCCGGCAAATAACCTGATCGTTAACGATCCGAAATTTCGACCAACAAGACAATCGCCTAAGGCGCGCTTGCATTATCCATTTGGAGATTACCCTCCCAAAGTGGCATAAACGAACACTCCCCGGTGGATGAATGGGTCTGGGAGTGTTCGCTGTAAGATGCATAATGCAGTGATATTTCTAATCTCAGTAGAGGAGAATTCATCATGTTTCCCATTGGCGACGATGATAGTGCTCGAAGAACGGTTCCGCTGATCACCTATGCCCTAATAGCCTTGAACGTCTTATTTTTCCTGGTCGAATTGGGCGGCGGTGACGCTTTTATTATTAAGTGGGCCTTTGTCCCCAGCCGCTTTCTAGCCAATCCCGGCGCTGACATTCTGACCCTCTTCACGTCCATGTTCATGCATGCTGGATGGGTCCACCTGGGAGGCAATATGCTTTATTTATGGATCTTCGGTGACAATGTCGAAGACCGTTTTGGGCACATCAAGTACGTAATCTTTTATTTGCTCTGCGGGCTTGCAGCAACACTTGCCCAACTGGTTTTCAATGTAGGCTCAAACTTACCGAATTTAGGAGCCTCGGGGGCAATTGCGGGGGTGTTGGGTGCTTATATTTTGCTTTTCCCGCAGGGAAGGGTCAGAGTATTGCAAGGTCAACAGGTAATCCAAGTACCTGCACTGATCGTTATTGGACTCTGGATCGTCCTGCAATTTTTTAGCGGCATCGGTTCGATTGCCAATACAGCGGACACTGGCGGCGTGGCTTTTATGGCACACATTGGCGGATTTATCGCAGGGTTTGTGCTGACCTTTTTATTTAGAGGAAAAGCGGCACCACAGCTGGCAGGTTAAACCACCCGGCCAAAGCCTCCCCCAAGTGGCGGAGAGCAATACTCCCCGGTCGATGGATGCGGCTGGGGAGTGTTGATTGTAGAATGACAGAAGAACACTTTTCGCCTGTACGGTTTTCACGCCTGTTATGGCTCATGGATGCAACACGTCGATCCGATTAACAAATACAGAGGTAAGAGATGAAGAAAAAACTGTTCGTTTTCGTTTTATTGGCTACCATGCTTGGCGTAGCCGCGGGTTGTACTCCCGGCACAGTCGCACAAATAAATACGCCTGTTCCAAATTCAAAAACCGGCACGCCTGTTCCGAATGGTCAAATCAATGTGCCCGGTGTAAGTATACAAGTCTATGCGCCAGGTCCTAATCCAATGGTCAATACGCCCGACCAGTACGGTAGTCCGGCCGGTATCTGGATGGGAGTATGGCATGGGATCATTTCCCCGGTAACCTTAATACTTTCATTCCTTCACAAGGATGCGTGGATGTACGAGGTGCATAACGATGGGAGCCCATATAACTTTGGATTCTTCCTCGGGGTTTTACTCGTCCCGTTTGTTCTGGGTCTCCTGTTAGGGCGACGCCGATAAACATACCGTGGGTATCAAAGAAGGCTGTAAATAGGTGAGCAGTCCGTCCAATAGCATTTTTATAAGTCAATAAGGAGATCTGTCATGAGTACTACATATCTAATCATCGCTGTTGTTCTGGTCCTGGTAATCTTTGGCACTATATTAGGGCTGATTTTTGCCCGCCGTAAACGTTCAGAGCGTTTCCAAAATAAATTTGGATCCGAGTATGACCGCGCCGTGGAGAATGCGGGGAGCGAGAAGGAAGCACAAACGGAGCTGGAAGAACGACAGAAGCATGTTGATACTTTGAAGATTCGTACACTTTCCGATCCCGAACGCCAGCGATATCAGGCTGAATGGACTGCAATCCAAGCCAAATTTGTCGACCAACCAGGACAGGCAAATGTAGAGGCCGACCGCCTGATCATGGAGGTCATGCAGCTTCGTGACTATCCAGTATCTGATTTTGAACAGCGGGCGGCCGATATCTCCGTCCAGTATCCAGCTTTGGTAAGTAATTATCGTGCTGCGCGCGCGATCGCGCTCAAAAACGAGAACCACCAGGCAGGTACCGAAGAATTAAGACAGTCAATGATCTATTATCGATCTCTGTTTGATGAACTCCTCAAAACAGAGACAGTTCCTCCAGAAAAGAAATAGGGACACAAATCACCATCTGCTCTCCTCCCCCAAGTGGCGGAGAGCAATACTCCCCGGTCGATGGATGCGGCCGGGGAGTGAGTATTCTATAATGAAAACAGCTAAGAAATTAAATACACCCGAACCCATTACAAGCCAGAAAAAAGGAGTATTTCTATGACAGTCGCAAAAGTAACTGAAATCATCGTGTCATCTCCGAAGAGTTTTGATGACGCCATCAAGGTGGGCATCGCACGCTCACAAAAAACGCTCAGGAACCTCAAGTCCGCATGGGTCCAGGATCAGCAGGTCAAACTGGACAATAAAGGACAAATCACGGAATACCGCGTCCAATTGAAGGTTACATTCCTTATCGACGACTGATTTGGATGAATTCCCGCTGGATACCCCGCAGTTGCAATCCTAAAGAGAATCCCGCGAACCTGATTCATTGAGTGTAGTTACCACAAATTGACGATCGTTCAAAGAACATTATCTCGAGTTAAAAAGGAGAAATCTCATGCTTACCTGGATCATTGTAATTCTCATTGTGCTTTGGTTGCTCGGTTACTTCGGCCCAAATGTATTCTCTGGCTTTCCACGCACAGGCAATCTGGTTCACGTTTTACTTGTCATTGCGGTCATTCTGATTGTTTTGAAGCTCTTAGGGGTCATCTAGAGCTGCCCATCGACGCCACCAGGAGAGCCAGCTTGCTTGGCTGGCTCTCTATACTCGACCAGAAAAAGGTTGGTTACACGTCAAGAGAGGAGAAATTTAAGCATGCAATGTAATGAAGTGATGACGAAAAACCCCGTGTGCTGCTTTCCAAAAGATACTGTGGCAAAAGCAGCGGCGCTGATGAAAGACAATAATATCGGTTCGGTACCGGTTATCGAGAATGAGCAGACAAAAAAACTGGTCGGTATCGTGACCGATCGGGATCTGGCTTTAAAAGTTGTAGCCGAAGAGCGCGAAGCCAAAACAACAAAAGTCGAAGCGGTGATGACGCGCAAGGTAGTAAGCTGCCATGCTGAGGATGAATTGCAAACAGCGTTGGATACAATGTCCCGGCTTCAATTACGCCGCATCCCGGTAGTTGACAATGACGACAAGATTCTTGGGATTATTGCCCAGGCGGATGTTGCGACGCGTGTCGATCAGCCAGTAAAAACTGCGGCATTGGTAAAAGGAATTTCGCGGTCCAACGCGAAGTAAGAGGGAAATCGATGCACCCCAATTTTCAGCTTGGCATCATTGGGGTACTGGTATTCGTGTTGCTGTTAACCCTGACCGGCTGTGGGCCGCTGCTGAGTACCCCCTACGCGACCAACGCTGCCATCTCCAATCCGCCTGACAGAGCCAGTGACCAGGCAACCCGGGCAGCTGCGCTAACCCAGGGTAAGAATAATGCTGATAATCAGGCGGCGGCCACCGCCGAAATCATGCGCGCTAATGCCTTGGCAACCTTAAATTCAGCCAATGCAACACTGAATGCGGTCCAAACCCAGGATCAAAACAGCGCCAATGTCATCGCCGGCCAGATAGCGGCCACCGCCGCTATTATACGCGCCAACGCGCAAGCCACCTTGAATTCTGCCGGTTCGACGCAAAGCGCTGCATTGACCCAAGATGCGATTCGCCAGACCCAGGTGGCAGATATGGCGACATCGGGTGCGGAGGCGCTGTTGATTCAACAAAACAAAAATGCCATTGCCGCCAGCACACAAACAGCCGAGGCCAATCAAATCGCCACGCAGACCCGGGCTGCGGCAGCCACCTCCCAATGGTATGCCGACCAGGCAC
The DNA here is from genome assembly GCA_964407265.1 of uncultured Anaerolineaceae bacterium. Taxonomy (GTDB): domain Bacteria; phylum Chloroflexota; class Anaerolineae; order Anaerolineales; family Villigracilaceae; genus CAYOUV01. The sequence continues at coordinate 86,851 of CAYOUV010000003.1, read as the reverse complement.
GCCAACGCGATGAACAAAGACAAGTTCCGATTGGGTTTCTGTGGGCATGGTGCTTTCCAATCTTCATTGTGCTATTTGCGGGTTTGGCCTTATGGGGATTCTGGCGCTGGTTAAGGATTCGACAGGCCAACCAAAGTTTCGCGGAAGATCCTGTTGACGAGTTCCAAGCTCCAGTGGCTGAAGTTATCGATCAACGCCAGGATGATGAACTACCCTATCTTGATAATGAAATTGTCGAGAACCGTTATCAGCTAACCAAGCCGGATGACCAGGTACGTAAGTGGCTCGATGAAGTCAAACGCAAATTGTTAATCAGTGCTCAGAAAGATGATGATGACGACGCAGACATTTGATCCGCATTATTTTGATCAAAAAGCCCACCAAATCCGGGCTCAGGTATCGATAATTCTGACGAAGTGGGGATTGATACCTCGATTTAAACGCTGGCGCCTAACACAAGATCCAAGCACCGGAATGGTGGTTCTTTTTGGCGTACTTAATAGCAGTTATCTCGCCAGGCATACATCCATCGCTTTCAGTGATTACTTCGATCCACGAGTCTTACTTGATCTCGCGAACGAACTGCAAGTGCAAGTAGTGTCTTGCAACAGCGAAGGTCTGCGTTACGCCTTTATCCTGGACCGCGGCCAGCTCGGGAAATTACCAACCCACATCGATTTCCCATTCCTGGATGGCGACCGACTTTTCGTCGGGGTTGTCTATAACGATCAGCCGGTACCTGCGTGGGTAAATTCGCAAACGAATCCAACCATATCTATTAATGAGCAGAGTATTGATGATCAAACGCTGGTTGACCAAGGCGTTGGCGCTTTCCTGAAAGTCTTCGATGATATTCAACTCAGAGATGAGGCCGCCGAAAAACTTGCAGCGCAAGGTCAGCCTGACATTGTGGTGATAGACGAGGAAAAATTCAACAAACGGGTAGCGACGTATGAGGCTAATCAACAGCGAATAAAACACATAAAGAAATTATTTGATAAGGCAAAAGGATAGTTTCAACACCAACAACACACTCTGCCAAAGAAAAATTATTACCGCAATTCAATAGATACCGATTAAGGAGAAAAGAATGGGACGCAAAGGAGTCAGCAAACGCAA
>CAYOUV010000003.1:55800-85632 GCA_964407265.1 uncultured Anaerolineaceae bacterium | reverse complement strand
AATAGATACCGATTAAGGAGAAAAGAATGGGACGCAAAGGAGTCAGCAAACGCAAGGCCAAGAAATTGAAATCGCCTTCCAATAACAACAATGTCTCTTCCAATAGGCGCGATGGCCCTTCTGTAACGTTGCTTGTTAAAGATAACGGGGCTGCTCCCAACAGAAGCGGTACAGATCCTGCCGCTGGATCAAATAAAAAAAACAGAAAAGGAAAGTGAAGTTCCAGAAGATGTAATGCTGTATATCGTTTTAAAGTGATCAGTCTATATCAGGGGTTCAGCGAACTAACCCTGGTGAGAGTCTGACCGTGCAATGCCAGTGCCGCCAACTTTCAGTGCATTTTAAACGCCTGTACCATTTAAGGTGGAATGAACCGAATGGGAAAGGTGAATAGCAAAAAGGAGTAACCGTGAAAATCCTGCTTGTTTACCCCGAGTTTCCAGACACCTTCTGGAGTTTCAAACATGCGCTTAAGTTCATCCACAAGAAGGCCGGCGCGCCTCCATTGGGCTTGTTGACGGTTGCAGCCATGCTGCCTGCCGAATGGGAAAAGCGCTTGGTCGATCTCAACGTAACTGAGCTCACGGATGAATATCTGGCATGGGCTGATTTTGTGTTCGTCAGTGCCATGATTGTGCAGCGCAAATCAGCGCAAGCGGTCATCGAACGCTGCAAAACAGCCGGGGTGAAAGTGGTGGCCGGCGGTCCGCTCTTCACCATGGAACATGAGCAATTTCCGGATGTGGATTATTTTGTCTTGAACGAGGCTGAGGAGACCCTTGCCCCGTTCTTACGGGATCTGGAACAGGGTCGGGCTGAACGCGTTTACGCATCCGATGTGTATCCCGATATCCACCAGACCCCGGTCCCACTTTGGGATTTGGCGGATCTCAAATATTACGACACGATCAGCATTCAATTCTCGCGCGGTTGCCCCTTCAATTGTGATTTTTGCAATGTGACCGCTTTATTGGGGCATCGTCCGCGGACCAAGTCTCCCGCGCAGATCATCGCCGAATTGGACAGCCTTTATGCGTTGGGTTGGCGAAAAAGCATCTTCTTCGTCGACGACAACTTTATTGGCAACAAAAAGCAGATCAAGTCTGACCTGCTGCCTGCCTTAATCGAATGGCGCAAAAACAAAGTTGGTATGCCGTTCAGCACAGAAGCCTCCATCAACCTGGCCGATGATCCAGAATTGATGCGTCTCATGACACAAGCCGGGTTCAATACGGTCTTCGTCGGAATCGAGACGCCTAATGAAGACAGTTTGATCGAATGCAGCAAGAACCAAAACAAAGGCCGTGATCTGGTGGAGAGCGTCAAGATACTCCAGCGCGCAGGTCTGCAGGTACAAGGTGGTTTCATCGTCGGCTTCGACAATGATTCCCCCTCCATCTTCCAACAGCAGATCGATTTCATCCAAAAGAGCGGCATTGTGACCGCCATGGTCGGCTTACTGCAAGCGCCTTTGGGCACGCGCCTGTACGAGCGCATGCAAAAAGAAGGCCGCCTGGTCAATGACTTTTCCGGCGATAACGTGGACGGCTCGACCAACATTATCCCCAGGATGGGTCTGGAACCATTACGGGAAGGCTACCGCGAAATTCTAAGCCATATCTACGCACCTAAATATTATTACGAGCGTGTTTTGACATTTCTGCGCGAGTACCAACCCCCAAAAATCCGAGTGCCATTGGATTCGCAATACATCCTGGCCCTGTGGCGCTCCATTTACCAACTGGGCATCCGCGGTGTCGAACGCGTCCAGTATTGGCGGCTCTTTTTCTGGGCTCTGTTCCGGCGGCCACGCCTGTTCCCACTGGCAATCACCTTCGCGATCTACGGCTTCCATTTCCGTCAGGTGACAGAACTGCATGTTGGATGATTTCGAAGAGTCTGAACAATAAAAATAATCAGGAGCAATTCAATGACTGACAAAACAACCAAGACAAGCAAAACGAAAACGAAAATGAAACGACTTCCCAAAGGGCTGCGCCTGCATATAAGGCGGCTGAAGCAAGAAGCCAGTAAAGAAGGCACCGTCTATAGAGCGCCGTTCATAAAACGCGTCCCAGAAAAATCAGTCGAGTAATAGTTACTAATAAACACACAGGTGCATCATCACTGTTCCATTTTGTAAAACCTTGCGCATTGGGCTTGCCAGAACGAGGGTTGCCCCCGGATTTTCCAAATGCAACGGGAGTTCATTCCCAGCCGATTCCTTGCTAACGCCGGTGCTGATTTCCCGGCACGGTTCTCTGCATGGCATGCCCGACGGGTGGCTCCACCTGGGAAGCAACATCCTGTTGCACGTACTGCCTGAATCCAAGAAAGAATTCAAGTAACTCGCTTCCCGTTTAGCTCCGCAAGATTCGCCGGTTCTGGCGTTTGGGCAAGGTACTTGAGCTTTATTGCAGGTTATGATACGCATCAACTTTTGCGAATCTTGAGTACGGCCGGTAGGTCTGAAGCGTAATCGTAACTACCACATCCCCCATCGCAAGTTCGAATACTGTGAACTATTTGCAAAATATTGCTAGCAGAAAAGATGATGCAAGAAAAAATCAAACAAACTATTGGTAGATCAAAAGTTATGCATGGGATCGGATCCCTCATGCTTTTTTTGTTTGCGGACATTCTCATAGATGTGTACTGGTTTCACGAGGGAACCCTGCTCACCCAATTATTACATCCTGAGCCGTATGAAATCTACGTGCGATCCTTTATCATTGTGATAATCCTGATCAATACAATATACGCCCAATTTATCTCAAATCGGTTGAATTCCGTAAATAGTCAATTGAATATTGAACTCACAGAGCGTCTGCGGATTGAGGCCAAACTACGCGCCCTATTCGCCTCCATGCACGATGTGGTCTTGGAGATAGACCGCCAGGGCGTCTACCAAAGCATCGCCCCCACCAACACCGATCTGCTCTATAAACTGCCTGAGGAACTGCTGGGCAAAAACATACGGGATGTCTTCCCACCGGAAGAAGCTGAAACGCTCCTTTCCACCGTGCAAAAAGTGTTGGGGGCACAACAGACTCTCAAGGTTGAATACAAACTGACGATTGGCGAAAACCTGCTCTGGTTTGAGGCTTTCATCTCTTACATGACTGAAGACAGCACGCTATGGGTAGCGCGCGATGTTACTGACCGCAAGAGTACGGAAGCAGCATTACTGGATGCAAGCAAAACAATAACGCGCAATATGTCGGAATTGGAGCAGCAAAACATCGTAATGTCTTTGCTTAACAGGATGGTTGAATCCTACCAGGCTTGCATCACAATCGAAGAAATCTATGCCGTTGCCGAGCAGTCCTGCACCCTGTTATTCCCCGAGCAGGCCGGCACGTTGTTCAGGCTCAACCCTTCGCAGGATATCAGCGAAGTTGTGGTTGCTTGGGGATTCTCTTCAACCCAAAATATCCTGACCGCATTCTCACCGAACGATTGCCCGGTTCTGCAAAGCGGGCAGACTCATTTGGCTGAAGGGGAACAGACCAGCCACTGTCATCATTCAGTTGACGGCCGCGCCACCGCCCACCTATGCATCCCCTTGATAGCCCATGGAGAAACAGTCGGTGTATTGTCTTTGCAGAACGAAGACAAAAGCGACCTCCACATGACCCCGGCCAAACAACAATTGGCGCGCACCGTGGCGGACACCACCGCGTTGGCGCTGGCCAACCTGGATTTGCGCGAAACGCTGCGTCAGCAAGCGATCCGCGACCCGCTCACCGGATTGTTCAACAGGCGCTACCTCGAAGAAACATTGGAACGGGAAGTTCAGCGGGCGAAGCGCAACCATCAGCCGGTGGGGATCATCATGATTGATATTGACTTTTTCAAAAGAATCAATGATAACTATGGTCACAAGGCGGGGGATACGGTGCTGCGTGAATTGGGCGGCTTTCTGCTTACACACGTACGCCGTGAAGATATTGCCTGCCGCTTCGGTGGTGAGGAGTTTATTCTCATCCTGCCAGGGGCGACGCTGCTGACAACGCGCACCCGTGCTGAATTATTACAGGATAGGCTCAAACGGCTCCAAATCCAGCATAACGGTCAGCAGTTGGGGGGGGTCACCCTGTCACTCGGTGTGGCGGTCTACCCGGATCACGGCACAACGGGCATGGCAGTAATCCATTCGGCGGATATGGCGCTCTACCGCGCGAAACAATCCGGGCGCAACCGGATAGAGTTGGGAAGGGAAGAACAAGTAGAGACAGACTGACCAATTACCAAGACATTACCGGTATTGAAATCAAAGTGACGGAAAAGGAGCAGGACATGCACAAGTTGCAACCCAATAACCAACACCATCGCAAGCTGCTGCAGAGCATTGCGCGGCGGGCGATGCTTGAGCGAGGCTTGCTACCCGATTTTTCAAGCGCAGCCATCGCCGAACTGGAGCAACTCACGCATTCGACGACTGCGTCAGTCGATAAAAATACAATTCGCGACCGACGCAATCTTCTCTGGGCTTCGATCGATAACGATGACTCGCGCGACCTGGATCAACTTACCGTTGCCGAGGCAATGCCCGCAGGCGAGGTAAAAATCCTGGTGGCCATCGCAGATGTGGACTCATCTGTAAAAATGGGGGCAGCGATCGACGAACATGCCCGCCATAACACCACCTCAGTCTATACCGCTGCCGAGATATTCCCCATGCTGCCGGAAAGGCTTTCGACCGATCTGACTTCCCTGAATTTGTCCCAGGACCGAATTGCCATGGTTGTTGAAATGGTGATTGGTAAGGACGGGACAATTCAGGAATCAATGATTTACAAAGCCTGGGTGCAGAACCATGCGAAACTAGCCTATAACAGCGTGGCTGCCTGGCTGGAAAAGCAAAGCGGTCTACCCGGGGAAATTTCTGCTGTTCCAGGTCTGGCTGAGAATCTGCAGCTCCAGGATCACGCAGCCCAAAGCATGAAGAAATTGCGGCATCTCCACGGGGCGTTGAGCCTGGAGACCATCGAAGCCAAACCGGTTTTTGATGGCGATCAAATCCGCACCCTCGAAATGGAGCAAAAGAATCGCGCGAAAGAGATCATTGAAAATTTCATGATTGCTGCCAACGGTGTGACCGCCCGTTATCTCTCAGCCTGCGGATTCCCTTCGATCCGCCGTGTGGTACGCACACCCAAAAGATGGGAGCGGATCGTGGAAATTGCCAAGGATAACAAGTACGAACTCCCAAAGAGGCCGGATTCAAAAGCATTGGAAGAGTTTTTAGTCAAGCAAAAAGCTGTGGATCCGATCCGTTTCCCCGATCTTTCCCTGACGGTCATCAAGCTGATGGGGGCCGGCGAATATCTTGCTGAACTTCCTGGAGGACATGCCCCGGGACACTTTGGCCTGGCAGTCAAAGATTATGCCCACTCGACCGCCCCAAATCGCCGCTATCCCGACTTGCTGACTCAGCGCCTGTTGAAAGCGGCCCTGGAAGGACAAAAGACTCCTTACAGCAAGGCTGAACTGGATGTGCTGGCCGCACATTGCACCGAGGCAGAAAATGCGGCGAACAAAGTCGAACGCAGTGTCGAAAAATCCGCGGCCGCGCTGCTGCTTGAATCAAGGATTGGAGAGCAGTTTGATTCGGTTGTCACCGGCGCATCTAAGAAAGGCACCTGGGTTCGGCTGCTTAGCATTCCAATCGAAGGTAAACTGGTTCATGGATACGAGGGTTTGGATGTCGGTCACCGGCTTCGTGTGCAGCTGATCTCTGTAAATGTTCAGAAAGGGTACATTGATTTCAAGAATGTGAACAAGTCAGGCCATTGATCCTCTTACGGAGTTTTTTATCCATCGGTTGTCAAGCAAAACAAAAAGCGCCTTTTTTTAGAAAAGACGCTTTTTTAATCTAATATAATGAAATTTATCTGATCGCCAACTCAGATTGGGCGTCGAAGATGTGGAAGTTGTCCATATTGAAGACCATCTCCACCTCTTCCCCAATACGGTGCGAGGAACGCGGATCGACACGCGCCACGAAGCTGTTCTTACCGCTCAGCAGGTACATGAAGATCTCGTTACCCATCAATTCGGTCACATCCACCTTGGCCTTGATCTTCTCGACGTGGATGTTGCCCGGGGTGAACTGCGGGTCGTGGATGTTCTCCGGCCGGATGCCGAAGATGACGCGCTTGTCGACCAGGTTTTGATAGGTCGCGCTGCGCTCCTGCGGGATCTGGATCGCAAAGTCGCCGCTGTCCACCACCAGCCGTCCACCATCCTTGCGCAGCTTGGCCGGGAAGAAGTTCATGGCCGGGGAACCGATGAAGCCGGCCACGAACAGGTTGGCCGGGTTGTCGTACAGGTTCTGCGGCGTGTCGATCTGCTGCAGTTGGCCTTTGTTGATCACCGCGATACGCGTGGCCATCGTCATGGCTTCGGTCTGGTCGTGCGTGACGTAGATAAAGGTGGTCTGCAGACGCTGGTGCAGCTTGCTGATCTCGGTCCGCATTTGCACCCGCAGCTTGGCGTCCAGGTTGGAGAGCGGCTCGTCGAACAGGAACACCTTGGGCTCGCGCACGATTGCGCGTCCCAGCGCCACCCGCTGGCGCTGCCCGCCTGAGAGCTGGCGCGGTTTGCGGTCCAGGTACTCCTGGATGTCCAGGATCTCGGCCGCTTCCTGCACCCGGCGCTTGATATCCTCCTTGGGCGTCTTGCGCAGTTTGAGCCCGAAGGCCATGTTGTCGTAGACCGACAGGTGCGGGTAGAGTGCGTAGGATTGGAAGACCATGGCAATGTCCCGATCCTTGGGGGCGACGTCGTTTACCACGCGATCTTCGATCGAGATATTGCCCTCGGTGATCTCCTCCAAACCGGCCAGCAGGCGCAGGGCGGTGGTCTTGCCACAGCCCGAAGGCCCGACCAGCACCAGGAATTCCTTGTCTGCTACCTGGATGTTGAGGTCGTCGACCGCCGTCATCTCCCCAAATTTCTTGGTCACATGATCATAGGTTACATTTGCCATCATAGCCTCCTGAGTCCATAGATAATATATTATAACTTAACGTGTCGAGGTCACCTTACGAATCGTACGCGGTTGGTCGGGATCATAGCCTTTCGCCAGAGTCAAATGATAGGCGAATAATTGAGCTGCAACAATACCTACCAGCGGAGACAGGTATTCCGGTATCTCACCAGAAATTGGAAATGGGGTTTGCGCCATCTCCAGCGCTTCATCTTCATTCGAGATGACCACCAATTCAGCCAAAAGGTCTTGTTTCAAATGCTTGAGTAATTGCATTTGAGTCTGGAACACCTTTCCAGCCGGAAGGATAGCCATAACCGGAAAACCGCGTGCCACCACAGCGATCGGCCCATGCTGAAAATCAGCCGATGAGTATGGCTCGGCCGCCACGTATGTCAATTCCTTGAGCTTCAGTGCCCACTCAAAAGCAGTTGAATAATTATAACCACGTCCCAGAACCACGCACTCCTGCATATATCGATAGCGTTGTGCCGCCTGACCTATCCGTTGATCCTGTTCCAAGGCATTCAAAACCCAGTCCGGGATACGCGCAAGTACCTGCCAATGCTTCTCCTGCCCACTCAAGGCGGCCGAGAGCATGGCAATTGCCAGCAGCTCGGCCGTATAGGTCTTGGTGGCGGCTACAGCCAGTTCCGGCCCAGTCTGGATGTCGAGAACGAAATCCGCCGTCGCGGCCAGGGGTGAATCAAGCACATTCGTGATGGCCAGAGTCAGACAGCCCTGTTGCCTGCCTTGTTCCAACACGCTGACGATATCAGGAGACTGCCCGGATTGGGAGATACCCACTACCAGGGCGTTCTGCAACTTTGGCGGCTGCTGGTAATGGGTAAAAATCGACGGGGTCGCCAGCGCCAGTGGCAGGCCGTTCACCGCCCCCCACAGGTAATTGGCATAACGCCCAGCGTTGTCCGAGGAACCCCGCGCCGCCAGAAAAACAAATCCAATCTGGCGCGCTTGGATTGCCTGCGCAATCTCTTCCACGCTCTTTCTCTGGGAAGTCAACAGCTTCTCCAGGCAAACCGGCTGTTCGAAAATTTCCGAATACAGAGTCATTGGTATTCTCTACAAAATCACGTTTATCTCCAATATCTCCAAATATTATACAGGCCAAAAGATATTACAATCAATGATTCTATTCGTGACAATCGTCACATCTCAATTGTGGAACAGAACGCTACAATACATTCAGAGATTTGAATATGTTAACTCAAGATCCCCTGTCCGCCTTCGATCAAACCGCTTCGTTCTTGCAGGCCATCAGCTCCTCGCCACGCCTGAAGATTTTATTGGCAATTGGATATGGCGAAGCGTGTGTTTGCCATCTCGAAGCCAGGTTGGGATATCGCCAGGCCTATATCTCGCAGCACCTGATGGCTTTACGTCAAGCAGATTTGCTCGACACACGCCGAGAAGGTAAATATATCTTCTATCGTTTACAAAAACCCGAAATTCTCGATTTGATATCGAACGCAGCCGAGATCATCGAAACCGATTTAACCGGTCTGCTTCCCATCAATCAGGATTCGCAGTGTGCCTGTCCGACCTGTACGCCGGTAGTCACAGAGGCAAACACAGCATAATCCATCATCCAAAATTCGTAATTTCTAAAAAAAAGGAGTTTCAAATGCTTACAATCAAAGTTCTCGGTTCCGGCTGCGCCAGCTGTAAACGGCTCGAACAAATCGCACACAAGGTAATCGATAATATGGCGATGGAAGCCGAAGTCGTCAAGGTAACAGATTACGCCGACATCATGGCTTATAACGTTCTCTCCACCCCGGGCCTGGTCATCAATGAGAAGTTGGTCTCGACCGGTCGCATCCCCTCCGAAGCTGAAGTCACAACCTGGCTGACCGACGCTCTGGAAACTGTCTAAGTCAATCCCATGACCGACATAATTTCGTCTCAAGTTCCCATCCGAAATCGGGATCTAAAAACCTTTGTTATATTCGTCCTGGTGGCCACGGCCTGGATGATCACCTATAACGTGATCGAGCCGCTGGCAAACTGGCTGACATATACTCTGTTGGGCTTGGAGCAAGGCTCGCACCTGGGTGCTTCGCTGGCATTTTTCTTCTACGATGTACCTAAAATCATCCTGCTGCTGGGGGGGATGATCTTCCTGATCACTACCCTGCGGTCGTTCTTCAGCGCAGAACAGACACGCGCCTGGTTGGGCGGCAAACGCGAAGGCGTGGGCAATGTCCTGGCTGCAGGCTTGGGCATCATTACGCCATTCTGTTCGTGCTCGGCCGTACCACTTTTCATTGGCTTTGTCGAATCCGGCATTCCACTCGGCGTGACATTTTCCTTCTTAACCGCTACACCGGTTGTCAATGAAATAGCCCTGGTCATGCTGTTCGGCTTGTTCGGCTGGAAAATCGCCGGGCTCTATCTGGTGTCCGGTCTGACGATTGCGATCATCGCCGGGGTTGTCATCGGGCGTTTAAAGCTTGAAAGATTCGTGGAGGATTTTGTCTGGCAGATTAAAGTTGGGAAAGGCGGCCTTTTGCAGACTGAAAAACCGACCTGGTCAGAGCGTTTCAACATTGCCTGGGAAAGCACACGAGAAATCGTGGGTAAGGTCTGGTTGTATGTCATTGTTGGCATTGCCGTTGGGGCCGGCATCCATGGCTTTGTACCGGAAAGCGCCCTGGCCGGCATCCTCGGCAAGAGCGCCTGGTGGTCCGTGCCGGCCGGCGTGCTGTTGGGCGTACCGCTCTATTCGAACGCCGCCGGTATGATCCCTATCGTCCACGCACTGATGGAAAAAGGGGCCTCCCTTGGAACCGTGCTGGCTTTCATGATGTCGGTGGTGGGTTTGAGCCTTCCCGAAATGATCATCCTGCGCCGCGTGCTCAAGCCGCAATTGTTGGCAATCTTTGCTGCTACACTGACGATCGCCATCATTCTCACCGGATATTTGTTCAATCTCGTTATATAAACACGGCCCGATCAAACGACAAAACCGTCCCCTAGAAAGGAGACGGTTTTGTTTTAAAATGGTATCATGCTTGAAACTGGTTTGGATAAGGTATATCCGGGCGTAAGATTGCGCACGCCCCGCCATATCTCCAAAAACGACGACCTGGACACCGACCCGATAAGCAACCAAAGGAGCTGAAATGCATAACCCAAGATTTCTTCAAAAACTTGAATTGGCCTTAGTGATCGTGTTCCTGAGCGGGTGTACCATTAATCCATCCGCACCGCAGTCTCAACCACCACAAGCAACGCAGCCGGGTGAATCTCAACCAAGCGCACCAGGTCCATTTGGAAGCAATGGAACCGGCCTCCCGCCTTCGTCACCGGTACTGGTCAGCCGCACAGTCAAGATCCCCGGAGGTGGAGGAGGCACCGACGTAATTTTTGAAGCTGCCTACATCCAGAAAATACGCATTGAATTGACTGCCCCCAACGCTACCATCCAACCTTACGGTTCTCTGGAGTTCCCGGATGGCAAGTCAGCCTACAGTCCTCCGCTGAATACTGCCGTAAATGGTAGCAACCAGGCCGAAATTACCCTCAATCAAAATGGCCAATTCACCCTGACCGTGTTTGACGGTTCAAACCAGGGAGGCACGGTTTCGCTGACAATATCTGTCGTACCGTGATTAAAAAACAGGGGATCCTTTGCTTCATCCATCACAACCTGCCTGCCAGGCTTTATCTTCAACTTTGTTGGTGAAGGAGGTTGAACGCTTTCAAGCCGGCATGGTATCATCCCCTTGATGCACTGGCGAGAAGCGATACCCATCCTGACTGATCTGGCGGCTAAACCGGGACGCCTGGGCCTGATCACCGATGTGGACGGTACCATCAGTCCGATCGTTGACCAGCCAGACACGGCTCAAGTCACCCCGCGCAATCGCGAATTGTTGTCCCGGCTCGAGTCCAGCCTACCGTTGGTGGCTGTCATCTCCGGCCGTTCGGCCGAGGATGTTCACGCACGTCTCGACCTGCCGGGATTGGTCTGCATCGGCAATCACGGCCTGGAGCGTTGGGTCGACGGGCAGATCCAAGTCCATCCCGAAGCCAGCCGGTATCGCCCGGCTCTGGAAAAAGCCCGGGCGGATATCCAGGCATTCTTACAACCGGGAATGCTGCTCGAGGATAAGGGCGCGACACTCTCGCTGCACTACCGTCAGGCAAAGCATCCGGATCAGGTCGCTAAATTATTGCAGCCCGAATTGCAGCAATTGGCGCTCAGCCACGGCCTGTGGCTGAGCGCAGGACGTCGGGTATTCGAATTCCGCCCGCCGGTAAATATCGACAAGGGCACAGCTTTTCGAGGGTTGGTTAGGGATTATCGACTGGAGGCAGCCCTATACCTGGGGGACGATACAACTGACATTGCCGCTTTGCAAGCCGCCCGCAACCTGCGTGCAGACGGTTCGTGCCGCGCCTACGGGCTGGGTGTCAAATCGGACGGCACACCCGAAACCGTACTCGCAAATGCGGACTTTTTGATTTATGGTTTACTGGAAGTCGAGTCTTTCTTGGCCTGGCTGCTAAAGGCGCGCATGACATCCTCAACCTGATCCGAGAACCAGCGACGGATATCGGCCTTCGTGACGATCGCTTTCAGGGCTTCTGAACGTTGACGTTTTTCTTCAGGGGGCATGGTCAGAGCCTGGTGAATGGCATTTGCAGTGCCATAAATATCGAAGGGTGAAACTGTGAGCGCGAACTCTCCCAATTCATAGAATGCGCCGGCGAATTCCGACAGGACCAACACGCCGTCTTTATGATTGACCATCACGCCTTCTTTAGCGACCAGATTCATACCATCCGATAGTGGATTGACGAGTAGCACATCGAACAACTGCATGGCAGCAATAGCGCGCGCGTAATTATCCCCCACCACAATCCGCACCGGTTCCCAATATTGATCGCTGAAATTGGCATTGATCATCCCCGCTTCGGACATGATGTCGCGCAGGTAATCCTGGTATTCGCCCACCTCCATCCGCGATGGCACGAGTAAGGCCATCATTTGCACCTTGCCGCGATGCTCCGGATGCGTGACCAGTAACTCCTGGTAAGCTTCCAGACCGCGCAAAATATTCTTGCTCGGTTCGATCCGATCCACTCGCAGGATCAGCTTACGGTCTCCCACAAAATTGTAAAGCTGTGATTTGATCGGATAGATCTGGGGATCGTCAGCAATAGAGGCTACTTTCTCAGTATCGATCGAGATTGGATAGGCCAGGGCCCGCACCGCCCGATCCTGGTAATAGACCGTGTCTCGCGTGCCGCGCGAATGCGCTTCCGGTATGTAAAAGCGGCAGGTCTGAACAAAATTAAAGGCATCCTTTTGGGTTTGGAAGCCAATCCGGTCAGCTTCGAGCAAACTGGTCAGGATCTCATCGCGCATTTGGGATGGCAGGACGCGCCAGGCGTCAGGTCCCGGCCAGGGAATGTGGACAAACGGCTGGATTTGGACGCGAGTCCCCAATAACTCGCGCAGGTAATGCGGTAACAAATACAAGTGATAGTCCTGCGGCAGGACGATTACCGGTCGATCCTCATCCCGGACGCTCTCTGCGACCGCTTCAGCGAAGGCCTTATTGATCGGCACATAACCTTTATCCCAGGCAGCCCAGGTTTCGTGCGTGATGCTGGGATTGCGCGGCGTATCCCATAATTGATGTTGGATGAACCATAATAATGGATTGGCAATCACGTTGTAGTAGCCGCGGTATGCTGATTTGGATGGTTGGATCAGTTTCAAACGGATCCCTTCAACCATCTGCGCCTGACCCTGATTGGATTGCGCCCAGTGCATATCATCCTTGTCCATGGCTGCCGCAACCCACAAGACTTCGTGCTGCTCCGCCAGTGCGCCCAGAGCGGTTACCAATCCACCCGCCCCGCGTTTGACCTTGAATTTTTCGTTTTTTAAAGCTTTAAAAGAAAATGGGCCGCGATTAGATACAATCACAATCAGGGGATCCATTTGTAATTCCTTTTCAATTTTCTTGCTCATGATCCTATTCTAACACCTCCCTTTCGAACCAAATTCTCTACATTCCTTTTTTGGGAAATTCCTGGATATTTCTCTTGACATTCAAACGAAATTGATTATAATAATAACTGACTGACCGGTCAGTATATTATAAAAAGAAGACTTTCGAGACGAGAACATGTCCCCCAGACCAGACGTAAGCAAAGAACGCAAACAACAGATCCTGGATGCTGCAGAAGATGTCTTTACCCGCAAAGGCCTGGACAATGCACGCATGGATGACATCGCTAAAAAAACAGGACTGAGCAAAGGCTCGCTATATTGGTACTTCAAGAGCAAGGATGACCTGATCATCGCAATCTTAGACCGCATTTTTGGAGACGTGTTCGAGCAACTTGATGCTCATAAAAATGTTGATCTGAGCGCCACAGAGGCGATCCTGCAGTTTACCGAAGCTGCCATTCGCGACTACAAGCGGATGTTACGCATGATGCCGATCGCCTACGAATTTCTGGCCTTGGCTTTCCGCAATACCATCGTGCAAAAAGCCCTAAAGCAGTATTTCAGCACATATATGAACTCCCTGGTTCCCATCGTCCAGCGTGGTATCGACTCTGGTGAATTCCGGCCCGTGGACGTGCAAGAGGTAGCCATTGCCGCCGGAGCAATTTTTGAGGGAACCATTCTTCTGTGGGTCTATGACAATAGCCGGATAGACGTAGAACGTCATATTCGCTCCAGCATCAAACTACTATTCGAAGGCGTTCGGACTAGGACCTGAGACCTGGAAATATTTCGAATGACTAAAAGGACAAAACGCGAGCGTTTTATAAACCGTTTGAGGAAAATGTTCCAATGACTCACATGTTCTTGGACCCCCGGCGACCACTAACCACCTGCACAGCTGAAAACTGTGCAGATTGTCCGGTAAGTAAAGATATCCATTGCCATTTCCGGGCCCGCGACCTGACCGCTTTTCTGCTTTCCGCTGCTCCGATTTTCATCATCGGAGGCGCTGGTATCGTTCAGTTCAACGCCTGGTGGCTGATTCCATGGTTGCTGATGGCTTTCGGCTATTTCGGATTCGTCGAAATCCGGGTCATGTGCTCCCACTGTCCTCATTATGCGGAACCCGGCAAGAGCCTGCAATGCTGGGCTAATTACGGATCACCCCGACTGTGGAAATACCGTCCCGGCCCGATGAACACATCCGAAAAGATTATCTTCGAAACGGGTCTTGCACTCATCGTTGGGTACCCTTTGATTTTCCTGCTGATAGATTTGCAGTGGCTCTTGCTGGTTGTCTTCATCCTGACAGTTGCCAGTTTCTTCGCGACGTTGAAACGGTCTTATTGTTCAGAGTGCATGAACTTCGCCTGCCCGCTCAACAATGTTGACGAAAAAGTCCGCGCTGAATTTTTCGGGCGCAATCCGGTGATTGCCCAGGCGTGGCAAGCCAAGGGACTGGACCGATAAGAAGGAAAATGAGATGAAAGCCCACGAAAATGAAAAAAAATGGATAGACCCCTTCATCCGCCAAAACGGTTGGCTCCTGGCAGCGGGTCTGACCATGCTGATCTACGGCCTCGGCGAGGCCGGGGACAGCCTGTACTTGTTGATTGTACAAATCGGGCTGCTCCCCTACATCCACCTGAATTGGACCTTTCCAGAAATTGGAAAACTGATGGACCACCAGACGATCGTTTTGTTCCCTGTATTCATGTTCTTTGCCGCTGGACGTTTTTTGGCGGCCGTTGGCGTCCTGCGCAACCATCTGTGGGGATTCTGGCTGGGAATCTTCGTAAGCACAATAACCATCCTGAGTGCCATCTTCTTCCTGCCCCTGGGCGGGATCGACATGCTGCTGAGTTTATTCGTCGTCGTTGCCTTGTTACTTGGCTTTTTAGGCAACGTTCCCCTGGTTCACGAAATCCACAAATAGAAGTATGCAATGATCGCCTGGCTTAATCTCGCAATTCTCTTGCTGGCAACTTTTCTGACACTGTTCTATTACATTAAAAGCGCCGGGCCGGCAGCGCTCGAAAAGAAAATCGGTGTCGCCGCCTATGCCAAATGCACGCGTTACCGCGCTGCCTCTGCAGTTTTCATGACCCTGGCAGGCGTTAACTACGTGGTGTACGCTTTTTACCCCATCCCACTGCCGCTGCCGCGTGTCTTCCCCTGGTCTTACTGGATTTCGGCCTTGATCGCAGTCCTGATCGCCATCCCTTCCGGTATTCTGTTCGCACGCGGCATGATCGACGCTGGCGAGGAAACCATGCTGGTCAAAAAGGAGCACAAACTTTACGGCGGCATCTACCAGCAGATCCGCCACCCGCAGGCTGCCGGAGAAGTGTGGTACTGGTGGGTATTTGCCTTCCTGTGCCACTCTCCATTCCTCGCCATTTACTCTATTATCTGGCTGCCGCTCTTTCACCTGATGGGCAAGGCAGAAGAACACGATCTGCTCATCCGCTACGGTAAAGATTATCAGGTCTATATGGAAAATACGGGCATGTATTTTCCAAAGCGGAGTTAAGGGAATCAACCAGCAATGATTGTAAGGAGTTGGTAATCCATGAGCAAATCCATCGTTGACGCGCCACCCAGCAAAATACTTCGTTTGGGATTGCGCCTGCCCATCTGGCTCTACCGGGCTCATCTAGGCTGGCTGCTGGGCAATCGCTTCCTGATGCTGACCCACATCGGCCGAAAAAGCGGCCGGGCACGGCAAACCGTAGTCGAAGTGGTTCAGCACGAAAAGGAAACAGATACCTATTACATCGTTTCCGGCTGGGGAGAGAAAGCCGACTGGTACCAAAACATCCGGCAAACTCCGCAGGTCAGTATCCAGGTTGGCAGTAGAAAATTCCAGACACGGGCAGAATTCATCCCCCTGGAGAAGGCCACTGGCATCATGCAAATCTACGCGCACGAACACCCAGTCGCTTTCAGTGAGTTAAGTGGGTTGTTCCTGGGCGAACGTTTAAAGCCAGGCAGCGATGCCCCGGCCCGGATTACACAGAAAATGCCAATGGTAGCGTTCCACCCTCTTGCGAGGGAATAACTTTCACAAAGGAGTACGTAAAATGGATATCCTAATTCTGATTGTTGCCATGATCGTGGTCGGCCTGGTTATGGGTTGGGTCGGTGGTCTGATCTGGAAAGACAAGCGCCCGATCGGCGTGCAGGGCGATTACATTGCAGCGGTGATCACCGCCGTGGCCGTCGGTTTACTGGACTGGTTCGTCATTCCGGCTATGGGCTTCAGCATCACCATGCGTAACCTGGGCGTAGCGCTAGAACCGGCTCTAGGTGCTCTGATTGTGCTGTGGATCATTCGCGCAGCCAAGAAATAATTACCAAGAAACGGCTTTAGCATCTTTTTAGATCAACTGAAGTCGTTACGACATGGATAAAAGATGACAACTCCCATCATTGAGACCCACGGTCTGACACGCGACTTCAAGGCGACACGCGCCGTGGACGGGTTGGATCTGTCAATTGCGCCCGGTGAACTATTTGGGCTGGTCGGTCCGGACGGCGCCGGCAAAACAACCACCCTGCGCCTGCTGGCGGGATTGTTGGATATCAGCGACGGTCAGGCGACCATCCTGGGCTTCGACCTCAAGTCCCAAGCTGAGGCGATCAAACCGCACGTCGGTTACATGGCGCAGCAATTCAGCCTGTACGGGGAACTATCAGTGCTGGAAAATCTGCAGTTCTTCGCCGAACTATTCGACGTCACCTCTCAAGCCCGGGTCGAGCGCACCGAACGCCTGTTGTCTTTCGCCGGCCTGACGGATTTCAAAGATCGCCGCGCCGCGCAACTATCCGGCGGCATGCAGAAGAAACTGGGCCTGGCCTGCACACTGATCCACCAGCCAGAAATCCTGCTGCTGGACGAACCCACCACCGGCGTGGACCCGATCTCGCGCCGCGAATTCTGGAACATCCTGACCGGGTTGCACCTTGGAGGCACGACCATCCTGGTCAGTACGCCCTACATGGACGAAGCCGACCGCTGCTCGCGGGTGGGCTTGATATACAACGGAAAACTGATCGAGTGCGATACACCTCAAGCCATCCGCGGCAGGCTCGAAGGCGATGTGATCGAGCTGCAGCCCGAGGATTGGAAATCCGCCCAGAAAACGGTAGCCGGCCTCTCCGGAGTCCGAGAAGTGCAGACATTTGGCGAGGCGCTGCACTTGCTGGTCGATTCCGGCAAGAAGCGCCTGCCCGAGATCGAACGCGCTTTGAAAAAATCCCACATCAATTACCGCAGCGCGCGCATCGCCCCGGCCCGGATGGAAGAAGCCTTCATCTCGCTTATCCGCAAGGCCGAGGAGTAAAACCATGTCCATGCGACATATCTGGGCAGTGACCCGTAAGGAATTCAACCACATCCTGCGCGACCGCAGCACCCTTATCCTGGTGCTATTTACCCCGACCCTCCTGCTGCTGTTAATGGCTTACGCTCTGACGGTCAACATCAAGCACGTACCGATTGCCGTTCTGGATTACGACAACAGTCCGACATCGCGCCAGTTCGTCCAGCAGATCACAGCCGGACAGGACCTGGACATTTATGCTTACGCGCGTGATATGAGCCAGGTGGAAGCGATGCTGATGCACGGGCAGATCAAGGCCGCCGTGATCATTTCGCCGGGTTTCGCCAGCGATTTGCAGGCGTTGAAGGGTATCCCAATGCAGGTCATCATCGACGGCACCGAACCGCAAAGTGGTAATTTTGCCGTCGACCACATTGCACAGCGCGCTGAGGCCTTCGTGAACCAGGCGCTGGCGACCCAGCTGCAAGCGCGGGGAATGTCCCTTACAAGCCTGCAACCCTTTGATTTACGCGTGCGTACCTGGTTCAACCCCGGACTGAAATCGCAGAATTCACTGATTCCCGGCTTGATCTCGATGGTGCTGGGCGTGCCCGCCCTATCGGTAGCGCTGACCCTGGCGCACGAGCGCGAGCACGGCACACTCGAACAACTGCTGGCCACTCCGATCGGACGGGGCGAACTGCTGCTGGGCAAGATCATCCCCTACATCATTGTCGGCCTGATCAACGTGATCATCATACCCATCCTGGCAATTGCCTGGTTCCACATCTTGTTCAACGGCAATTTCCTGTTGTTCTTCGCCTTATCGGCACTCTTCCTGTTCGGCGTGCTGAGCATGGGCATGATCGTTGGTGTCTTCATGCGCACCCAGGCCGCTGCGCTGGCGCTGTCCTTCCTGGTGGTTTTCTACCCGGGCTTCTTCCTGACCGGCATTTTCTTCCCGCTGACTTCCATGCCGGAAGCAGCCCGGCTCGAGGCGTTGTCCCTGCCAGGCTCGCACTACGCCATCATCACGCGCGGAATTTTCCTGCAGGGTAACGGCCTGGATGTGCTCTGGCCGTATGCGGTCATGCTGATCTTCCTGGGGATCGTCTTCACACTGATTGCCGCGCTGTTCTTTAGAAAGAAATTAGGGTGAAGCCATGTTGAGACGAGTCTGGTCTTTAGTCATCAAAGAATTCATCCACTTGCGCAATGACTGGTGGTTGCCGGCCTTCATGTTGATCGGCGGCGCCTCGGAGTTATTGCTGGTTGGCTGGGCTACTTCCCGCCCAATCACCAACCTGCCGCTGATGGTGCTTGATCACAATCGCACTGCGCAAAGCCGCCAACTGGTGATTGCCCTCGAGAACACCGGCACGTTCCAGGCTCCCCAGCAAGTCAGCAATATGGGGACAATTGAAGATGCGCTCAACCGTGGCAAGATCAACGCCGCTGTGGTCATCCCACCCGATTACAGCCAGCAAATGGTTTCTCCCAATGGCCAGCCGACTGTCTTCGTGATCCTGAATGGAGCGGAAAGTACGCCCGCCGAGGCATCCTTGCGAGCCGTGCAGGGCGTGGCACAGGATATCGGTCAACAGATCGTCGTCCAACGCCTTGGATTGAATCCGAATGAGTTTGCTGGGTTCGATCCCAGCCTGCGCGTATGGTTCAACGAAGCCCTGAGCGAAGCTCTTTACACCACTCCAGCCGAACTGGGATTGATGCTGGAATTTACGGTGCTGCTCTTCGCCGCGCTGGCCTTCTCGCGTGAGCGCGAACTTGGGACACTGGAGCAGTTGCTGGTCATGCCCTTCTCATCGATGGAGATCATCCTGGGCAAATCCCTTCCGGTCATCATCGTCGGCTTTACAGATTTTCTGTTGATGCTCGCCATGGTGCATTTCGCATTCGGGGTACCCGTGCGCGGATCGCTGCTGTTGTTGATGATCCTGGCCTTCGGCTACCTGCTGGTCGAACTGGGCAAGGGCTTGGTCATCTCGGTCATCTCACACAGCCAGCACCAGGCTTTCCTGCTGGTATTGCTGGTCGGCATGGGAGACTTTATGTTCACAGGTTATGCCGCGCCGGTTGAAGGCATGCCACAGGCGCTGCAATGGTTTGCCAACCTGGTCCCGGCCCACCACTGGTTAACCATATTGCGCGCTATCCTGCTCAAAGGCGCCGGGCTGGACGTGCTCTGGCCGCATGTGGCGGCGCTGGCTGCCCTGGGGCTGGTGATCGGGATCTTCTCCCTGCGTTTCGTAAGAGGGGCACTGGATTAACCATATGAACGATCAAACTCCTGCAGTCATTGCTAATAATCTGACCAAACGTTTCGGCGACTTTACAGCCGTTGATGGCGTGAACTTCGAGGTCCACCATGGTGAAATCTTCGGTTTCCTGGGCCCAAATGGTTCGGGGAAGACCACTACCATCCGTATGATGCTGGGATTAATGAAACCCACCTCCGGAAGTGTGGACGTCCTGGGCATGCAGGTCGACGGCGATGCTGGAAAAATCCGCCCACGCGTCGGTTACATGTCACAGCGATTCAGTTTGTATAATGATTTGACCGTGCTGCAAAACCTGCGCTTCTACGGAGCAGCCTACGGCCTATCCAATTCATTATTGGAGAAGCGAATCCAGGCTGCGCTGGCGATGGCCGGACTCGAGGGACGTGAGCAGGCCAAGACCAAGGACCTCTCCGGCGGCTGGCGGCAGCGTCTCGCGCTCAGCTCCGCCATTCTACACCGCCCCGAAGTGCTTTTCCTGGACGAGCCCACGGCCGGTGTCGACCCGCTCTCGCGTCGCGCTTTCTGGGATTTGCTCTACCAGTTCGTGGCCGAGGGCGTGACGGTCTTCGTCACCACTCATTACATGGACGAAGCCGAACACTGTCACCGGTTAGCCTTCATCCAGCGCGGACATATCATCGCTTATGGCTCTCCAGCTGAGATCAAATCCGATATGATGCATGGCCAGGTGCTCGAAATCGAGACCTCGGATGCCGTAGAAACGGTCAAAATATTACGCGAAGCTCAGACCAGCGGCTCACTTCCGCTCGAGGAAATCGAGTTGTACGGCTCGCTGGTCCACGTCGTCGCTCCGGATATGCGCAAGCACGAACGGGCCATCTCCGCTGAACTGCGGCGGGCTGGTGTTCGACCGGGACGGATGTCGGTCATCGAACCGTCGCTTGAAGATGTCTTCATATCTTGTATGAAAGCCTAATTTCACAAACCCTGTGGAGGAATTCATGAAATCAACCCTGAAACCCCTATTCATCATCCTGGCGCTGATGCTGGTCACAGCGTCCGCAGGATGCGGTACCCTGCAAGGAAACAGTAGCGGTACCACTCTCCAAGCCTCAGGCGTGATCGAGGCAACAGAAATCTCGATTGCGCCGGAGATTAGCGGACGCGTGGTCGAGGTCAAGGTAAAGGAAGGCGATGCGGTCCAAGCCGGAGCCGAACTCTTCCATCTGGACGACACCCTGCTCCAGACACAGAAACAGGCTGCAGCCGCCGCCCTCGAGTCCGCCAAAGCCGGTGTCCAAACAGCGCAAGCCGGGCTGGCCGCTGCCCAGGCGCAATATGACCTGACCCTCTCCAATGCCCTGGCTGAAGTCCAGGACAGCCGCATCAATACCTGGGACCAATCCAAGCCCAGCGAATTCGACCAGCCGACCTGGTATTTTTCGCAAAATGAGCGTCTTAAATCTGCCCAGGCTGACGTGGAGACAGCCAAGCAAGCCCTGGCGGACAAACAGGCCAAACTCGACACGATGCAAAAGAAAGCTGCCAGTGCGGATTTCCTGAGTGCAGAAACCAAGCTTGCGGACACGCGCCTTGCTTACCAGAACGCCAAGGACGTGCTCGACCGCACCAGCGGCACCAGCGACGGTCAGGA
Source organism: uncultured Anaerolineaceae bacterium (assembly GCA_964407265.1). GTDB lineage: Bacteria > Chloroflexota > Anaerolineae > Anaerolineales > Villigracilaceae > CAYOUV01. The sequence continues at coordinate 64,403 of CAYOUV010000003.1, read as the reverse complement.
TTTGCGCGACGCAGCCCAGACCGCCTTCGACGACGCCAAGGCTGATCTGAGCGATGCCCAGAAGGCTTACGATGACGCCCTGACCACCGACGGCGCCAAAGACGTGCTGCAAGCCCGGGCTGAAGTGGCCGTGGCCCTGGAACGTTACAACACTGCCATGGATACGCTGCGCTCGCTGCAAACCGGCGCGGATTCCCCGGTCGTCGTCGCAGCGGCCAAGACCGTGGACCAGGCCAAGGCTGCGCTGGAACAGTCGCAAGCTGCCATCCAGGAGGCGCAAGCAAATCTGGATGCGATCAACGCTCAGATCGAAAAGTTGACAGTCAGCGCGCCAACTGACGGTGTGGTGCTGGTGAGCAGCATCCAACCCGGAGAAGTCTTACAGGCTGGTATGACCGCCTTGACCATCGGAAAACTCGACCAGTTGAAAGTCACCGTCTACCTGCCTGAAGATCGCTACGGCGAAGTAGGCCTGGGGGATGAGGCCTCCTTGAGTGTCGATTCCTTCCCCGGTGTGACCTTCAAAGCGACGGTCACGCGCATCGCCAATCAAGCTGAATATACTCCGCGCAACGTTCAAACCAAAGAAGAACGCCAGACAACGGTTTACGCGGTCGAACTCACGATCGCCAATCCGGATGGCAAACTAATTCCCGGCATGCCGGTGGATGTAACTTTCGCTGCCAAACCCAGCAAATAAATCCAATTACTCACCCCGCTCGATCGAATTGAGTGGCAAGCTATAAACGCCTGGCTATTTAGCCAGGCGTTTATATTCTGCAGTCAAATAGTTTTGCACTTCCTCAGCGGAAGCTAATTTCAGGGCCTGCTCGGCAACTGGCCTGCACTCTTCAATGGAAAGCCTGCGGATGACGCTTTTGGCTGCCGGGATCAAACCAGGGGACATACTGAATTCGTCCAAACCGATTCCGAGCAGGAAAGGCAGCGCCAAAGGCTCGCCGGCAAATTCGCCGCACATCCCGACCCACTTTTCATGCTGGTGCCCTACGCGGACAGTCCGCTCAATCAATTTCAATACAGCGGGATGGAATGGACTGGCCAACGAGGCCACGCGAGCATTTAAGCGGTCCACAGCCAGCGTGTATTGCGTTAAGTCGTTCGTGCCGATGCTGAAGAAATCCACGTGTTGGGCGAAGTGCTCGATCATCAGGGCCGCTGAGGGGACTTCGACCATCATACCAAACTGCAGTTTGATCTGGAAGCCAGGTACCTCCCGTCGGACCTGGATCAGGGCCTCGTTCAGCACCTTACGGGCCTGGATTACTTCATCCAACCGTGAGACCATCGGCAGCATTATGCGCAAATCTGCGCCACGTGCAGCTTTGAGCAGGGCGCAGATCTGATCCCGCAGAATTTCTGGCCGCTCGCTGACCATGCGGATTCCGCGCCAGCCAAGGAACGGATTCGGCTCCTCAATGATCCCCAGATAGTCAGCCTGTTTATCCCCACCGATATCCAGAGTGCGCACAACCAGCGGTCGTCCATCCAAAATCCTGACCACTTCCCGGTAGGCTTCCACTTGCTGGTCAACGCTCAACATGGCCTTGCGATTCAAGTACAAAAATTCGGTGCGAAACAATCCCACCCCCTCCGCGCCGCGCTCGAGCGCAGTTTGAGCGTCCGCCGCACCACCGATGTTCGCAACGACTTCGACTTGTACGCCGTCGCGGGTGATCGCTGGTTTTAAAGCGGACTTTAAATCCACCACGCGCCGCCCCTCAGCTTGCTGTTGCCTTTCAGCAAAAACCTTTCTTTGTTCAATTGCGGGATTGATGGTCAATGCTCCAAGTTGCGTATCGACCAAAACGTAATCACCCGCTTGAAGGTCAAGCAGCGACTTGCCCAGCGCCACGATGGCCGGAATCCCCAAAGCCTTGGCGAGAATCGCCGTATGAGAGGTCGGTCCGCCTTCTGCAGTACAAAACGCCAACACCAGGTTGTGATCGAGCATCGCCGTTTGAGAGGGGGCCAGATCGCGGGCGACCACCACCGATTTTTCGGTCAGCGCATTTTGGGAACCGGCTTTACCCAGCAAATGGGCCAGAACGCGCTTACCCACGTCTCGGACGTCGGCGGCACGGGCGCTGAGGGTCGGGTCAGGCAGATCCTCGAGTCTCGCCGCAAAACTCTCGACAGCAGTGTGCCAGGCAGCCTCGGGATTTTCGCCCTTATCAAGCAATTCGTGCACCATATTATGTAATGCACTATCATCAACCATCATCAAGTGTGCGTCGAAAATGGCTGACTGCTCCTTGCCGGCGGTCTGCATAACTTTCTCACGGATTTGTTCGATCTCCTGCCTGGTCTCGTCAATCGCAGTCGATATTTTTCCCCAGGCAGCTCCGGGATCGCCGCTGGAATATGGGGCGGGCAAAGTTAGATCCAGGTCCTGCCAGATGAAAACCGGACCGGCTGTCAAACCGGGGGCGGCTGGCAGCCCTTTTAAAACCTTTGGCTGTTTTGGTAGCATAGATACCTTTCAATCCAAAAGATGTTCACCTAAGAGATTGTAAAGCAAGATGCAGTTCTTGTAAATTTTCAAAGACGAAATCCGGCATATTAGGCGACCCAGCCAAATCTTCGCGCCGGGTCTCACCACTTAATACCAGGATGGTCGTAATACCAGCTTGCCCGAGCGCAATGTCTGTATAAAGCCGGTCACCAACCATCGCCAACTGCGTTACGGGAAGACCAGACTTTTCCACGATAGCTTCAACGATAGGGGCATAGGGTTTCCCGATGATCACATCCGGCTGTCTAGCGGTCGAAGCGGCGACCAAGGCCATCATTGAACCGACATCCGGCATGAAGCCGTTCGGAGTGGGACAATTGAGATCAGGATGGGTGGCTATAAAGGGTCGCCCTTCCCGGAGCAGGTCACACAGCTTCCAGATTTTCTGGTACGTCAGGGTCGTATCGAAGCCGAGTACAACGTATTCCGGATCGGTCTCATCCAGGGTAAATCCGTGATCGACAAACTCTTTTTCCAGGGACGGCGTGCCCACCACAAACAGGCGCGCCTGTGGTTTTTGATTCTTTAAATATAGCGCGGTTGCCTCACCGGAGGTAACGAATCGCTCCTCTCCATATTCCAGCCCCAGATGTTCGAGTTTTTCCTGATATTCACTTCGCGAACGGGATGAGTTATTGGTGACGAAATAGAACGGGATTTGTTGAACAACCAATCCATCCAGAAAATCTCGCGCACCGGGTAATAACTCCCCGCCCAGATAAACTGTGCCATCCAAATCCAACAGGAAACAGCTGATTCGTTTCAGTTGCTCAATTTCCATATGATTGAACTGAGGTTGTCAGAATTAGAACTTGCGCGACCAATCCTTGAGCCAGCGCTCGACGACCACTTTGGTTTGGGTATAGAACTCAACCGAATGTTTTCCCTGTCCGTGCAGAGCACCAAAGAAACTTTCTTTCCAGCCACTAAAGGGGAAGAAGGCCATCGGGGCTGCCACCCCGATGTTGATCCCGATATTCCCGGCCTGCGCCTCCGAGCGGAACTGGCGCGCTGCCGCGCCGCTGCTTGTAAACAGACAGGCCATGTTGCCGTACCTGTGGCTGTTGACCAATGCAATCGCTTCATCAACCGTGTCGACGTGCATCAACCCCAGCACCGGGCCGAAAACTTCCGTTTGGAAAATAATGCCATCCGGCGGAACATTATCCAGGATGGTTGGGCGCAGGAAATTGCCCTTTTCGTATCCTTTGATAACCGCATCGCGTCCTTCAACTAAAATTTGCGCTCCCTCGGCAATCCCCTTTTCGACCAGACCCTCGATGCGCTCTTTACTCTGTGGCGTAATCACCGGCCCCATTTCGATACCATCATCCAGACCATAACCGACTTTGCGCTTCGTGGCAGCCTCGGCAATCGCCTCGTTAAAATGCTTGTGGGCCTCACCCACTGTAACTACCAGCGAGGTTGCCAGGCAGCGCTGTCCGGCGTTGCCAAAAGAACTGTCCACAACAATGCTGGTTGTCGTATCGAGATCAGCGTCCGGCAGGACGATCGTCAGGTTCTTGGCACCGCCCTGAGCCTGGACACGCTTGCCATTAGCAGAGGCGCGCGCGTAGACATGTCTTGCTACAGGAGTCGAACCGACAAAGCTGACCGCACTGATGCCCGGATGATCCAGGATGGCATTGACCGTGTCTGCGGCGCCATTGACCAGATTGATCACACCTTTGGGGAAACCGGCAGTCTCCACCAGGTCCATGACGCGCTGCATGGTAAGCGGAGTCCGCTCGGAGGGTTTGACGATGGCGGTGTTGCCAGTCGCCACCGCATAAGGCAGGAACCAGAAGGGTATCATACCGGGAAAGTTGAATGGGGCAATAATGGCACACACCCCAACTGGTTGGCGAATCATGAACTCGTCAATCCCGGCCGCGATATCCTCCGAAAAATCACCCTGCATCAGGATGGGAATACCACAGGCCACCTCGACGTTCTCGATTGCGCGCTTCAACTCACCCTGGGATTCTTTAAAGGTTTTGCCGTTCTCCTGTGTGACCAGCCGGGAAAGCTCATCAAAGTTTTCATCCAGAATGGCTTTTAGCCTGAATAAGAACTGCACCCGATCTTCGGCCGGGACTCGCCGCCAACTCTCGTACGCGTGTGCGGCAGCTTCCACCGCCCGGTCCACTTCTTCAGCGGACGAAAGCGGTACTTGACCAAGCACGTCCGCCGTGGCCGGATTAATTACATCCTGGTAAGTAGCTGAGACCGGGGAATGCCAAGCGCCATTGATATAGTTGCGCAGTTGCCGGGATTCACTCATAGATTAGCTCCTTCATCTTTTCGATCTGCTGGTAAGCAAGAAATACAGGTTTTCAAAACCATTATACCGCTCAAATTCGAATTCTCCAACAAATTCCTTGTATAATTACGATTAGTGGATTATAATGTCGATATATTACGAATTCCGCAATATTTATGGACAAAATTGATCAAGAAATAATCAAACTCCTGCAACACGATGGGCGCACCCCGTATACAGATATCGCCAAGGCTCTGGATATCTCCGAGGGGACCGTGCGCAATCGCATCGCGCGCCTGATCGAGCAGGAAATCATACAGATCGTTGGGCTGGTCGACCCGTACCAATTGGGGTTTGACGCACCGGCCATGATTGGCGTCTCGATCGACCCCCCGCAGCTCGAAAGTTCAGCCGCTGTCATCGCCCAATTCCCGGAAGTCAGTTATCTGATCATGGTTTCGGGTGAGTTCGACCTGATCGTTGAGGTGATGTGCCAGAACCGAGAAGCGCTGGCGAGCTTCCTCAATCAACGGCTGCGACAGGTGCCGGGCGTCTTGCGTACGCAAACCTACTTGATTTTGCGCACATTCAAGATGGCCTACGGCGCTCAACCCAGTTCAAATATTATTTCGTCATCAGGAGGAGCCAATGAGTGAGGGGCACGCGGTAGAGTTACGCGACGTGGTCAAACGCTTTGGCAATGTATCTGCGGTTAACCACGTTTCCCTTCAAATCCGAAATGGGGAGTTCTTTTCCCTGCTCGGTCCCAGTGGATGCGGTAAAACCACATCCCTGCGGTTGATCGCCGGATTCGAAATTCCAACCTCAGGACAGATCTTAATCAGCGACGAAGTTCAAGGCCACCTGCCCGCCTATCAAAGACCCGTGAACACCGTATTTCAAAATTATGCTTTGTTTCCACACATGTCGGTGTTCCAAAATATCGCCTTCGGTTTGGAAATGCAAAAAACGCCCAAATCCGAAATCGAACTTCGGGTCAATGAGGTGCTGGATCTGGTCCACTTGCAGGGTATGGGCAAGCGTCGGCCCAAGCAACTATCCGGCGGGCAGCAGCAACGGGTCGCACTGGCACGCGCCCTGGTCAATCGCCCCAACGTTCTTCTATTGGACGAGCCTCTGGGCGCGCTGGATTTGAAGCTTCGCAAAGCTATGCAGATTGAATTGAAAGCCCTGCAGGAGCAAGTCGGAATCACTTTCATTTATGTCACACACGACCAGGAAGAAGCCCTGACCATGTCCGACCGCATTGCAGTGATGAGTCAAGGACATCTGCTTCAAATCGGAAATCCCGAGGAGATTTACGAGCAACCAACCAGCCGCTTCGTAGCCGACTTTATCGGCGAAACCAATTTCATCGAAGGCACGGTCGAGGGACAAAACGAGCACGTTGAGTTCGGGATTGCACCGAATTCAATCATGTTGGCCACCTGGGGCAGCGATCCGGTTCCGGCCAAGTCCAAGGTCACATTATCCATTCGACCCGAAAAAATTGACCTCTACACACCCGGGAAACCCCTGCCCAGGGGCAGCCGGAAGATTGCCAATATGCCTGGCAAAGTAGTCGATCTGGTTTATCTGGGCACTGACACGCGCTATGTCGTTCAAGTCCCCGGGCCAAATAAACTGGTGGTACGCATGCAGAATGCAACCTCATCGGAACACTTCTTCAAAGTAGGCGACGAGGTGACCCTGCGCTGGAATCCTGCCCACGCCCGCGTGATGAAGGAGTAACCAGATGCATAAAGTCTTTGCTAAGTACCCATCAATGCGTCCCTGGCTCCTTTTATTGCCTGCCAGTTTGTGGCTTTTCATTTTCTTCATCGCTCCACTCTTCATTGTCCTGATTTACAGCTTCCAAACTCGCGGGACGTACGGCGGCGTGGTCTGGCAATTTTCAATTGAGAATTTCCAACGCACATTCGACCCTCTGTACTTCAACACCTTCCTGCGCTCCTTCTATATCGCGGCGATCACAACTTTCGCCTGTCTGTTGCTGGGTTTCCCATTGGCCTATTACATCACCACCCGCCCACCGCAAAGCCGTGGGACATTCGTGCTGGCGCTGATGATCCCCTTCTGGACCAACTTCCTGATCCGCACCTATGCCTGGCTGACGTTGCTGCGAACCAACACCGGCTTGATCAACACCACCTTGATATCTCTTGGCATCCTGAAACATCCACTACCGCTCTTCGGAAACGACTTTGCCATCGTGCTCGGACTGGTTTATGGATGGCTCCCGGATATGGTGCTGCCGGTTTACGCTGCTCTCGATCGGCTCGACAACAGCCTGCTCGAAGCGGCGCAGGACCTGTACGCTTCAGGCTGGAGGGTATTCTGGCGCGTAATTTGGCCGCTTTCATTACCCGGCGTGATAGCCGGTTCCATGCTGGTCTTTATCCCCTCTCTGGGCGCCTTCGTCACACCTGCGATTCTGGGCGGTGGCAAATCGCTGATGATCGGCAACATCATCAGCAACCAGTTCCTGGCCGCCCATGATTGGCCATTCGGTTCCGCCATGTCGACCGTGATGATGGTGGTGATGCTGCTGGCGACACTGATTTACTTCCGCTCAACAAGCAGGAAGGAAAGGGTGCAGGCATGAGCAGTGAAGTCGTCAAATCCGGAGTCGATCAACTTCAGTCGTCCCGCCGCAGTCGGATGGCTTTGGTCAAGAAGCGTTTCAACGACCTGGTTTTGAATTTCTACGGTTGGGGAGGTTACCTGTTCCTATACCTTCCGATCATCATTTTGGTCATCTTCTCATTCAACGACTCGCGCTCGACAGCGCAGTGGGCCGGCTTTACGACCAGATGGTATGGCGAGATGATCAATGACAGCCAGATCATTCTCTCATTGTGGAACAGCCTCTTCGTTGCGATTGTCTCGACCATTTTATCGACCATTATCGGTACACTGGCGGCGATGGCGATGGAGCGTTATTCCTTCCGTGGACAGCTGATGATGGACGCCATCCTGTATTTGCCGATCATCATTCCTGACATTGCCATGGCGATCATGCTGCTGATTTTCTTCGATATTACCGGCATTGGATTCGAACCATGGCATGTAAATTTCTTTAGGATCAGTCTGGCTGTACCGTACTCGGTCATTATTGGACATGTGGCTTTTAACATTTCGTTCGTGGCCATTGTTGTCCGTGCCCGCCTGGCACAAATGGATAACACCCTGGAAGAAGCAGCCAGTGATCTCTACGCCAATTCATGGCAAACATTCTGGCGTGTGACCATCCCGATGATGATGCCTGGCATCCTGGGCGGCGCATTGCTGGCTTTCACTTTGTCACTGGATGACTTTGTCATCACTTTCTTCACCAGTGGTGCTGGATTCAACACCCTGCCCGTGCGCGTCTTTGGCATGATCAAGAAAGGCGTCACCCCCAAAATCAATGCCGTTTCGACCCTGATGCTGCTCTTCTCATTGGTATTGATGGGTATCTCACTGATTTTCAGAAAAGGAGGTGATGACGAAAATATCATGGATTTGAGCTTATAGCTCGCGCTCAGCCCTCAAATTACTCAACCGAAGGAAGGAGAAGTTTAATGAAAGGACGTTTGATTATTCTGCTGTCCCTATTGACAGCCTTCAGCCTGCTGCTGACAGCCTGCGGAGGCGCCCAGACCACGCCGGCTCCGGCTGCAACCGAAGCTCCCGCGATGACCGAAGCCCCCGCAATGACCGAGGCCCCAGCCGCGGAAGTCAAGCCCGCAGACCAGATCGTCATCTACAACTGGTCTGAATATATCGATCCTGATATTTACACCG
>CAYOUV010000003.1:0-55700 GCA_964407265.1 uncultured Anaerolineaceae bacterium | reverse complement strand
GACCAGATCGTCATCTACAACTGGTCTGAATATATCGATCCTGATATTTACACCGCATTCACGGACCAGACCGGGATCAAGATCGTCGAGGACAACTTTTCGAGCAACGAAGAAATGCTGGCCAAGCTGCAAGGCGGCGCTTCCGGTTATTCCCTGATCGTCCCCTCCGACTACACCGTCAGCATCATGAAATCCGAAAACATGCTGGCGAAGCTGGATCATGCCAATATCCCCAACCTGGCCAACTTGAGCGACGAGTTCCAGAATGTGCCTTACGATCCGGGCAATGAGTACTGCGCTCCCTACCAATGGGGCACAACCGGCATCGGGTACCTTTCGGATCAGATGGATGCCCCCACCAGTTGGTCGGTGCTCTTCAACCCCGATCCCAACTCACCGATGTACGGCCGCACCACCATGCTCGACGACTCGCGCGAGGCATTCGCAGCCGCCTTGGTGTACTTGGGCTACGATGTCAACACCACCGACGAAGCCCAGCTCGAAGAAGCCAAGCAACTGCTCATCAAAGCCAAGCCAGCTCTTGCTGGTTATGACAGCGACACCTACGAAGATTTATTGGCTTCCGGCGAGAACATCATGGCTCACGGGTGGAATGGCGACTTCCTGGTGGCCCAGGAACAGAACGAGAACATCGCCTATACGATCCCGCAAGAGGGCGGCGTGATCTGGGTCGACAATATCTGCATCCCTGCAACCGTCACCCCCGAAGAGAAACTGGCGGCTGAGATGTTCATTAACTTCCTGCTCAGCCCTGAAATGGGTGCCAAACTCTCCGACTTCAACTACTACGCCAGCCCCAACAAAGCTGCCGAAGCACTGCTCAGCCCGGATTTCCTGAGCGATCCGGCCGTTTACCCACCAGCTGAGGTAAAGGCTAAATTGCAATACCTGAAACCAGTTGGCGATGCAGAATCAATCTACCAACGTCTGTGGGACGAAGTGAAATCGGCTTCGACCCCGTAATCGACCCGGAACGCAATGGGGCGCAGCGATATTAATTTCAAGGCCAAAGCTGCGCCCCAAAGTATGATTGAAGACGAAAATCCTTATGAAAATGTTTATCAATGGCAAATCCACCTCTGGAACAGCCAAAGAGGAAATAGCTGTCATCAACCCAGCTACGGAAGAAATTGTCGATCAAGTACCTCGCGGCACGGTTGAAGATACCCACCTGGCAATCCAGGCAGCCAAGGCAGCCTTCCAAACCTGGAAGCGGACTCCCGCTAACCAGCGAGCAGCGGCGCTGCATCAGGTAGCTGCTAAGATTCGCGCCCATCATGAAAAAATCGTTGAATTATTGACCAAGGAAGAGGGCAAACCAATTCCTGAAAACGATGAGGAGCTGTGGTGGGTGGAGGAGACCTTTGACTACTACGCTGAGCTTGGCCGCCATGAGCGTGGGCAGGTCATTCCTTCTGGTGAGTCCGGACAGTTCAATTTTGTGCTCAAAGAGCCCTATGGGGTGATTGGCTGCATCACACCCTGGAATTATCCCCTGCTTTTATTGGTTTGGAAGCTGGCAGCTGCACTGGCAGCTGGCAACACCGCCGTGATCAAGCCATCCCAGCTAACCCCCTTATCGACAGTGCGGATGGTCGAGGTGGCTTTCGATCACCTGCCTCCCGGTGTGGTAAACGTCGTTACCGGATTTGGCTCAGAAGTGGGGGATGCCATGGTCCGGCACCCGGATGTGCCCATGATCGCCTTGACCGGCTCGCTGGCTGTTGGGCAGCAGATTGCCAGTCTGGCGGCTCCAATGATGAAAAAACTTCACCTCGAACTGGGTGGCAAGGATCCGATGGTCGTTGCTCCCGACATCGAGCTGGACGTGGCGGTTAAAGCGCTCGCATATGCGGCCCTGATCAACACCGGCCAGGTCTGCACCAGCACCGAACGGGTCTATGTCCACGAGAGCATCCTGGGCCAGTTTAGTGAGGAACTGGCTGACTTCGTCAGCAAACTGCGCCTGGGGAACGGCCTGGATAAAGGCACCGACATCGGACCGATGATCCGGGACAAATTCCGTCAAAAAGTCGAGGGACAGATCGAGGAAGCTGTCCAGGCCGGGGCCAAAATTTTAACCGGCGGCAAGCGTCCGGAGGAGTTCGAACGTGGTTTCTTCCTCCAACCAGCTGTAATCACCAATGTCGATCATTCTATGTCCGTAATGCAGGAGGAGACATTTGGTCCCGTCATCCCGCTGATGGCATACAAGGATTTCGACCAGGCGATTGCCCTGGCGAACGACTGCCAGTACGGATTGGGCGCCTCGTTGATGACCCATGACGCCAAGCTGGTCAAGAAATTCTTCGAGGAAGTCAAAGCCGGCACGGTTTGGATCAACGATCCACTGACCGACAATTTCGCTGGGCCATTCGGCGGGATGAAGATGTCCGGCTTGGGCCGCGAACTGGGACAAGTGGGCCTGGATGAGTATTACGATGTCAAGCACGTGCACTGGGACATCGAAGGCGGCCTCAAGGACTATTGGTTTCCATATTAATCATGAATCTAACCTCATTTTGGAGCGACACCTATCCAAGACCGGCTGATCTGCCGGTAACCTCTCAAATCCCCGAACGCGTGGACGTTGCCATCGTCGGCGGCGGCTACACCGGCCTGAGCGCGGCCCGAATCCTGGCAAAAAGCGGAGCCAGTGTCGCGGTCCTGGAGCGCGAAACCATCGGCTGGGGTGCCAGTTCACGCAACGGCGGCATCACCGGCGGTGGCCTGAAACGCGCATCACAGGCCATCTTCAAACGCTACGGCGAAACCTACGGTCACATCTTCTGGAAAGTATCACTTGAAGCCCTGGACTTGATCAAAGAACTGGTCAATGAAGAAGGCATCGCTTGTGACTGGCATCAGGATGGTGAACTCTGCCTGGCTGTCAAGCCCTCTCACTTTGAAGGTTTCAAGGAAGAGATTTCCTGGTACAAAAAGAATCTCGGACACACGCTCACCCTGGTCAGCCCATCCGAACTACGGGAAGAGATTGGCAGTGACGCTTACCACGGCGGCCTGGTCGATCCGCTCGGCGCGGGTTTGCATCCGGCTAAACTGGTCTTCGGCTTGGCACGGGTCGCAGCCAAATACGGTGCTGGACTACACGAAAATACTTGTGTCCTCAGTATCGAGCGCGGACCGAAGGGCTTCACCCTCCACACCGATCAGGGTCACCTGGCGGCCAAAGAAGTCATCGTTGCCACCAACGGCTACACCGACAAATTGGTCCCCGGGTTGCGTGCCAAGGTCATCCCGGTCGGCAGCTACAGTATTGTCACCGAGCCGCTGCCCCCCGACTTGGTTATGGGGCTAAGTCCCAAAGGCCGCATGTTCTGGGATTCGAAATGGTTCCTTAACTACTTCCGCGTGACACCTGACGGACGTATGTTATGGGGTGGGCGCAACAATCTGAGCACGGACCTCGATCTGGAAGAAAGCGCCGGGACATTACGCGCCCAGATGGTGCGCGCCTTTCCGCAGCTTCAGGATGTGCCTGTTACCCACTCCTGGACCGGACAGCTCGGCCTGACCTTCGACTTAATGCCCAACCTTGGCCAGCAACACGGGATTCACTTTGCCTTTGGCTACGGCGGGCATGGGCTGCACACTGCCCTGTACCTCGGCCGCGAGCTGGGATTGATCCTGTCCGGCCAGAAATCCAGCAGCCCCTTCGCCGAGATCCGTCACCAGAGCTACTTCTTTTACCGCTATAAACCCTGGTTCATGCCACTGGCCGTGCAATACTATCGCGTGCGTGATCGCCTTTCCTGAATTTTGCAAATGCGTTGAAAGAAAGAACTGGATAATTAAATGATCGACTCAAATCTAACCGCAAAGAGGTAACCTATGAATAACGCATTTGAGCTCCTGTCCCCCGTTTGGACACACCTGACCACCATCCAGCCAGTCAAGGCTGAAGGCATCTATTTGTACGATGAGGACGGCAAACGCTATACCGATTTCACCTGTGGAATCGGGGTGACCAATACCGGTCACTGCCACCCGAAAGTGGTCAAGGCGATTCAGGACCAGGCCGCCAATCTGATCTTCGGGCAGATGAACATCGTCGTCCCCCCGGCGACTGTTGCCCTGGCGAAAGAATTAAACAAACTGACGCCCCCTTCGATTGACGCCTATTTCTTCTCCAACAGCGGCGCTGAAGCGATCGAAGCCAGCGTCAAGCTGGCGCGCCATGCCACGGGCAAGAAGAATATCATCGTCTTCCAGGGCTCCTTCCACGGTCGCACCGCCCAAACCATGGCGATGACCACCTCCAAGTACATTTATCGCCTGGATTACCAGCCACTACCCGGCGGCGTCTTCGTTGCACCCTATCCGTATGCTTACTATTACGGATGGGACGAGGAAGAGACCACCGCCTTTTGCTTGAAACAATTGGATTATCTTGTCCACGGGCAGACCAAACCCGAGGAAACCGCCGCAGTCGTGATTGAGCCGGTGCTCGGTGAAGGGGGTTACGTGCCGGTGCCAGTCGGGTTTCTGCAAGAACTGCGCAAGTTCTGCACGCAGAATGAGATCCTGCTGGTGGCCGATGAGGTCCAATCCGGCTTCGGGCGCACCGGTAAATTCTTCAGTTTCGAGTACGCCAATATCGAACCGGACATCATCGTCATGGCCAAGGGACTGGGCAGCGGTGTGCCGATCTCCGGCATCGCATCACGCCGCGAGCTGATGGACAAATGGGTGCCCGGCTCGCACGGCGGCACCTACGGCGGCGGCAGCGCCATCGCCTCCGCGGCGGCAGTCGCCACAGTGAAAGTGCTGCAGGAAGAAGGTCTGGTCGAGAATGCCGCTGAACGGGGCGAGCAATTGATGAAGGGCCTGCGCCAAATTCAGAAGCGCTATCCCGTCATCGGCGACGTGCGCGGGCGCGGCCTGATGGTCGGCGTCGAGTTCACCGTTGGGGGTCTGCCGGACAAAGACCTGACCAAGTCTGTGCAGCAAGCCTGTCTCAGACGCGATCTGCTGCTGCTGACCTGCGGTACCTACGAGAATGTTATTCGCTGGATTCCACCCTTGATCGTCACCGCTGAGCAAATTGACGCAGCTTTATCGGTATTTGAAGAAGCTTTGGCAGAAGTCGCCAAGTAAGCGAGGAATAAATGAATGTATGGCGTATCAACACACGCACACAAAAATTGAATATCGAACCCGTCCCTACTTCCTGGGAACGCTTAGGCGGACGCGGATTACTGGCGCGCATTCTGGTCGACGAAGTTGAGGCCACCTGCGAGCCGCTCGGCCCCAAAAACAAACTGGTTTTCGCCCCCGGCCTGCTGGTGGGACACATGCTTTCATCCTGCGACCGTATCTCGGTCGGCGGCAAATCCCCGCTGACGGGTGGCGTCAAGGAATCCAATGCCGGCGGCAGCACTGGGCTGCAGTTGACCCACCTGGGTATCAAAGCCCTCATTCTGGAAGACAAACCAGAGAAATCCGGTTTGTGGCTAGTGCACTTGAGCAAGGATGCCGCTCGCTTCGAACCCGCCGACGATCTGCTTGGCAAAGGGGTTTACGATACGGCTGAGACACTGCTCGAGAAATACGGCAAAGATGTGGCCATCGCCTTGATCGGTCCAGGCGGGGAAATGCAGCTGGCCAGTGCCGGCATCCAAAACATCGACAAGGACCGTGTCCCTTCGCGCATCAATGCGCGTGGCGGATTGGGTGCAGTGATGGGATCGAAAGGTCTCAAAGCCATCGTCATCGACTCGTCGGAGGGAGAGAAACCACCCATTCGGGATTTACCAGCCTTCCGAACTGCGCAAAAAGAATTCAACCAGGCCCTGATGGACCACCCACAGACGCATGCCTATCACGACTACGGTACCGCTGCCATGACCCACATGTGCAACAACTTCGGTGCGCTCCCCACCCGAAACTTCTCCAGTGGCGAATTCAAGCAAGCCGAGAAGATCAGCGGTGAGTACATGCGCGAGCTGATCCTGTCACGTGGCGGCGAAAGCAATCCATCCCACGCCTGCATGCGCGGCTGCATGATCCAGTGCTCCAACGTCTTTGGCGACGCGCAGGGCAAGTCGATCGTTTCACCGCTCGAATACGAGACGATCGGGTTGATGGGGTCAAACCTGGGCATTGACGACCTGGACACGGTCGCCCGACTCAACTATGAGGCAAACGACCTGGGCCTGGATTCGATCGAGGTTGGCGCTGCGCTTGGCGTCGCAGCCGATGCGGGACTGCTGGAATTTGGGGATGGGGCACGAGCGCTGGCCCTGGTCCAGGAGATCCGTGACGGGTCTCCCCTGGGGCGCGTGCTCGGCAACGGGGCAACCACCACCGGGAAGGTGCTCGGCATCGAACGCGTCCCGGCTGTAAAGGGACAGGCCATGTCGGCTTACGATCCGCGCGCCATCAAAGGCACCGGCGTGACGTATGCCACCACCCCGCAGGGCGCCGACCATACCGCCGGGTTGACCATCCGCGCCAAGATCAATCACACCGACCCCAAGGGCCAGGCCGAGGTCTCACGCAAAGCCCAGGTCAGCATGGCCGGTTACGATACGCTCGGCGCCTGCATCTTTGCCGGTTTCGGCTTTGCGGCTGCGCCTGAGACCATCCGGGACCTGCTTAATGCCCGCTACGGCTTGGAGGTGGGCGCTGATATCCTGCAAGTACTCGGTGAAGAAACCATCCAACTGGAGCGCGAGTTCAACCGACGGGCGGGATTCACCTCCGCGCAAGATCGCCTGCCTGAATGGATGACGCGCGAGGCGTTGGCCCCGACCAATGCCGTCTTCGACGTGCCGGAAGAAGAACTCGACCACTTATTCGACAAGTAATAAACCATTCTTACCCTTAATATCGAAGAGGAGATTCTATGAGTCTGCAAGGTGAAAAAACCAAAGCATTGTTCCAGAGAGCGACCAAGGTCATCCCACACGGGGTGAACTCGAACTTCCGTTATTGGGGACCGGATGACACCTTCGTCATCCAACGAGGGCAGGGCGCCTACATCTGGGATGTGGACGACCGGCGGTTCATCGATTATCGACTGGCTTTTGGGCCGATCATCCTGGGCCACGCCGATCCGCGCGTCAACCAGGCCGTGGCCGAGGCGATCCAGGGTGGGACGCTCTTTGCCTGGACCACTCCAGGTGAAGTGGAACTCGCCGAAAAGATCGTCAAGATGACTGGCGTTGACAAAGTACGCCTGACCAATACCGGCACTGAAGCCACCATGCACGCGCTGCGCATTGCCCGCGCCTATACCAACCGCGAAAAATTTATCAAGTTCGAGGGCCAATATCACGGCATGAACGACTACTTCATGTTCAGCACGGCCTCCGCGAATATGGGCATGCTCGGTTCTCGCCGCAGCCCGATCGCTGCCCCGGCCACCTCGGGCATCCCCAAGGGCATCGGTGAATACGTCATCGTGCTGCCCTTCAACGATATCGAGATGCTCGAAAAGACGGTCAAAGCCCGCTGGGGAGAGATCGCGGCTATCTTCATCGAACCGGTGATGGGCAATGCGGCTGGGATCATGCCGCGGCCCGAATTCTTCAAAACCATCCGCCGCCTGTGCGACGAATATGGCATCGTGATGGTCTTCGACGAAGTCAAGACCGGCTTCCGGATTGCCAATGGCGGCGCGCAGGAATACTTCAAGATGAAAGCTGATTTGGTTACTTACGCCAAATCGCTGGGCAATGGCTATCCGATTGCAGCCATCGGCGGCAAAGAAGACGTGATGATGACCATTGATCCCGGTCATGTAGCCCACGGCGGGACCTATTCCGGCAACGTGGTTGGTGTGGCTGCCGCAAACGCAACCCTGGATATCCTGGCCAAGGAACCGGTCCTCGAAACGATCAACAAACGCGGCAGAACCCTAATGAAGGGTATCGACGACATTCTGACCGAGCAGGACATTCCGCATATAGTCACCGGCCTGCCGCCCATGTTCAGCATCCTGCTGGGGATCGAGGAAGAGCCGCGCGAGTTCCGCGATTACATCGCCGGGGACGGGGATCTTTACGAACAGGTCGCTTATGAACTGATCAAACGCGGCGTCATGCCCGATGCAGACGGGCGTGAACCCTGGTTCCTGTGTGCCGCGCTCAGTGAGAAAGATGTAGACGAGACATTGAATATCTTCAACGATTCAGTCAAAGCAGCCAAGAAGTAATCTACCGACAAGGAGCGGCTCATGCCGAATGGTTATCAAGGAAAAATCCTGCACGTCCACCTTTCGGAATCGCGTCTGGAAATTGAGACGCCGCCTGAGGCCTTTTACCGTACCTACATGGGCGGCAGTGCCATGGGTGCTTATTACCTGTTGAAGCACACCCCGGCAGACGCCGATGCGCTCGGACCCGCAAATACCCTGACCCTGGCCGCCGGGATTCTGACCGGCGCGCCCATCTCCGGGCAGAGCCGCCTGACGGCTGTCGCCAAATCTCCGCAGTCCGGCGCGGTTGGCGATTCGCAGTCCGGTGGGTTCTTCCCGGCTGAATTGAAGTTTGCGGGTTTCGACGCAGTGGTCATCCATGGCAAAGCTGAGAAACCGGTCTACCTGTGGATCCACGACGGCCAGGCCGAACTGCGGGAAGCTGCCCATCTGTGGGGCAAAATCACCGGCGAGGTCGACGACATTCTGAAAGCAGAATTGGGCGACCCCAAGATCCAGGTCTTGCAAACCGGCATTGCCGGGGAAAACATGGTGCGCTATGCCGCGCTGATGAACATGGCCAACCGCGCCAACGGACGCACCGGCATGGGTGCGGTCATGGCCAGCAAGAATCTCAAAGCGGTGGTCGTGCGCGGTAAACAGCGACCCTCCGTGGCTGATTCCAAGGCCCTGAACCAGCACGCCCGTTGGGGTGCGCAGAACTTCGAAGATTCGGACGTCTACGGCCTGGGGCTTTTGGGCACTGCTGAAGTCCTCGCAGGTCAGAACAAGGACGGCGGCCTGCCGACCCGCAACTGGGTCAGTGGGACCTTCAAAGGCTGGAAAGCGATCGACGGCAAGACCATGGCTGCCACCATCCTGAAGGAGCGCGACACCTGTTACGCCTGCACCGTGCGCTGCAAGCGCGTGGTCGAGGTAACCGAAGGACCTTACCGGGTCGATCCGCGTTACGGAGGACCCGAGTACGAAACCCTGGCTACTTTCGGCTCGTACTGCGGTATCGATGATCTCAAAGCCATTGCCTACGCCAACCAGTTGTGCGCCATGTACGGTCTGGATACCATCTCGTGCGGCGCAACCATCGCCTGGGCCATGGACTGTTTCGAGCAGGGTCTGCTCTCGACAGAAGACACCGACGGGATCGAATTACGTTTCGGCAATGCGGAGGCAATGGTCCAGATGGTCGAGAAGATTGCCCACCGCGAAGGATTCGGCGACCTGCTGGCCGACGGCTCCGCGCAGGCTGCCGAACGTATTGGGCGGGGGACCGAGGAATTGGTCGTGGCGGTCAAGAAACAGGAATTTCCAGCGCACATGCCGCAGGTCAAGCGCTCGTTAGGCCTGATCTACGCCGTCAATCCCTTCGGCGCCGACCACCAGTCCAGCGAACACGATCCGTCTTACGGGGATTATCCCGAACGCATGGCCCAGATCGGGCTGACCGATCCGCAGCCGGACGATGTACTGAATGAAGAAAAAGTGCGCTACGCGCTGGTGACCGAGCACGTCTATTCGGCCATGGATTCGATCAACGTCTGCCAATTCGTCTTCGGACCAGCCTGGCACCTGTACGACGTCCAGCAGCTGGGTGAGGCGATAAAGCTCGTCACCGGTTGGGATGTCAGCGTGGACGAGATCATAAAAGTTGGCGAACGACGTTTGAACCTGCTGCGGGCTTTCAATGCCCGCGAGGGCTTCACGCGCGAAGATGACAAGCTGCCCAAAAAGATGTTCAAAGCGCTCAAAGACGGCGCCAGCGATGGTGTCTTCCTGACCGAACCGGAACTCGAGACCGCCAAGGACCAGTACTACCAGATGTCCGGCTGGGACGTCGCGACCGGCACACCCCAGCGTAAAAAACTGGAGGAGCTCGGGCTGGGATGGCTGGCCGACATGTTGGATTGAACAACCATTCAGACACAAAGCGCACGGAGAAAGTTGGCAAAAACCGCAAATACTTTCTCCGTGAATTACGAAAACGGACTCTGTGAATGCAGTCTCGCAGAGGCTAACATTCGAGGTGAGTATGCGCAAACTTTGGATCAACAACCAAGCCACAGGCAGCAGCGGCGGCACGCACCCGGTGATCGACCCGGCCACCGAAGAAGCATTTGGAGAGGTGGCTTGGGGTGACATCGCCGACGCTGAACGCGCGGTCCAGGCTGCCAAAAAAGCCTTCAAGACCTGGCGCAAGGTCCCGGCCCCTGAACGAACCGCCATGCTGCACGAGGTGGCCCGCAGGCTACGCGAAAACCTGGAGGTCATTGCCACAGAATTAACCCAAGAAACCGGTCGCACCATCTATAAAAACCGCGGCTACGTCGAGTGGTCGGCGCAATGTTTCGATTACTACGCCGAGCTCTCACGCGATTCGCGCGGTCGGGTCATTCCCTCGCCCGAGGATGGGCAGCTTTCGCTGGTGCTCAAAGTCCCGCTCGGGGTGGTGGCGGCGATCGTCCCCTGGAACTACCCGCTGCTGCTGCTGGCCTGGAAGCTGGCCCCAGCCCTGGCGGCTGGCAATACCGTGGTCGTCAAGCCCGCTTCCTATACTCCCTGGACCACGCTCGGTTTCGAGAAAATCTTCGACCACCTGCCCCCCGGCGTGATCAATCTCGTCACCGGCTCGGGCAGCAGCGTTGGCGATTTCCTGGTCACCCACCCAGACGTGCACATGGTAGCCTTCACCGGCAGCACCGAGGTCGGGCAGCACATCATGCGCCAGGCAGCCGAGGAGATCAAGCACCTGCACCTGGAGTTGGGCGGCAAGGACCCCCTGATCGTCTGCGCTGATGCCGATCTAGCGGCCGCCGCGCGGGCCGCGGTTTGGGGCGGATTCCTGAACGCCGGGCAGGTCTGCACCTCGGTCGAACGCGTATACGTCGAAAAGCAGGTTTACCAACCATTCCTCGAACAAGTTGTCGCGGTGACCCAAAAGCTGGTGGTCGGTCCCGGAATCGACCCTGAAAGCGAGGTCACGCCCATGATCCGGCCGTCCGAACGCGCTGCGGTTGACCAGCAGGTTCAAGCCGCGGTACAGGCCGGGGCAAAACTCCTCACCGGGGGACGCATTCCGCCCGACAAACCCAAGGGTTATTACTACGAACCGACCGTGCTGACAGACGTCACGGAGGAAATGGCGGTCATGCGCGACGAAACTTTCGGACCGGTGCTGCCCGTCGTGTCGGTTAAGGATTTCGATGAGGCCTTGCAGCGTTCGAACCAGTCACCCTACGGGCTGGGCGCGACCCTTTTCACCAACGATGCGCGCAAGGTGCGCAAGTACATGGATGAGATCGAAGCCGGCAACGTGTGGGTCAACGATCCGCTGGTCGATAACGTCGCCGGTCCGTTCGGCGGGTTCAAACGTTCCGGGCTGGGCCGTGAATTGGGACACGAGGGACTGGAGGACTTCCAGGAAACCAAGCACGTCCACTGGGAAGTCGAAGCGCGCATGAAACCCTGGTGGTTTCCGATTGAATAATTTACGGAGATAAAGAGGCCGCAACTCTTCTCCGTTATATTTTTTACCAAGGAGAGCAACATGAAAATCGTCGTGGTAGGTGGGGCAGGAAAGATGGGCTGCATCGCCGTGCAAGCCCTGGCCGGGGACAAGCGCGTGGACGAGGTAGTCATCGCTGACTTCAACCCCGAAAACGCCAAGATCGTTGCTGACTATCTTAAGAGCCCCAAAGTCAAGATCGAGCAGGTGGATGTCAATGACCACGCGCGTTTGGTGGCGGTACTCAAGGGCGCCGACTCCTGCCTGAACGCTACTGTCTACTACACTAACCTGCAGATCATGGAAGCTTGCATCGAGGCGGGCGTCTCGTACACCGATATGGGCGGGCTGTTCCACACAACTTTCAAGCAGTTGGAATTGAACGACCGCTTTGCCGAAAAGGGCATCAGCGCGGTGCTGGGCATGGGTTCAGCTCCCGGCATCCCCAATATCCAGTCGCGCTACGCCGCCGACCGGCTCGACACGATCGAATACATTCGCATTTACGACGGCATAAAGCCGCCCGCCCCGGACGACATGCGCTTCACTTACGCTGTCCCGACCATCCTGGACGAGCTGACTCTCGAACCGATGGTCTACTTGAACGGGGAATTCGTCCCGCAAAAGCCGCTGACCGGCTTTGAGGACTACTGGTTTACCCAGCCCGTCGGCTTGCTCCCAATGCATTATTCCCTGCATTCCGAGGTCGCCACCATCCCGCTGACCTTCAAGGACAAGGGCGTCAAAGAGTGCTTCTTCAAGATCAATTACTGGGGTATGGCCAAGGAAACAGTTGAAAAGGTCAACGTGCTGGCTGAATTCGGCTTTGCCGGTCGCGAGCCGGTCGAGGTGGGAGGAACCAAAGTCACGCCGCGCGAATTCATGGTAGCCATGATGGGTAATTTTGTCCCACCCCTGACCGATTTCCTGGCCCCGCCCACCCGGAAACCCCCGGACTGGGCCAAGGAGATCACCACCGAAGTCAAGGGTACCAAAGGCGGCAAATCCATGATCTACCGCCTGGGTACATTGACCGTCAAAGGCGCGCTGCCGACCGGCGTCGCACCGGCGTTAGCAGCGATCTGGTTGGCGGAAAAGCGAGTCGCACCCGGCGTACACCCGCCCGAGGCCGTGCTCGATCCGGAGGGTTTCTTCAAGGAACTGGAAGCATACGACATCGTCACCCAGGTCAGCGTGACCCACAAAGTGTGACGACATACATCAAAAACGTGGGGTCAGTACACAAAGCCTCACGTTTTTGATTTAAGTTGACTCGCCCCCTGGCAGAGGCTACACTATCAATAAGCGCAGCATGAGCCAGGCGATCTATAACTTTCATCAGGGATTGGATTTCTTCCTTTCGCGCGAAGCGCGCGGAGAACCGCTCCAGGTGGCCTTCAAAGGCCGGCAATCGGTCAAGCACTTGATCGAAGCGCTTGGCGTGCCGCACACCGAAGTCGGCCGGATCCAGGTCAACGGCCAGCAGAGCGATCTGGGATATATCACGCAGGACGGAGATCAAGTCGAGGTCTGGCCAAACCTCCCCGGCTGCCCATTCGATCCACCGTGCTTCCTGCTGGACAGCCACCTCGGCCGCCTGGCAGCCCATCTGCGCATGCTGGGCTTCGACTGCCTGTATCGCAACGATTACGACGACGAACAGCTGGCGCATTTCGCCGCGGGCGATAATCGCATCCTGCTCAGCCGCGACCGGCATTTGCTAATGCGTAAAATCCTGCGCTTCGGCTACAGTCCGCGCTCGCTGGATCCGCTGGAGCAATTACGTGAGGTCGTGCGCCGCTACGACCTGGCCGAAAGGATCCAGCCTTTTCGCCGCTGCATACGCTGCAACGGACTATTGGAACCGGTCGATAAACGGGACGTGCTGGCGCGCCTCGAACCGCTGACCAGGAAATACTTCAACGATTTCGCCATCTGCCAAGATTGCGACCAGGTCTACTGGCAGGGTTCGCATTACGAGCGTATGCTTCGATTGATTCGGACAATTACCGTGAACGGTGAGGCGTAATCCAAATTATGTTATAATCCCGCCGTCCGTAATTAGTAGGAGAGTAAGGAATGACCGACAACCTGTAGCCATTTGAGACTTTTTTCGGGGTACGACCCGCTGTGTTGATTCCAGCCGGGGGCGTCAGCCCCCGGTTTTCGTTTAATTGCTACAGGAGTGCTTATGCTTTCCGCACATCATCTCTCTAAATCTTATGGCATCAATCCAATTCTAAACAATATATCCTTCAGTCTCAGTACCGGTGATCGGGTCGGTTTGATCGGCCCAAATGGCTGCGGCAAGACCACCCTTTTACGCATCCTGGTCGGTGAGGAACAGCCTGACAAAGGGGTGGTTGTGCACACCTATCCCGATCTACGAATTGGGTATCTGGCACAGGGCCTGGATCTTGAACCCGGGCAGACGATTCAATCCGCGCTCGGGTCGGCTTTCGTATCGACCGAAGAACTTGAAACGCGCGTTGCCAGGCTGGCAACAGCGCTCGCCTCCGCTCCCGATGACTCCAAGCTGCAGACGCGCTATGACCAGGCCCTACAACTACTGTCAACCAGCAGCCTCCAGCCGGTAAAAGTGCTGGCAGCATTGGGTCTGGCTGAATTCGATCCGCGCACCCTGATCCAGCAACTTTCCGGCGGACAGAAGACGCGCTTGATGCTGGCGCGCATCCTGCTGGATGAACCACACTTGCTCCTGCTGGACGAACCGACCAACCACCTCGACCTCGAGATGCTGGCCTGGCTCGAAGGCTGGCTGTCGCGTTTCAAGGGGGCGGTACTGGTCATTTCGCATGATCGCGCCTTCCTGGACAATACCGTTACGCGCGTTTTGGAACTCGATCCGGTTACACATTCACTGCAGCAATATGATGGGAATTACAGCGCCTACGTCGAGCAAAAATTGGTCGATGGGGAAAAGCAATTACAGTCCTACCAGGACCAGCAAAACCAGCTGGCCCAGTTGCGGGCAGCAGCTGCTCACATCCGCGGCCTGACCAGGATGAAAAAAGGTGGTAAAGCCGATCCATCCAATACTGACGGTTTCTCGGTCGGATTCTTCGGCAACCGCGCCACCAAGAATGTGGCGGGACGTGCCAAACACATCGAAAAGCGTATCGAACAGATCCTGACCGAAGAGCATATTGAGAAACCGCGGCCTTCATGGCAGATGAAACTCGAATTCGAAACGCCGGGCAACCTGGGCAAAGATGTGGTCATCGCCCAGGACCTTTCGGTCGGCTATCTCGCGCACCAACCACTGTTGAGTGGGTTGGATTTCTACATTCGGGCGGGCCAGCGTATCGCCCTGACCGGGCCTAATGGCTGCGGCAAGACCACCCTGCTGCGTACCATTGCCGGGCAACTGGCGCCGCTGGCCGGGAACGTCCGCCTGGGAGCGAGCGTCAGCCTCGGCTACATGACCCAGGAACAGGAGACGCTCGATCCGGACCGTTCCGCGCTGGAAATGGTGCAGCGTGTTTCGTCTTTCAACCAGACCGAGGCCCGGAATTTCTTGCATTATTTCCTGTTCAGCGGCGATGACCCCCTGCGCCCAAGCGGGGATTTATCCTTCGGGGAGCGTGCCCGTTTGCAGTTGGCGCTTTTGGTTTCGCGAGGCTGCACCTTCCTGCTGCTCGACGAACCCCTCAACCACCTGGACATCCCCTCGCGGGCACGCTTCGAGCAAGCCCTGGAGAATTTCGAGGGAACGGTGCTGGCGGTTGTCCACGACCGCTATTTCATCGAACGCTTCGCCAGCGATATCTGGTTGGTGGAGCAGCAAACACTCCATTATCGTTACGCGTTGTAAGCGTCGGAATCGCCTTTGCCCATCTGCAGGGGGCCTTTACAGCCGAGACCCTGGCTGGCGGTCCGCTAGAAGCGCCGACCGCAAACATGCTGGTCTTGCTGATGACCCAGATGGCGAAATTCGCCCTGATCATCGCGATCGTAGTCGGTGGTTTCGAAGCGCTCCGCTCGGCCTACCGGCTGATCACCAAGAAGTCCACTCCCATCTCAATATCTGGATAATCTTTCGCAAAAACGGCTGGGCTTTTTTAGCCCAGCCGTTTTTCCTTTCATTTCCAATTCCTGGCCTTCAACTTATTCGTAGACCTTTTCCCCATCTGCTTCAGCATTTAACGCATCGGCTTCCACATCGCGGACAAATGAAGGCGTTGCAAGCAATTCCCGGTAATATTCGTGTTGGATGATCAGGTTCATGATCTCGTTTGTACCTGTCCAGATCATCATCAAGCGCGCATCCCGCAGCAGACGTTCAACGGGGTAGACATTGGTATATCCGATCCCGCCCATAACCTGCATGGCGGCGTTGACCACCTCCCAGGCTGTTTCAGTGGCATACTTCTTTGACTCTGATACCATACGCCGAACATAGCCCGAATTGCCGATTGTATCGATGATGTGCGCCGTCTGGTAAACCAGGGCGCGGGCTGCATCCAAACGCGTCAGGCTTTCAGCAATCTTAAAATTTACACCTTCGAATTCGCGGATTTTTTGCCCAAAGGCTTTCCGCCTGTCCGCGTATCGCGCCGCGATCTCAAGCGCAGCGCGTGCCAGACCCAAGGCCCCTGCCGCACTGGTCATGCGCTCGGGGATCATCATCTGGTTAAAAATCTCCAGCGCGCCGTTCTCACGGCCAATCAGGTTTTCAGCAGGCACACGTACATCGCGAAAATAAACCCGACCGGTTCCGCCTCCACGCGTCCCCATCAGGCCATAGACGTGCTGCACTTCCAAATTTTCACTGCGCTCGACCAGGAATGCGCTGATGGCCTTTTGTCCCGGTGCTTCCGCGTCAGTCCGCGCATAAACCATGAAAAGGTCCGCGCCTTCTGCGCCGACAATAAAACGTTTTTGACCATTCAGGACGTAGAAATCCCCCTTCCGTTTCGCCGTGGTCGTAGCGCCGAAAAAATCCGATCCACCGCGCGGTTCGGTCAATGCTTCAGCAACAGTCATCTTGCCTGCCAGCACCGGCTTCAGATATCGTTCCTTTTGATCCCGAGTGCCAAAAACATGGATGGCCTCACCGACAATCGTTGGTAGTGAATACAGGCAGGCCAGGCTGGATCCCAGAACGCCGATCTGCTCCAGTGCCAAAATTTCGTGCGCCCAATCCAGGTCCCGCCCGCCCCACTCTTCCGAAAAACGCAGGCCGAGCAAATGGTGCGCGGCAAGATTCTGGATGTATTCGCGCGGATAATGCACCCGATCGGCATCCATATCAAGCAATAATTGACGAGGCACTTCCTCACGCGCGAACTTTCGGGATTCATCCCGCAAACCACGCTGCCCATCTGTCAAGATGGCATCCAACATAATTTCCATCTCCTTATTTATATTAAGTGAACTAAGTCATCCAGGCTGCGCCGGGGTCGAACGCGCGGAGTCTCGGCCGCCTCCCCAACCGGAAGTATGGCCACAGGAATCTGACCACCGGGCGAACCGATGATTTGACTTACTTTTAGCTCATCAAAAGCGCCGACCCAAACCGACGACAATCCCAGCGCGGTTGCAGCCAGCATGGCGAAAGTGCAGGCAATGGTTGCGTCCTGGACAGCGTACAGTTTTTCTCCTCGTTGGTGATAACGTACAGCAGAGCGAGCCGGATGGGCGCAAAAGACCAGTACCAGTGGGGCCTGACCGATAAATTCCTGGTCAGAAGCTGCTCGTGCTAGGCGCGCTTTATCCCGGTCCGCTGTCACGAGGTAGACTTCGAAAGCCTGCAGATTGCCAGCCGAGGGTGCGCGATTGATCGCCTCCAGGATTGATCGTAATTTTTTCTCTTCCACCGGCTTCTCAGAAAAAGCACGAACCGAGTGCCGGGTCTCGATGGCCCGGAAAAAATCCACCTGGTCATTTCCTCCTGATGATCTATTCAGCTTGCGGCGCTTTAAAGATCAACACCGAGCAGTTCGAGTAATGTACCAGCTTGCGGGAGACGCTGCCCACCAGCCAGCTTTTAATCGGGTTCAACCCGCGCGAGCCAGCCACGATCAAATCCGTACCGTTCGTCCTGGCATACTCGATGATTTCCGTAGCCGCATCGCCTCGTTTCAGAACCCCGGTTGCCTCGATCCCTTGCTTGGACAGGATTTTCAAATCATGCGCAAGCAAAGCCTTGCCCTCTCGCTCCTGCGCTTCCAGCTCTTGCTGTTCTTCCTCGGGAGTTCGAACGGGGTAGATATATTCGGTTCCCAGCATATAAGGCTCAATCAGCATCGACGGAATCAGGGGTGGCAAAACATGCAGGACCTTGATCGTAGCAGGCGCTGGGAGTGGGAATTTGCTCAGATATTCCAGCGTATATTGGCTATGCTCGGAGCCGTCGGTCACACACAGAATTTGGCGCAGTGGACGGGTCGGTGCACGCACGACCAGCACCGGACAGCAGGCATACTCGATGACCTGCTGCGCCACACCCCCAAGCAGGATGCCGAGGGTGGCTCTTAATCCTTTAGCGCCAACCACGATCAAGTCAGGATGGTTGGTCGACGCATATTCGATGATCTTCTCCCCAGGGTAACCCAAGAGTAACTCAGCTTCGGCCTCAAACCCCTTCTCTTCCAGCAGAGATTTGGTCTTTTCCAAGCCGGCTTCCATCATGGCTACATAAGATGATTGGATCGGGGTAAAAATCCGCAAGGCTGTCACTCGGCTCTGATCAGGGAGCGGGAGTTCTCCGAGTAATTCGATTGCGGCTCGAGCGTGTTCTGAACCATCGTCTGCAAGCAGGATATTGAATGGCCGCGTTTTTTTCTTTGCGTTCACAATCCACCTCCTTACTAAATCAGATCAGCGAACCTCCCATAATTACTGTATCACAATTTGAATCTTAATTTCCACATTTCCCTTTGACTTGCCGACCATCCTGCTATAAACTTACAGGGTGCTGCGTAAATGTTTGAACTGAAGTCTCTTAATCCGCAGGTGATGCGAGGCAAGAAAATTCAGAGATTTATGCAAGAAGCAGTAGTGCAACGCCAAACTGAGGAGACGAACATGGACCAGTTCTTTGCAAAAGACTTTAATGGTGGGGCATTTCAGTTTTTGGGTACTGCTCATCTAATCACGCTGTTTGTGATTTTGACTATAAATCTGCTGCTTTTACGCTTGAAGAGCGCAAGCGAATCAACCCGCATGAAAGTGCGCTGGGGGATGGCAATCATCCTGTTGTGTAACGAGATCGGATGGCATGTCTGGAATTACGCGATTGGCCAGTGGAATATCCAGACCATGCTGCCATTGCACGTCTGCAGCCTCCTGGTTTGGACCGGCGCGCTGATGCTGATAACGAAAAATCAGTACATATATGAGTTCATGTATTTTCTTGGCATCGGCGGGGGGATTCAAGCCCTGATGACACCGGACCTGGGAATCTATGGATTCCCACATTATCGTTTTTTCCAAACATTCATTTCCCACGGGTTGATCGTAACCGCAGCAATATATATGACAACTGCTGAGGGGTTACGGCCAACCTGGAAATCCTTGCTGCGCGTGGCAGTTTTGATCAACATCTACATGGCTGTAGTCTTTGTGGTCAACACGTTGATTGGCAGCAACTATCTATTTATCGCCCATAAACCCCCAACAGCCAGCTTGCTCGATCTATTACCCCCCTGGCCCTGGTATATTTTGTGGCTGGAAGTGATCGGACTGGCAACCTGTTTGATTCTCTACGTTCCCTTCATTCTGAAAGATTGGCGAGACAAATTTCTGGAGAAACGCGACGGCGCCTCCCGCCTGGAAAGCATCTCGAAATAACATAAACCCTTCTTGACGGAAATACCAGATGGAGTAGAATTACGCTATATCCGGGGCGATGGCGGAATCGGCAGACGCAGCGGACTTAAAATCCGCCGGTGGAAACACCTTGTGGGTTCGACCCCCACTCGCCCCATCGATATCTCCTGCGACGACGGGGACTCATTGAGCCCCCGTTAATCGTCTGTGGAGCTATACAAAGTCAGGAAAGTGAGAAAGTATGTTTTTTACCCGCCAAAAGCTAGAAGAAATTGAAGATCAAAGCCTAGCCCCCTACGGGATGCGTAGTAAAGACTCTAAAGGGCGTGAGTATCTGGACAACGAACCGGAATACCGCACATCGTTCCAACGTGACCGCGATCGTATCCTGCACACGACAGCTTTTCGCCGCCTGGAGTATAAGACCCAGGTCTTCATTAATTACGAAGGTGACTACTACCGCACCCGCCTGACCCATACCCTGGAGGTCGCACAGATCGGTCGCACGATCGCCAGAGCCCTGGGTGGCAACGAGGATTTGATCGAGACGATTTGTTTGTCCCATGACCTCGGGCATCCACCTTTTGGACATTCTGGTGAGACAGCCCTGGCCAGGTTGATGAAAGATCATGGCGGCTTCGAACACAACAAACAATCCTTCCGCATCGTCACCGAACTGGAGCAGCGTTACCCGGAATTTCCCGGGCTGAACCTGACTTGGGAAGTGCGTGAGGGCATTGTCAAACACGAAACGGAATACGATATTTCTGACGCCCGTAATTTCAACCCTGACCTGCGCGGGATTCTAGAGGCTCAAATCGCTAATATCGCTGACGAACTGGCCTATACCGCCCACGACCTGGACGACGGACTGCGCTCCGGCATGATCACCCCGCAGATGCTGGAGGGGATTGCACTCTGGGAAATCCTGGCGGAAACTTTTAATTGGCACGGTCCGACTTTGGATGAAATTGAACGCCACCGCATGATCCGCCACCTGATCGGGCAGTTGGTCAGCGACGTGATCCAGGCAACCGATAAGCGTCTTAAAGATTCTGGAGCCCAATCACCGCTGGATGTGCAAAAGCTTTCTCACAACGTGATCGGCTATAGTGAAGATATGCAGCGCCGTAACCGGGAACTCAAGGATTTCCTGTACAATAACATGTACCGGCATTACCGCGTGGTGCGTATGGCTGTCAAAGCAGAGCGGTTAATTTCCGATATGTTTCAAGCTTATCTCGAAGAGCCGGATATCCTGCCCGATCACGTCCAAAAGTTCATAGCAACCCGTGGGCTGGAACGCACTGTCTGCGATTATATTGCCGGTATGACGGACCGATACGCCATCGAAGAACATCAAAAATTGTTTAATCCCTCGGAAAAACCTTAGACGCAAAGGCGAGCAGCATGACACAACCCCAATCGACTTATTTAACTGCTGAAGGCGCAAAACGCCTGAAAGAAGAACTTAAAGATCTCAAAGGACCACAACGCCTGGCAATCGCCCAACGTCTGCGTAGCGCTATTCAAATGGGAGATCTCTCCGAAAACGCAGACTACGCGAAAGCCAAGGAGGATCAATCATTTCTCGAGGGTCGTATCCAAGAGCTGGAATACATCCTGGCAAACGCGACCATCATCGAAGAATCCGCTGGAAAGAAAGATAAAGTTGTGATTGGCGCCCATATCACCATCCAGGAAGACGACTTCGACCCGGAAACGTATCACCTGGTTGGCGCGAAAGAAGCCGACCCTCGTAATGGAAAGATCTCACACGAATCCCCTATCGGACAGGCCTTGCTCGATCACAGGGTTGGCGATATTGTCAAGGTTAAGACTCCAGCCGGGGAAATCGAACTTAAAATCACCAAGATTGAATAACCAAAATACAAAAAACCGGCACTTTCAAGGTGCCGGTTTCTTTCTAGATCAAATCTGCTCGTCTTTTGGCCAGACTGCCAGTTCCAACGTCAGCCTTTCGAAGTAACTGTCGGGGGGAAGTGGACCATCGCCATATTCCACATCCGCGATTGTGGCCAACAACTGCAGCGTAGCGGTCTCCAGCACAACTTGCATTTGTGCTTCGACCAAAACCAACTCTCCTTTTGCCTCAAGCCGCTGGCGAATTGCCGGATCGTTGAAAGCATGCGCGCTCATCAGCACCTTTGTGGCTGTCTTGATATCATTTTTATCAAACAGCCAAATCTCAAGTGCCGTGACTTTCTTGGGCTCACCAACTCCGAAGGTTTCTGAAATCCCTACCCCGTACTCACCCATGAACTCCCCAGCTTGTGAGTCAATGCTAAAGGATTCGTCATATAAGTCGTCCCCCGAAACATAGGTTGTCATGGTTTGAGTAATCGGCGAGGCGATACCCATTGATTCGAAATCAGTGCGTTCTGTCTGGCGGCTGTACTCCTGGGCTTGCATCGCCGGACTGGTCTCATCTGTGCGCTTACTCGGACGCATGAAATAGATCAGTGCTCCAGCTACTCCCAGGATGAGAATAACGCCAAGCCCAATAATTGCATACCGGAAAATGTTTGACCCTGCAGCGGGTGGTGGGTTCGAAGTATCAAGCAAACCTGGAATAGACTCGATGGTCTGGTAATAATTATCAACCAATGCGGGATTTTGTTTCTCCGGATTTAGGCGAATATTCTCCAAAATTTGTGGCGCATCTGGTCCCAGCGCTACAAAGCGCTGTACAGCCAGATTCGGGTCAGGATTCGCTCCATACGAATCAATCGCCATGCGCATATAGTCTTCTTTGTAAGTCGCGCTCAAATAAGACGGATCCGCATCCTTTAACTTTACTGGTTGAAGAACCCACGCCCATAACAAACCCAGTAACAGACCGACAAACCCGGCAACAAGGGCTGCCCCCAGAGGCTTCCTGAGCTGGCGTAATATTGTTTCCATGTTGTATGCTCCTTTCATTGCTCCTTGTTCAGGAACCTGAGCAGAATGCTCTCAGCCAGTTGAATTCCGATGGTGGTGAATGCTCATCTATTAATTATACAAAATACTGTGACATAAGCAAACACTAATTTGCCTGGGCAGTTTCCGGAACTACTTCTTCCAGTAAAAATGTTTCTTCACATACAGTGCACTGCGTCTCCCGCTTATTGGACACAACCAACAATCCACCACACTTGGGGCAGGGTTGAGCCAATGGCCGCTTCCAGGAAGTGAAGTCACATTCCGGATAATTGTTACAACCGTAAAATACACGTCCTTTACGCGTCTTTCGTTCGACAATATCGCCGCTGTCTTTCGGGCAGGTCACACCGATTTTCTCCAACCAGGGTTCGGTATGGCGGCATTGCGGGAAATTGGAACAGGAAATGAACTTGCCGTATCGTCCGTACCTGATGACCAGATCATGGCCACATTTCGGGCAAGCCCGTCCGATGGGCTCTGGTTCGGACTTGGTAACCGGCATTTCTTTTTGCGCTTTCTCAACTTCCTGAGAGAAGGGGCCATAGAACTCCCTCATCACCCGCACCCAATCCTCATTCCCGGAGGCAATCCTGTCCAAATCATCTTCCATCCGGACGGTAAATTTGAGATCGACGATATCTGGGAAATGCTGGATCAACAAATCGTTGACCAGAATTCCCGTCTCGGTTGGGACGAAGCGTTTGTCGATTCGTTGGACATAGCCTCGTGCCTGAATCGTAGAAAGCGTCGGGGCATACGTGGATGGACGTCCAATCCCGTTTTCTTCCAATGTCTGCACCAACGAAGCCTCGGTAAACCGTGGAGGGGGCTGGGTAAAATGTTGTTCAGGGATCAAGCGCACCAACTCCTGCTTTTGCCCTTCCACCAAACCGGATGGGATACGCACATCATCATCACTTTCGGACTTTTTATCTTCATCACGCGCTTCCTCGTACACAACCAGGAAACCTGCAAATTTCACCGAGGACCCCGAGGAACGCAACAGATACTCATGCGCGCTGGTTTTTCCGACAACTTCTACCTGCAGGGTATCGTAAACCGCGGCTTCCATTTGGGAGGCGACGAACCGCTGCCAGATAAGTTGGTACAGTTTGAACTGCGCCGATTCTAAGTGCGGCTTGACCATCTCAGGATCACGTACGACGGAAGTCGGGCGGATAGCCTCATGAGCCTCCTGGGCGCCAACAGCACGCGTTTTGTATTGAGGCGGCTGAGATGGCAGGAAGTCAGCACCATAGCGTTGGGTGATAAAATCACGCACTTCTTTCTGAGCCAGCTCCGAGATATGGGTCGAGTCGGTTCGCATATAAGTAATTAAACCACTTGTACCGCCATCACCCACATCCTGACCCTCATATAGTTGTTGAGCCAGCGCCATAGTGCGTTTTGCGGTAAAGCCCAGCTTACGCGAGGCTTCCTGTTGCAATGTTGAGGTGATGAACGGCGCTGACGGCTTTCGACGGCGTTCCCCACGCTTGACTTTTTTGATGGTATAAGCGGCTTGCTCCATATCACTTAGGATTGGTAGAACCGTCTCTTCGTCAGGGAGCTCGGGATCATTCTCATCGATTTTGGCTAATTTAGCCACAAAGGTGGACTTTAGATTCTCGGGCTTTAATTCAGCCCCAATGGACCAGTACTCGACCGGATCGAATGCCTCGATCTCGCGCTCACGCTCAACGATCAGCCGCAACGCCACCGATTGGACCCTCCCCGCTGACAGGCGACTTCGCACCTTCTCCCACAAGATCGGGCTGATACTGTAGCCGACAAGACGATCCAGCACCCGGCGCGCCTGTTGGGCATTGACTAAATCCATATTGATCTCACGCGGGTGTGAAAAGGCTTCCTGGATGGCCGGTTCTGTTATTTCATGGAAGACCACCCGCTTGGCAATATCGGGTTCAATCGCAGCAGCTTCCATTAAATGCCAGGCAATGGCTTCGCCTTCTCGGTCGGGGTCGGTGGCCAAATAAACTTCTTCGACTTTACCAGCCAGTTTCTTAAGCTCTTTGACAACATCTTTCTTTTCATTGGGTACACGGTATTTCGGCGTGAAATGATTCTCCACATCCACTGATAGCTGCGAGCGCAACAGATCCCGCACATGACCAACCGAGGCCTTGACCGTATAACCCTTACCCAGAAAACGCCCAACGGTTTTCGCTTTGGCCGGCGATTCAACGATCACCAGCTTTCCGTCCCGTTTGATTACCTTCTTGGGTGCTTGCATGCCTTCATGTTCGGGGGTGCGACCGGTTCGATATAACTTCGTACCACACACCGGACAGATACCGCGGGTCACCGGTGCACTGGCTGCGTTAAAAGTTGCCTCGGGTTCCATTATTTCGCGTTTGGTTTTACATTTCATGCAGTAGGCTTCCACAATTTACTCCTACAAATAATTTTCTCGTTTAGATTCTTTAATTTTTTCAACGATTTGGCGCACTTTTTGCGCCTCATCCCGATGACAGACCAACAAAACATCACCACTATCCACGATGATCAAATCATGAACGCCGATCGTCACAATCAATCGATCTCCGCCATTCCCATAAACCAGGGATTTGGTCGTTTCATGGGGGATATGCTCCCCACTGAAGACGATATTTCCGTCCTTGTCCGGCAGTAGTACATCAAAGAGCGAATCCCATGATCCCACATCGCTCCAATCCAAGCCGCTTGCTGGCAGGACGGCTACCTTCTGTGCATTTTCCATGATACCGTAATCCACAGTCACAACTTTGAGATCCGGCCAAATACGCTTAAGGGTGGCATCCTGCTTGGATGTTCCCCATGCAGACCCAACCTGGTCCAGAGCTGCTGTCAGGCCCGGCATCTGACGGGCAAACTCATCCAGTATCGTGGCTGTTTTCCAGATGAACATACCGGAGTTCCAGGAATGATCGCCGGAAGTCACCATTTCACGAGCATGCTGTTCGTCCGGCTTTTCCTTAAAACGCAGAACCCGATAAACTGGATAATGGAAGTGTTCGGGCAAGACCTCGCCACGCTGGATATAGCCATATCCAGTGGCTGGATAAGTTGGGGTGATGCCCAACGTGACCAGATAATCCTTTTCGGCTACTTCCAATGCCAAGCGCAGTAACAAATGGAACAAATCGCGGTTGCGGATATAGTGATCGGACGGTAATACAGCCATCATAGCCTGCGGATCACGCTTATGCAGAACCGTGGCTGCCAATCCTACCACCGATGCCGTCCCCCGTGGAGACGGTTCGAGCAGGAAATTTTCAGCCGGGATATCGGGCGACTGCGCCATCAACCCTGCTGCTTGTTCATCCACCGTTACCACCAGGATGCGTTCTGGTGGGAACATGCCTGCCAAGCGCTGGACGGTGGATTGGAAAAGCGTACGGTCTTCCACTAATGGAAGCATCTGCTTTGGATGGCCACGGCGCGAAATCGGCCACAGACGTGTCCCGCCACCACCCGCCATAATTACTGCATAGGTATGCTCAAGCATTTCTCATCCCATCCAAGGCGCAATGTAACACATTCTATCCCTTGGTTGAATAATCCGATTGTGCTTCACACACGACCACATACGGTATACCGCCTACGTGACGCACTATACCCTTCAATTCCATCATCACCAAAGCCGCCGGTACTTTCTCGACTGGTAGACCGGTCTGATTACGAATTACATCGACATGGAGCGCTTCGTCGCCCAGTGCACTCAACAATTTCACTTCGGTTTCGTCGGTCGGCAAATTCATTCCAGCGGCACACTGTTCCGGAACACGGGTCAGTGGGAAGTTCGCAGCTTCCGGAGGCGCACCGACTGCGTAATCGCTGATAATCGCCCCGTGAGACATCCTCTGCGCAGCCATTGCGTGCAGGTTTAATCCAATCCAGTTGTCACGACCATCCAAACTCACCCCTGGTCGATCAGCCCCGCAAGCAGATGAACATGCATTCGATTGGCATCCAAGTCAATGTCCAGTATGACCGCAGGAATGGCTGGGAGTAAAAGTTCGCGCCCGTCAGCGTTGGTCACCACATAGACGTCGTTAGCACCGGTCACCAAGATATCTGTCAAATCACCCAACAATTGTTCGTCTTCATCCAGGACTTGGAGTCCAACCAATTGGTAATGGTAATATTCACCTTCCGGAAGCGAAGGTCGGTCAGATGTCAGGATGTAGACGTAGGTGTTGCGATAGCGGCCGGCTTCTTCAGGATTGTTAATCCCAACAAACGAAACAAGCATTCCCTGCCCATGTGATCGCACACCAGAAATTATCATGGGGGTGTGAGCCTCGCCCACAAAGACTTTCGCATCTGGTTTCAGGGGATTGGGAATATCGGTGTCCACATTCATCAAGATTTCACCCTGTACACCATGCGGCCTTCGCAAAAATCCGACCGCCCAATACTCGGGCTCACCTACAGGCGAGCCCGAACCGGGTTTTACCGGCGGCGTGCTAGGTGACATCAAGGTTCGAGCACATCGAGTGTGACCTGTTGCCCATCACGCTCAGCAGCCACTCGCAAAAGGGTACGGATCGAATTGGCTACCCGTCCACCTTTGCCGATGATGCGTCCCATGTCGTCTTTTGCAACACTCAATTCGAGCCGGACCCGGTTGCCAGTTTTAATTTCCTCTACGGCAACCTCCTCCGGGTGTTCAACCAGTGATTTAGCGATAAATTCGGTTAGGGCTTTCATAAATCGCCTTTCGTAATATTACAAGCAGCCCATTGCGGAAACGCTGCGCAGGGCTGCTCGAAACAACATCGGGTTTTAATCACGACGGGTCTTGAAATTTATGTTGCGCTTAGCCTCGGCTTCAGCAGCTTCGGCCATTAAGGTTTCCAAAGACTCGCCAGCTTTGAAGCGCTCGTAACGCTCCATCACACCATTGGTTTTGAAGACCTGCTCAACCGATTCGGTCGGTTTTGCGCCTTTGCTAAACCAGTCATAGACACGGTCTTCCTTTAAGCTCAACGTGGTCGGATCGGTACGAGGGTTGTAGAACCCAAGGATCTCCAAGAATCGACCATCACGAGGACTTTCTTTGTCCGCGGCAACAATACGGTATGAGGGCTGCCCCTTCGAGCCAACACGGCGAAAACGAATTCGAACCATCGATAACTTTCTCCTTCGAACCTAATTATTTTCAATTGATTTGGCTCAGTCCTGGCGAGGAGGGGGCACGAAAGGATGTGCACTCGCGAGGCCTGGAATTCCCATAACAGGATTAGATTATATCAGCCAAACAGGCGCGGCAGATTGCGACCGCCGGTTTTCTTCAACGTTTTAATAAGCTTCTTTGCTTCACGGAATTGCTTCATCAGGCGGTTGACTTCCTGCACTTCCGTCCCGGAACCGCTGGCAATCCGTCTGCGACGGCTTGCATTGAGTATATCCGGATTTTGTCTTTCACGGACCGTCATTGAGTTGATGATCGCTTCGGTTCGTTTGAAGTTTTGTTCAACCTCCTGCGGATCAACCGAGCGCGCTGCCTGCCCCATTTGACCCGGCAGCATTTCCATGATCTGACTAAGCGGTCCCATTTTCCGTAATTGCATCATTTGCTCGAGCCAGTCTTCCAACGAAAACTCGCCTTTAAGCATACGTTCAGCTTGAACCTGGGCTGATTGTTCGTCAAAAGCCTTTTCGGCTTTTTCAATCAGGCCGATCATATCGCCCATTCCCAGGATACGCGAGGTCAATCGTCCAGGGTCGTAACTCTCCAGCGCATCGAGTTTTTCACCCGTGCCAAGGAACTTGATCGGTACCCCGGTAACCGAGCGGATCGAAATGGCCGCACCGCCACGCGCATCGCCGTCCATCTTGGACAGGATCAAGCCGGTCAGGGGAACCGCCTCCCGAAAGCCTTCGGCAATGTGAAGTGCTTCCTGCCCGACCATCGCATCCACGACCAGCAATGTCTCAACTGGCGAGACTTTTTTGTCAATCGCCCGCAGTTCGCCCATTAATTCGTCATCAAGCTGCGAACGACCGGCCGTGTCAACGATCATAACACTGAAGCCACCCTTCTGGGCTTTCTCCAGTGCTTTGGCGGATAGTTCCGCTGGTTTAATACCGGAAACGGTTTCAACCGGCACGTCTACCTGCTGACCGAGTTGCTGCAACTGCTGAATGGCAGCCGGGCGATATGGATCGCCAGCTACAAGCATGATACGTTCTCCCCGTGAACGTAGCAATTTGGCCAATTTCCCGGCGGCGGTCGTCTTCCCGGATCCTTGCAAGCCCACCAGGACGATCACGCGTGGCTTAGGCCCGGATAAATTTAATGGAGCCGGGTCACCCAGAGTAGCGATCAACTCGTCATTGACGATTTTAATGACCTGCTGCCCGGGGTTGAGTGCCTTGGATACCTCCACGCCAACAGCGCGTTCCCGCACACGGGCAATAAAGTCCTTGACCACGCTGTAATGCACATCCGCTTCCAACAACGCCAGACGGACTTCGCGCATGGCCACATCAACATCAGCGGCGGAGAGCTTGCCTCGCCGCCGCAATTGGTCAAAGACCTGATTGAGTCGTCCAGTAAGAGTCTCGAACACGGGCACCCCGTAAGCTGGAAGATTTTAGCGTGGAAACCGTTTGCGGTCAAGGGAGAAAGCAGTATCTTCATCTAATATAAAAAACCCCAAGCAGAGGTTTTTTATTTCAAGGTGGAAGAAACGCTAAATTCGTGCGGCTTGGTACTCAAACTGCGAGATGTGATTTGGGTTTTCGTTCACCGCGCAGGCGCAGAGTCCATTCCTGGAGGGCAAAGAGCAATTCAGAGATGAATTTCCGCGTGGTTTCGTCGGTTAATTTTCCATCGGCATTAAATTTTTCCTTAGCGCGGGTGACCAGCACTTCCGGTTTATTGACCGGATACATATCCAAGTAGGCAGCGATTTGGCGCAAAGCCAGTTGGGCGCGGACCGTCCCCATCTGGCCGACAGTAGCACCCATCAACCCAAGCGGTTTGCCCTTGAAAGGAGAGGCCTGGGGTGGGCGCGAAGCCCAGTCGATCGCATTCTTAAGTACACCAGGAATGGAATAATTATATTCCGGTGTTGCGATCAGTATTGCATCAGCCATCACAATTTGAGTCTTAAACTCTTGTACGATTTCCGGTGGATTGAATTCATAGTCTTGGTTAAAAAGTGGAATACCCGCAATATCGAACACTTCCAGCGTCATCCCCTCTGGCAAAAGTTGCTGAGCAGCCCGCAAAAGACCAGTATTGTAAGAATTTTTCCGGAGGCTGCCTGAAATTCCGAGCACGTTAATTGTTCTCATTTTGAGTTGTACCTCCTTAATATTGACAGGCTGCACTGGAAATTTCTTACCTTCATCCCAGGATGGCGGTGCCCGTTGACAGCCATCCCCTCATCGGGTATGCTTGCCCTGTCCGGGCAGGCCCGGCGCGGCAGAGCCCTGCGAACCCCGCCAGGTCCGAGAGGAAGCAACGGTAAGGAGGAGCTTCTGGGTGCCGCCGGTCACCTGCTCGGATGATATATTCCCTACCCTATCCATCCTTGCCGCTCTATGGCAAAATAAACCCATGTCACGTTGGACCCGTATTTTAATTGCCGCAGTCATAGGTTTAGCCGTCGGTTTAGCTTACGGCTGGCTGGCCGCGCCAGTTCAGTTTATTGACACCACACCCGACACACTGCACCCCGATTACAAAGCCGACTACGTGTTGATGGTGGCCGAAGCCTTTCGGACGGAACAGGATACGGATCTGGCCGCTCGCCGCCTGGCATTCCTGAGTAGTGATCCACCGGCTGAAATCGTCGCTACTTCCATTCAGACCGCTCGAACAGCTGGGTATTCCTCTGCAGACCTGACTTTGCTTGAAAACCTGCAAAATGCTATGTTATTCTGGCAGCCATCTACGGGAGGCGGTGCACCGTGAAATTTAACCGCATCCCCTGGGACTTACTGGGTGGTTTACTGCTTGGGATTGCTCTCGGATTATTGTATGCCTGGGTCATCTCCCCGGTCCATTTCGTGGACACCAACCCCGCGACCCTCCGATCAGACTTCAAGGATCAATACCGCCTTGTCATTGCAGCGTCGTATGCTGCTACAGGTGATCTTGGACGGGCACAGGCCCGTCTGGCGTTGCTGGGCGATCCAGACCCCTTCCAGGCACTGACTGCTCAGGCTCAGCAAATGCTGGCGGATGGGCAGACACAGGAGAATGTACGCACCCTGGCAATCCTGGCGGGTGCCCTGCAACAAGCCAACCAGCCGGCAACCGATACAGCGGTACCAACCCTCACCCCGGGGATTTCTAATGCAACCTCCACACAGCCCGCAGCCCCGGTTCGAACCGCAACCCTGACATTGACACCCACGCCCATCTATTCACCAACACCAAGACCAACGCATACTCCCACGCCAACCATTGGCGCACCTTTTGTATTAAATTCGCAGGAATCAGTATGTGATCCCAAACTGCAACCTGGTCTTCTCCAAGTCAATCTGGAAAATGCCGCCGGGAAACCGGTTGCGGGAGCAGAGATCATCGTCACTTGGAGCGGTGGTGAGGAGCACTTCTTCACCGGTTTTAAACCAGAACTGGGGGATGGTTACGCTGATTATGCAATGACCCCGGGTGTAACCTATGCGATTCGCCTGGGGGATGGAAGCACGTCGGTCACCGATTTGACTGCGCCATCCTGCAAAACTGAAGGCGGTGATCCCTACTGGGGCGGTATTTCACTTGATTTCCGACAGCCTTAAAATCAAAACTCCCGCAGATCTGCGGGAGTTTTTGTATCAGGCAGGGCTAAGGCATCGGGTTACTGTTGGCCCAGTCGTTGCCAATAATCAGGGCAACATCCACCGGAGAGGTGGGATCATATTTGATAGCGATCTGCCCGCTGCTGTTGACACCGAAAAGATTGGCCAGGTAGCGCATAGTATAAAGCTTATCAGTGTAGACGACGATTACGCTGCGAGAATAAATTTGATCTGCATTTCCAACGTCAGTGACATTTACGCCTTGCGAGATCAGATACTGCTGCGTGGTCCCGGCAATCCCGTTCGCGACCGAGCCGTTGAGCACGCGCACACGCGCACCGTCCGCCCTCATCAAGGCTCCGAGGTCGCCAGTCGCTTTGGGACTGACAGCACCATTCGATGAGAAAATCTCGTCACGTAATTCCCGGATTTTATCCGTGATGGGCTTGTTGATGTCCAAACCGTCAGGCGATTTACCGATAGTCATCATGGTGTAGTCGATCACACCCATCTTGATTTGGTCGACCGGTATATCCTGGGCCAGGACCGCCAACCGGATGGCATCGTTCAACGCCAGGTTTGTATGGATCCCTTGCTGGAGCTCGGCATACAGCGCGGGAGCCTGGGCAACCAGTTGGGGGAAATATTTTGGATCCAGCACGCGGTTGCGGATTCCCAGGATGACCTGTTGTTGGCGCTTGGCGCGGTCCACGTCACCCCCTTGAGTTTTACGCGTGCGGGCGAACGCCAACGCACGCTGGCCGTCGATATGCTTATAACCTGCATTGAGCACAACCTTATCCGCACCGGGTCCCAACGGGTCCAGGATCAGTTTCTGATCCACCTGGACGTCGATACCACCGAGGTAATTGATGATGTCCACAAAGGTGTTGAAGTCCACCTGCGCGTAATACTGGATCGGCACGCCGATAAACTGCTCAACGGTCTTCATTGCCAGAGCCGGACCGCCGCCAGGCAATTTGTTGGCTTCGCCCAAATAATAGGCAGTATTGATCTTTCCGTATCCATAGCCAGGGATATTGACCCACATGTCGCGCGGGATGGAGAGCACACCGGCTGTTTTGCTACTCGGGTCAATGGTCAACAAGATCATGGTATCGGAGCGGGAAGCGCCCTCGCGATCTACAGACCAATCCCCGTAATCCAAACCGACGAATAACAGATTGACGCGGCTGGCGCCGTCCCAGGCCGGAGGCAAGGGATTGCTTGGGGCAGCTGCGGGGGTCGGGGTCGCTTTAGGCATGGGAGTGCCTAGTTCGTTGACCACCGGGGTTTCCAGAACACCTGAATTCGAACTGTTACAGCTGGCCGGGGGGATTCCTGCTAACGGAGTGACCTGCCAGCAAGCAACCACATTTTTTGTCACGACCAGAGCAGCCACGCCCAATGCCAGTGTCACAGCCCAGAATATGATCTGCTTTGGCTTGGCGCGTTTATATAGGTTGAGAATTTTTGAGAAATCGAATTTCTTATCAGTCATAGTTTTCTTTTCAATCAGGGTTGAGATAAACCATATTCAGGCCCAGGCGTTCCAATCCTTCTTCGGCCCAATGCTGCATCAACATCGAGTCTTCTTCAAGAGCCGACATCATGGCTTGAACAGCGCGGTAATCGCGAAGATCGGCGAGCGCGCGCATTGCATTGATACGGGCTGCCTGAGGGGATGTTTTTAAGGACTCCAATAAAAGCGGAACTGCTTCTGCGCCAATAGCCACCAGGGCATTCGTCGCCAGGTTAGAGACCATTGTATCGGCATCTGCCAGGGCTGCGATCAACAATGGAATGGATTCATCCTGCGGATGACTGCACAGACCCAGGGCAGCACATTGACGGACTTCGGGCGCCGGATCTTGCAACGCCTGAAGCAGCCACTCAGTCGGAGGCGTCAGGTTCTGCGACAAGGTGCGCACTGCCCACCAGCGGATGTCAGAATCGTTTGATTCCAGCAGCGTATGGAGCGAAGGAAATGCATCCTCTCCCAGGGCTACTATTTCGGGAACAGCTGCTTCCGCCCGTGCTTCATCGCCGCTCGCTAAATCTTCGAGCAGGCCATTCAAAGCTGACATATTTTGCATCTATTTTTCCGGAGGTGGAACGGGAAGTTTGTCAACAGCCGTGCCAACCCACTTGTCTCCTTCGTCAATCAACATGACGGGGATTTCATCCAGGATCGGGTACTTCCGCCCGCAATCCTGGCAAACCAGCCAGGAATCCTTGTGCAGCGTGAGCAGACCTTCTTTATCACGGACGCATGCCGGACAGCGGAGAATTTCTAGTAGTTCTTGACTTACCATAGCTGCTCCAATCTCAACAGAGCGCAATTTTACCATGTCTAGGGCTGGCAAAGACCTTGTTTCTTGGCCTGTTTTTCAGGGTCCTTGGTTCCCGGTCCAAACTGGCAAACTGCCTGCCAGGGTTCGTAATGCGTGTCGAATTGATCGTTATGGATTACCTGGCCATCACGGGTCACCGTCCGTGTAACCGATACATCCGCGCCGTCGGCCGCCCAGTCAACCTGTTTGATCTCGCCTTTAGATAAATCCGAATTCTCTTCCAGCAACGGCTTTGGCGCCGGGACAACGTTCTGCGGACCGGATGTCGTCCAATCCACGGAGCGGCCATCTTTGGTTGAATAGAACTTCCAGGTAAGCGTGCGCGCGCCGGGATTGACATAAGTTTCCATCAACAACCAGTAAGGCGAGTCATTTGTAAATTTAAAATCAACCAGCGGGAAATAAACGGTCGCATCCAACCCGGCCAGTTTGGGATTGTTGGCACCACTGGGAAGCTGTTCATAGTAATACACGCGGTATGCATGTGCGTGTCGCTCATCGATCTGGTATCCGCCAAAAAATGCGGTACGGAACAGCGTGGTGCTGACCTGGCAAACACCGCCGCCCACCCCCTTGATCGTCCGACCTCCATAAATGATCAGGGCTTCGGCATAACCGTTATCCAGGCTGATATCACCCAGCATGGAGCCCATCGAAAAAGTTTCTCCCGGGGCAATCAGCACGCCGTGAAACTGGGCTGCAGCAGTCTGAATGTTTTGAATGCGGGCTATACTTGAACCGTAGAAATAAGACGTCTCAGATGAGACCAATTCGTGAATGCCCAGCTCGTCAGCCGTAGCGTTATCTCCGACCTTGGGCTGGGTATAGACCAAGGTTAGAGGAACTGTATGTGCGCCGTTCTGTAATGCCTGGTTAACTGCCAGGATGGTTGCATCCGGATCCACGGCGCGACCGATCGTAGCTGGGGCAATCAAATCCAACTGACCTGTTTCATCGTTGAAGACAAAACGAGCGTTGGCTGGTTTCTGATCCACGTGAGCCGCAATGCCGACCAAATTGGCTCGCAAAGCCCCCTCGTCAAGCCGGACCTGTACCCGGGGGCCAGAGCCGTCTTCCACGCGCTGGACTCGCAGCATATTGGCCAGGGTCGGGATATCGAAGGTCCAAGGACCCTGCTCGGTTCCACCATCTGGCAATACGAGTCGCAACGGCTCGCTCAGGATTTGACGTGCAGTTTGCGCTTGGGCTGTGACGTCCATGATTTGCGGGGGTGTTTCCTGGATCACCAAAGGTACTTCGCTATCCCGAAAAGTCTGTAATTGTGCACTTAGATAGACCAGTGTGGCATCAATATTGAGCACGCGGCCCACCTGCCCTGGCTGTGCGACCACATCCGTACCCTGGATGCTCAGGCTGGCTTCCAGCATCGGTTGGTCAATTTGCGCAGCCAGGTTGCGTAAATATTGGTACGCGACCCGCTCGTCAAACAGGATCACCGGTGAAGCGTCCGCACCCCTTTTCCGGGCGCGGATCTGGTCCGCGAGCGCGCCGAACAGACCCCGGCTGCGTCCAAGTCGATAGGCGGCCTGGGCACTCGCTGAAGGATCAAAGGCCATCCCAAGTTCGGCCGGGGTCGCTACCCAGACCTTGTCGCCATCGCGAAAAACCAGACGTCCGGAGTATGGATAGGACAGGGTCTGGCTCAGTTTGACGGCGGCGTCCTGCGGGGTTAAGCCGGAGACGTCCACTCCGGCCACGGTCACGCCTGGAAAGATCTGGCCAGCGTAAACAATTTGATAGCTGACAAGCCAGGCAAGCGTGGCAAACAAATACAGCCCCAGGCCAATCAGCAAGGCTGCCAGAATCTGAAGAGCTGGATTTGTTTTTCGATAGGGATACGACAGAGTCGTCATAGGCTTAGATTATATCCTTTTGAGATTAGGAACATCTTAATAACGTGGACGACCCCTATTTTGTTCCGACATCTCGTCTCACTTCTGCCAGGCGCGCATCCAGGGAATTTTGAGACCGGGGATCAGCATCGGTGTCGCGATCTGATATTCGGCATAATCCTGGCCGAACTCGTGTAATAGTTTGCGTTCCTCGTAATGCGCACCAATCAGGATGTATACCGAGAGCGAGAGGTAGAGCACAAATGTATTCAGGCTAACCGACGGAGTCAACCAGATAAAAAGCAGACCGGCAGAATACAAAGGATGGCGCACCCAGCGGTACAAACCTTTGGTGACGAGTCGGGATGGAGCCTGCTGTGGCTCAAGGATCTGCCGCAAACCCACAAATGACAGTGTGTCCGTCTGAAGCAGGCCGACCACCAGCAATACGCCGGCGATCAGCTGTCCAGTAATGGCTGCCAGCGACCACGGGAATGGAATGCTGTACAGCATCTGGTCGGGTAGAATGACCGTCAACGCCAGCACCGGGAGAAAGGTCACCAAAGAAAACAGATTATAAAGAAAGCGGTAGAACCGCATAAATCCGGCCCCCAACCAGCGCGTGAAGACTCCTTTGGCCTCCAACGAAGCCAGCACGG
Source organism: uncultured Anaerolineaceae bacterium (assembly GCA_964407265.1). Lineage (GTDB taxonomy): Bacteria > Chloroflexota > Anaerolineae > Anaerolineales > Villigracilaceae > CAYOUV01. Next base: position 19,629 of record CAYOUV010000003.1, on the reverse strand, counting down.
AATGGATCACTCCCCAGATTAATATCGCCAGTATCAACCAGAAAACGCTCATCAAGATTCTGCTCCAAAGGCAGGTAGTTCCTGCACCTTTCCGTCAGATTCGACCAGGTAATACGGAACCCAGGCCACCCCAAATAAGTGAACATAGATATCCTGCTTTTTAGGCGTGATGGTCACTGCGCTGATGTCGTTGACCAGGTCTCCCCAACGGTCATTGATCTCGGCAAGGCTTTGTTCGCGTTCATTTTCGAGCGCAGCCACCTGCTGCTCGTAATCCTGAATTGATTCTTCCGATTCCTCGATATCGGCTTTGGCTTGCTGGGTCAACCGATGCTTGGTCAAGGAAGTCGACACTTTACGGGAAATGCGTCCCTTGCCCAGCAGAAAGTTTTCAGCGTGGGTGCCCCATTCTTCCATCTTGCGCTGGTTGTATTCTTCCTCATCCTGTTTTAATTCGCGCCCTTCCTTTGTCAGGCGATTCTCCAAAGTGGCAATCTTGCGCTCGAATTGCTCCGTTACTTTGGCCATCTCAGCATCCCGCGACTCGCGGGCTGTGTCAGCACAGGCCTTCATGAATTCTGCCAGCGACACATCCGGCCCGGCATAGACCTTAAGCGCCTGGTTCGCTTTAGCGCTTACGGTCACACTCCGGTATATCCAATCGGTAAAATCGCGTTCAAGGGCGGTCAATGATTTGGATGCGTTCAGCGGCGCATCCAGCATCACAAAACGTGCCTGGGGAGCCGGCTGTGTCTCTAATTTTTCCAGGGAAGGTCCGTGGTAGGGGTAGTCGTCCCAACGCACCGCACCGCGCTTATCCGGGTCTAGCACCAGTCTCGATTTCTGCACCTGGCTGTCCACGCCATATTTACGGTCCAGGAAGCGGATCTGGGCTGAAGCCAGCAAAGCCGGGCGATAAAGTACGCCAGATATACGTGCATCTTTAAAAACCGGTCCCTCCGCCGCGTTTATCGCCTCGCTCAGACCGTAATTCATGGGCAGGAAGTATTCGCCGACACCGGAGGGAACGGGCGGTTTGACCTGACTCCCTTCGGTGACCCTGGACATCGCAGAGCTGGACCGCTCTGCGGAAACTGATTCGGCTTCATCTGAAGGAGCAGGCATGAGGGAGTTCGATTCAGGTGGTAGTCCTGGCTGGCTGGCTGTTACCGAGGCTGTCGAATCTGCCTGAGCGGCTCCCGTCAATTGATCAGCGCCCACCAGTCGATTCAAGGCCGGGATTTGGGTCCGCGTCAACGGGCCAGCCAGATAATTCATCGCCCAACGGGTCTGGAACAAAGCCGGGGCCTTGGCATGCACATTATGCAGAAGGAAAGCTCGTTTTCCAAGTCCGGAAATTACCTGTTCAAGCGCATGACGGTCGACGCCACCGGCTGCGCTTTCCAACCCGTCCATCAATCGCCCCTTGTCGCGCTCCGTTTGCAATTTACCGATGAACCAGGTTCCGGCGTTGGAAAGAGCCTTGTAATCCACATCGACCGGATTCTGAGTCGCGAGCAGCAGCCCCAGACCGAAGGCGCGCGCCTGTTTGAGCATGCGCAACATCGGCCCTTTAGAGGGCGGATTGGACAAAGGTGGCAGGTAGCCAAATATTTCGTCCATGTAAAGAATGGTACGCAATGTGGTTGCACCGGCCTGCGTGCGCATCCAGGTTTCGACTGCCGAAAGCAATAATGTGACGAAGAACATGCGCTCGCTGTCGGAAAGATGCGCCAGATAAAAAACACTATGGCGTGGGCGACCGTCTGGCATGAAAAGCAGCGAGGGGATGTGCAGTGGTTGCCCTTCGCGCCAGATCTCAAATGCGGGGGCAGCCAGAATATTGTTGAGTTGCAGCGCCAGTTCAGAGCGATCCTTGGGCGGGAAAAAGCTATCTATCGGAAAGGCACCCAGTTTATCAAATGGCGGTGATTGGGTTTGCAAGATCAGTTCGGTCAGTTCGAGGTCTTTGCCCTGGCTCCAGGCACTTTCGAAGATATTTGCCAGCAAGATATGCTCGCGCGAACTTAATGGATCGAGCTCGGTCAGGCCAACCATGCCGAGTAGGGCGGTGACTGTGCTGTTGATCTTTTCACGCAAGACTTCGCGATTCCCTTCCCAGGGTATTTCCGGGACAGCCAGTGACGTCAGCACGCTGACGGGAAGCCCGGCATCCGAGCCGGGGGTGTAGACTGCAAACTGGACCGCATTCTTGAGCGCCAACAATCGCTCCTGGTTGATACCCCATTCTTCAAGACCCTTGCGCCACTGCAGAGCCGTTTGCGTTGCAGCTTCCTCCAGGGTCTGTCCTTCCCGGCGGGCAGTTTCAGGATCGATCCAGGGTTGGAAATCCTGGGGGGCCAGGTCCGGGAAGTGCAGCAGTAGGTTGGTCAGGTCACCTTTTGGGTCGATCACCAGGGCCGGGATGCCCTGCAGCGCCGCCTCTTCCAGCAGACCAATGCATAGACCGGTCTTGCCGGAACCGGTCATGCCAGTCACAAAGGCGTGCGTGGTCAGGTCAGCCGGATCATAGGTCAGAGCCTGATCGCTGGTCTGCTCGTGAACCGGATCAGTGAGACGGCCAAGGTAGAAGTTACGTTCAATCATGGGGACTCCTGCACAAGGTTACAGCTGCTTGCATCTGTTCCTGAATTATCTTTGATCGAATTATCTATATGCTTCGGGAATTTATCTAAAATTTTTACCCAGCAGTTTTGTAGTACAAATGTGCTACGACTAAATTTACCCCATTTTCGTCGAAATAGCAACAACCTGACCAGATTTATGACTTGCTCAGGTTTCAATCCTTCGGCTCAGGCGATTCAGTCGGCTCCGGTACAGGAGTGCCGTCTTCGTGGCTGTCAGAATGATCTTCCACCGAGGTGCTGGAACCGGATTTATTACTTTCGCTGCCTCCGCCTGCTTCAGAACTGCTCACAATTTCAAGCGAAGAGGCTACAAATTGTCCATTGGCTGTGAAATAACCTTCAACCTTGACCGATGCACCAAGTGGGATCTTGTTTATGTTTTCCAGATAACTGGTGTCCACTCGTTTGCCGTTAATGGTCCAAATGCTCCCCTGCTTGGACTGGACGGAACCCTGGACCCTGGAGGTAAGCAGGCTAGACCCTGCATTGTTATCCCCTGATTTACTCGAACCGGTTTCATCATCTGACTGATCCTGGCCAGATTCTGGTTGAGTCGGTTTTTCCGTGGAGTTAATCGATGGAATGCTGGCATCCTCCGAGCCCTTGTCGCCTGAGTCGTTGTGATCCTCCGGTTCATTCAGCGGTACGATCGCCCCGGGTGGGAGCAACTGGATCGAATCAGCATCGATATACCCGGAGGCATTGGTATGCCCCGAAACCATCACATTGGCATTGAGACCGATTGGTTCTGAGGGCAGTTGGGTCTGGGAAGTAATCCCGACTGAGACGCCAGAGACCAGCCAACGGTCCGGATTTTGAAGCTTAACGACACCGCTAAACGCGACCTGTGCATTACGGCCTTCTGCGAACAATTCGTCAATCTCGTCGATCCGCTCCCTTTCGTATTTACTTTCTAACTGCTCACGAGCTTCCGGATTGAAGACGAACCACAAGCGCACATCTTCCCAGGTTCGTTTGACGGGATAAAGCTGATCTCCAGGCAGGGCGCCGGAGGAGGCGCGCACCAAGCCGGTGCCGCTCATGAGAAATATCGCAACCAGCACCAGGGAGACAGCGACCATACGCAGCGAGCGGATCGAACGTCCATTTATGGCCCGCTGGGATTCCCGCATCTCGGCCGCGTGCTGCAGCAAGCGCGCCCGTCCACGCTGCTGTATGGCGGCTGCCGGTAGTGCTTTTAAGGTCAGGGTGCGGGCTGCCAGGGAAGCTTCCAGCGCAGGGCGCAGTTCATCGGCCAGGTCCGGGAAACGTCTCAGGCAGGTCTCGAGATCTGCGCCAGCCTGCATGTCTCGCAAACAAATTTCCAGGGCATCGTAATATTTTTTATTCAACGGCCACCTCACCCAGGTTGCGCTGGAGTGCGGCCAGAGCGCGGAATTGGAGAGCTTTCACCGCATTGACATTTTTCCGCATAGCGGAAGCTGTTTCCTCAAGGGAATACCCCTCCCCGAATCGCAGGGCCAGAACATTTTGTTGATCAGGGGTGAGTTGCGCCATCGCAGTTCGCAGTACGCGCTTCCGCTCGCGGTCGTCAAACTCGAGCATAGGAGCCGAATCAAGGTCTGGGATCGTCTCCGGCAAAGCTTCAGTCGGATGCCGATATAAACGACGTAAGTGATCGCTGATCGCGTGGGAGGCGGTGGAGAGCAACCAGCCCCGTAAGTTGGACTTGGGACCACGGCGTTTCTTGGCAGCTTCCAACAAGCGAATGAAGACATCACTGGCGATATCTTCAGCCAGGGACTCGTCGCTCAGGCGGTACAGGACGAATCGGTAAACTTCAGGAAAATAACGATCGTAAACCGCGCCAATGACCTGCGGGTCGAGCTTCCGCAGGCCATCCAGAACGCTTCGTTCGTCAGTCACAGATATAGTATACGCAGGCATCCAGAATTTAGGAAAAAATGAGTCTTGGGTAGTCATGCCGAGTATACCATTGGGTGTTCACATTCCTGGATGCCATATTATCCGCAGCAAAAGAATTGAATTCAATATAATTTAGTCGTTTCATATATAGTCGCTCAGCCTGCCTAAAGGTTACGGGGATCATAAAAATAGGCACGCAAGCGGGTCTTTTTAAGCGATTTGAGATTATTCGGGGGGTTGGGATACAGCGTATACCCGCTGAAATTCCGCCAGGTATTGCTCGGCAATCGTCGGGCTGTATATCACGATCAAATTCTCGTCATTGCGGGTTTCGGCACTGGCACTGAAATTATACGATCCAGTGATGACGACCTTGCGGTCAATCACAATGATCTTATGGTGCATCTGCCCGGGGTTACCGTCCAGGCGAACATCGATTCCGGATTGCAGAAGCGAATCATATTCCGTCCCGGTATTGGATCGAACCTGCTCGGCTTCCATCACTCCGGCGATATCCAGACCGGCCAGGAATTTCTTCCGCATCAGCTTGCCAAGATCATCCGAAGTGAAAGAAAAAGCCATGAAATAGATACTTTGTTCCGCATCGCCTAATAATTCCAGCAGATGGGCCGCGACGCCGTCATCAGGCGAAAAGTAGATTTCCATCGGTGTCCCATCAACTACCACGCGCGGATTGGGGGTATCAGCCACCACATCCGGACCAAAGTGGTCGTCTACGAACATTTCATCGAATTCTTTGGTGTAATCTTCGGCGACTTTGGTCGAACGAATGTGGATCAAATTGTTGTTGTCGTGATAAGTGCCCGAAATAGTGTAATTCATCGAACCGGTCCAGACTTCCGAGCGGTCGATCACCACGAATTTATCGTGCATCAACCCTTCACGCCGATCTCCCAACACCGGGATGCCCGCCGCGACCAAAGCCTGGGGCGCGGCCCAGTCGAGATTGTCACTTTCCATCACCACCCGCACCGCCACCCCGCGCCGGTAGGCACGGATCAGGGCATCGCGAATGCTGGGCAGGCTCAGGCTGTAGACGGCCACGTCCAGGGTCAGGCGGGCCTGATCGATGGCATCAGCCAGGGGTCGATCCAGGCCGCCGCTTTCCAGTCCGGCGGCGGGATTGAATGGATCGGTGAAATAAATCTCGTACCACGGGCCCTTAACCCCAATCCCAACCTGCACTGGCAAATCGATAATCCCGCCATCCGGGGTATCGGTCACGAACGGCGCCAGCGGCGTGACGACCACCGGGGACGAATTGTACGGAACCAGGCTGTCGCAGCCGACAGCGGTTAAAAGTATCAGGCTGAACAGGACCGAGAGTCTTCTCAGGCGCATGTGGATCATTCAGGAAGAAGGCAATTCATCGGGCTCAGGCCAACACCCACAGGACCGGAGTCTGCAATTCCAGCTTGAAGTCGACTTGCTTGACCTTGTCGCTGCGCTCAGCTTCGATGCCGACCACAATGAAATCAGCCAGGGATTTGACATCTTCGACTGGCAGGGTGACCGGTTGGAAGGGTACTGCCCCACCTTCGCTCAATCCAGGCGGCTGGTGCAGCATCCCCACCCCCAGGCTGACCATCTCTTCCAGAGCGCAGGTAAAGGCCGGTACGAAAAACTTGTGCGGATTGGCCCAGAACTGCTCGGCTTGTTTGTTCGCGTTGCTGAACAATTGACCGCCGCCGTACGATTTGCGCTGCAAAGCGACCGTGCCCTGCGCCACCCAGAAGGGACGGCCTACAGCGCCGTCCGGGAGGCCCGCTGCGTAATGGATCTCGAGCAATGACAGACCCTGCGGCTGGCCTTCGTCGAGCAGGTGCGCCTGTCCGCATTGAGGACAGACCCAGGCCACTTCATCGGGCTGCGCTGGAAGCTGGGTCTGACACTTCAGGCACAGCAATGGCAGCAGGGTCGGTACGCCCACCCCGACAGTGCTAACACCTGTCGGGGTCATTGCAGCTCCTTTAAAAGGTTGAAGGCCTGTTTGAGTTGCTCAGTATTGCCGGAGATCAGGGATGAAAGCTCGTCCTTTTTCGGGCGACCATATTCGTACTGTTCCCCGTATCGGAACTTGCGGTAAGCCAGACCCATCAAGCTCAAACCGACCAGGAACATGATGATCGCGAAGCTGAAATTGTTGTCGCTGTTACTGGAAGAGGCGATCACCAGGGCTGGGACATCAACTGCTAATAGCGCACCGAGCGCTAAGCCCCCGACCAGCACCGCCGCGCGATAGAGCGTATTGCCCGGCGCTTTGCCATACAGGACTTTCCCATCGAAGCCATCCACCACCACCTGGAAGGCGCGTCCGCGGTACAGGTAACGCAGGACCCACAACGGGTAGTACACCAGGCCAAAACGCTCGCGTACGAATCGCACGAACAATTGTGCCAGGCGGTCCAGATTGGCTTTGGAGCGTACCCGCTGTTCGAAATCTGACTGGGCCGCCGTGTGCGCATCGCTCATCGAGCCGACCGGTTCAAAGACCATACCGCGGCTGTGCAGTGCCTCCCCGTCAAAGGGCCCCAACGGGCGCCCGGTCAGCGGGATGGACTGCACACCGAATTCGCCCACGTCGCAGGCCGCGCCGGTCCAGGTCAGATCTTCGGCGATGCGGATCTCCCGTGGCTCGTAGCGGGCATCATCACCGCTGCCGACCTTTTTCTCCCCGAAAGCCCAGCCCAGGGCGCGTCCCCACAAGGCCCAAAAGGGCAGGTAGGTTACAAAAGACTCGGTCAACTGCGCCTTGGTGCGCACATCGCGAGCTATGGCCCAATTTCCGAAGAAATGCTGCATGGCGCCCAGCGCCTGTTCGCGCTTGATTTGCTCAGGGATCTGGTAACGCCGCACGCCGTGCTCACCCTTGACCATCGAACGCAGGTCGCAGAATGGGCACTGCACCACGATTTGACCTTCCGGGATAGGGACCATGCCGCCGCATTTCGGGCAGTTGATCCCTTCGACTGCTGATTCTTGCGCCATATTACACCTTTGAAGCCACCCAGGAGGCGGCAATGAATAATGCGATTCCGACCGGCAGACCCAGTCCCACGCAAGCCAGGGTTCCAATTCCAACCCCGCTCGGGTCGCTGCTCATCATTCCGATCACGGGAAAGGTCGCCAGGCATAAAAAGGCCAGGGCACCGGCGCAGCCCACCGCCAGGTAAGGCGCCTCGGCTTTGGCCGGGAAGATATTGGCCAGAGCCTTGCCCGTCGCGGCTTCAACCACGGCAGTATAGATCCGGTTCTGAAAAGCATACTTGAAAGTATAAATCGGGATGTGCACCAGTGCGCTCTCGGCTGCCTGGGTAGGATCGACACCTCGCTGTGCGAGCCAGGCCTGGGCCGCCTCCAACGGGACCGTCGGCTGGGTCGCTGCAGAATCGACCGAGGCTTCGTACTTACGCAGGTCGCCGGCCGGCAGTCTCAGCGAGCGCAGTTCCGAGATCGAAGTAGCTGCCGCTGGCTCGATATAGATCCGTTCCTGGTCATCATTTTTGACCTTGAAATACCAGATCGGAAAATACTCGAAATTCATCCCGATCAAGCGTGATTTCTTATCCAGGTCTTTGACAGTGTCGTTGCCAGCCATCCAGCGCGCCAGGGCTGCCTTGGCTTCGTTTTCATCGATGGTCGAGGCCAGGTACCAGTGGAAGACGACCTGCGCCTTGTCAATGTAAACGGTCGAGCCGCAAAACGGGCAGGTGACGAAGAGCTCGCCTGCTTCAGGATGCAGCTCACCGCCGCACTGGGTGCAGGTCAATTTCGTGGCAGGAGTAAGTGTGGGTGTGGTCACGCCTCAATTATAACAATCTTCCTCCGAATTGAGTTCTCCGGATGTGTTGTATAATCCCGCCAGGCACATTCATGGACGAATTTCAAACCTACGTACCCCGTGATCTCATCCCGCCTCCGTCCCCCATCCCCTGGACGCTGCGGGATATGTGGACTGGGGTTGGCGCACTTGTCATCTGGATGCTGCTTGCCTTAGGCACCGCACTGGCCCTTACCTCCGAGGGATGGGATTTCAATGCCGGCGTGTACATCACAATTTTCGAAGCCCTGCTGATCATTCCGGTCTGGTGGCTGACCATCCGCAAATACGGCGTTGGTTGGGATTCACTTGGTTGGCGGCCCTTCCGCGGGGTGATCATCGGCATCGGCTGCGGGCTGATGGTTGGCTCGCTTATGTTTAATGCGATTTACGGGTATTTTCTGGATTTCTTCCACCTTCAGATCCAGATGGACTTTGTTTCGATATTCTCCCAAATGCAATCCCCCTGGTGGCTGCTGGCCGGCGGCATCCTGGTGGCGCCAGTGGTCGAGGAAATTTTCTTTCGCAGTTTCATCTTTGCCGGGCTGCGCGAACATCTGGGCTGGAGGAAAGCCGCCTTGATCAGTGCCGGGCTTTTTGCCCTGATCCATCTCGAGCCCACAGCTATTCCGTCCATCTTCCTGCTTGGGTTGATCTTCGCTTATCTGTATCATCGCAGCAATTCGATCTGGCCCTCTTTATTAATGCATGCCGGTACCAATGCCATGGCGCTTTTTGGCGCTTTCCTGGCCTCCAGAATTATATAGATTCCCTTGAACAATCTCCCTTCAACCGCCAACCGCCAAATTGCCCGCGCCGCCGGGACCGTCATGCTGGCCTTTGTGCTGAGCAACCTGGTCGGCCTGGTGCGCCAAATCCTGATCTCGCGCGCCTTCGGCACGCAGGTCGAAATGGACGCCTTTAATGCCGCCAACAACATTCCCAACCTGCTCTTCGTGCTGGTGGCTGGCGGGGCACTGGCCTCGGCATTCATCCCGACCTTCACCGAATTCCTGACCAAAGAAGACCATAAAGGCGCCTGGACGCTGGCTTCAGCCATCGTAAATATCGTCACGCTGATCCTGATCGCTTTGAGTGGACTGGCCGCCATCTTCGCGCCCTGGATCGTGCGGGACGTGATCTACGTGCTCAAACCGACACTCAACCCCGCCCTGCAGCGCATGACCGTCGAACTGCTGCGCATCCTGCTGATCTCACCGGTCATCTTTGGGATCAGCGGTTTGCTGATGGGCATCCTGAACACCCACCAAAAATTCTGGCTGCCTGCCCTGGCTCCCACCATGTACTGGCTGGGAATGATCTTCGGCGTGCTTGTCCTGGCGCCCGGCATGGGAATTTACGGACTGGCCTGGGGGGCCGTGCTCGGCTCAGCGCTGCACCTGGTCATCCAACTCCCGGACCTTTTCCGATTGACCGGGCGGCGGTACCTGCCCACCCTGGGCCTGCATCTGCCGGCTGTGCGCGAAGTGGCACGCCTGATGGCCCCGCGTTTACTGGGCGTGGCGGTCGTGCAATTGAACGTGGTCATCAACACCGTCCTGGCCTCGGCCCAAGCCGAGGGCAGCCTGACCGGGATCGTGGTAGCCTGGGCGGTGATGACCATGCCGCAGGTGGTCATCGCGCAGGCGATTGCCATTGCCGCCCTGCCGACCTTTTCCGCGCAGGTAGCCCGCGGTGAAATCGACGATATGCGCTCATCACTGGCCGCAACCCTGCGCGGAGTGCTGCTGCTGTCAGTCCCGGCTTCGTTGGGATTGATGCTGCTGCGCCAACCAGTCGTGGCTTTCCTGTTCCAGCGCGGCGAATTCGACGCCCACTCGACTGACCTGGTGGCCTGGGCTTTGTTGTGGTACGCTGCCGGGCTGGTCGGGCACTCGGTGGTCGAAATCCTGTCGCGCGCCTTCTATGCTTTGCACGACACCAAGACGCCCGTTTTCGTCGGCGCAGCGGCCATGAGCCTGAACGTCATTTTCAGCTTCGCTTTTTCAGCCTTGTTCGTACAGCTGGGCTGGATGCCGCACGGCGGGCTGGCACTGGCCAACTCGCTGGCGACCGCGCTGGAGATGGGCGGTTTGATGTTCCTGATGCGCCGCCGCTTGAAAGGCCTGGAGGGTCGCAACATCGCCCGCGGGTTTATCCAGTTTGCGCTGGCCGGCCTGGGGATGATCCTCGTGCTGGTGGTCTGGATGCGGATTACGGCAGCAGCAAGCCCGTGGCTGGTTGGATTGGGCGGGATCGCCCTTGGAGGAGCCATCTACGCTCTGGCCGTGACCCTGCTGCGCGTCCCGGAAGTTGGTATGTTAATTGGAGCCATCCAGCGCAGGATGAAACGCACATAAAAAACCGGCCTCGAGGCCGGTCTGGTCTCAGGGGATATACGGGGGAAGTTCTTGCACCTTCCAGGTGCCAGCCTGTTTCGATACAGTGTATATGAAGCGCAGATTGGGTTGACCGACATCGCCGCAGCATGGCCCTTGCTGGAATAACTCCCCGCTTTGCAGGCTGAATTCAACCTCGAACTGGTAAGAGCTGTCCGAGAGCGCACGCGCAGCCAGCACCGCCCGCAGCGGCAGGCATTGCAGGCCGTTTTGCTCACAGCCGCGGCCCCACAAGGTTGGTTTGTCAGTTGGGTCGAGGTCAGGGTTGTTATCCTGCAGCGTCTCGTAAGAACCGCCATAAAGCTGGATGACTTTGGCATAATCGGCCCCGGCAAGCGCCGCGAAATACTGGCGCATGGCTGCTTCAGCCGCATCACGCTCCGCATCGGGACGGTAGAGTAACTGCAGGTCGTTGACCAAGCCAGTGGCGAAGTCTGCGACCGCGCGTTGCTCTGCCGCGCTGGGCTGCTGGTCACCCATTCCTGAAAAAAGCATGCTGAGGGTCAATGCATCTGCGACCGCCGGGTCGCTGAAGTTATACTCAAAATTTTGATAGGCATCCAGGTATTGGTAAAGCTGGTCAAGCTGTGTGGCAGATAAATAGGTATGCGCCACGGTCTGCGGGCCAGCCTTACAGTTCGTCAGAAAAACCTCACCGCTCCGGTAAGCAGCCAGGTCATCGCAAAAGCCAGCGAGGCCGCCTGCGCGGTGCCAGGACAGAACCAATCCCCGGGCGGTTTCACTCCGTCCGGCTTGCGCATCCGCGAATATCAGATTGGCCCACTCCGCCATCGCGCGCCCTTCAGAAGGGCTGGGAACCAGACGACCCTGGCCATTAAGCTTGAGCTGCCCGGCAGGGGTCAGGGACTCAAAGACTGCAAACCTGGAGACGAGCTGATTGAGCCGGTCCAAGCGCTGCTGGTTTTCCCAGGGCACAGTCACCAGCGGATTGCCACAGTCTCCAAAAGAAACTGCATTTTGCCGGAGTTGGAGCGTCTCGCATGGCTGACCGTCTGATCGCCAGGTCAACCAGGCCTCACTCGAGGGTAAATTCGGCGCAGATGCCAGCTTGACCAGGCTTCCGTCCAGGTTGGTATGATATTCGTAGAATTGCTCTACCGCTTCCAGCACAATTTTATAACCCGGGGTCACTGCCTGTGCGCAGTTTACACCCATAGTCTGAACCCCCAGGCAGCCATCCGGCCAATCGACCAGTTCGGATGAAACGACGCGAATATCATCCAGCGGGACCTCCAATTGCCCTGCCAGCACCTGGCGTACGGTATCCACCGGGGCCACAGCCGGGTGCACGTGCGTCGCCAGGGGCACCTGGGTCTGGGTAGCAGCCATGTCCAGGGAGACCGGCCCGCAAGCTGAGAACAGCCAGATGAATAATAAAAATGGGATTACAAAGCGCAAGGGCTTCATAAGCGAATCTCCTTTATAAAGTGATCTTACACCTAAAACCAAGCGCAGACATGCAAGGGATTATCCCAAATAAAATTGCCCCCACTGGCAGCAGGAGCAATTGAGGATGGAATTGCCATGTTCGCTTGGTGCCAAGCTAGCGCCAAAACAGCCAGATCACTGTTGGTACAACGATTCCAAGCAGGACTCCACCTGCCACCTCGAGCGGTGTATGTCCCAACACCTCACGCAAATCTTTTTCATCAACGGCATGACCGCTAAATAGTTCGTCGAATAAGAGGTTAATGCGTTGAGCATGAATCCCAGCCTGTCGACGGATTCCGGTAGCATCATAGGTTACGACCATGGTGATCGCCACACCAAGCGCGAAAAGCGGTGAATCGAACCCGGCCCACAAACCGATCCCATGCGTGGTGGCAGTGACCAGCGCAGAATGCGAACTCGGCATCCCGCCAACGCTGAGCAGAATGGCCCAATTCCAGCGTCGGGTGCGCAGATATTCCAGTGGCAGCTTGATGATCTGCGCTATCAGCCAGGCCGTCATTGCGCTGATCAATACTTTATTCGAAAAGATTGCGCCGAGATTCATCTTCAGTCCACGGATTCAAGCTCGACCAGGGCATCTCCGGACAACTGGCGCAGCTTAAGCTCGGCCTGATCGAGCAGTGCGGAACAGCGCCTGGCCAATGCCTGGCCTCGCTCGAAGAGTTTCATGGCCTCATCCAGCGCTTGCGGTTCGTTTTCGAGCAGACTGACAACGGCATCCAATTCGGTGAAAGCTTCTTCGAAACTAAGTTCTTCAACTGCTTTGGGTGTGGTCGCTTTGGGCATAAGTGCTCCTTTCGAAAAAAGGGGAGGCTATTTCTCTCCGGTTACAGAAACATCGAATTCGCCGTCACTGACGCGCACCTGCAATTCGTCGCCGGGACCCGCTTGCTTGACGCTTGAAATCAACTGCCCGTCCGCGGATTTGGTGACAACAGCGTATCCGCGAGACAGCACCGCCAATGGATTAAGCGCTTCCAGGCGCTTCTGGATCCCCTTGACCTGGGATTGCTCCATGGACAAACGATGCAGGCTTGCGGACAGACTGCGGCGAGCCAAATCGTCCAATTGCTGGCGGTCCGATTGGATGCGGCGCAGCGGGGAGTAAAAACGCATTTGCGCATTCAGGCTTTCAAGCTCAGCACGCTGACCTGTGATCCTGTCCGTCAGCGTGGCTTGCAGGCGGGATGCGTACGCATCCACACCGGATTCCAGATCGGCCAGGGTGAAGGGAGTGGCCAGTTCAGCAGCTGCGGTTGGCGTCGGCGCACGCAGGTCAGCGGCAAAGTCGACCAGGGTGAAATCGGTCTCGTGACCGACACCGGTAATAATCGGCGACCGCGAGGCTGCCACGGCACGCACCACGCGTTCGTCGTTGAAGGCCCACAGATCTTCGATCGAGCCGCCGCCGCGCGCCAGCAGGATCACATCCAACGACCCCAGCCGGTTGAGCGCCTCCAGCGCGGAAACGATCGCAGCAGGCGCTTCAACGCCCTGTACGGGAGCCGGGGAGAGGATCACCTCGGCCAGCGGATAGCGCCGCCGCAGGGTGTTGAGCATGTCGCGCAGGGCGGCGCCGGTCGGCGAGGTGATGATGCCGATCCGCCCGGGCAGGACCGGGGGCTGGCGCTTGCGTTCCGGGTCGAACAAACCCTCCGCTTCCAGCATGGCTTTCAAGCGCAGGAATTCCTGATATAAGGCACCCTCGCCCACCGGCTGGATCAAATCCGCGTAGAGTTGGTATTGACCGCCAACTTCGTAGACACCGATCTTGCCGTGCGCCTCGACGGCCATGCCGTCCTGCAGGGTCAGGCGCAAACGGGCTGCCTCCCCCCGCCACATGACAGCCCGCAGGGAGGCGTTTGCATCCTTGAGCGTGAAATACATGTGCCCGGAAGAGGGTCGCGACAGGTTCGAAATTTCACCCTGGACCCAGACATCCTGTAAGATTTCATCGCCCTCCAACAGACGGCGCAAATAGCGGGTCAGATCAGAGACGGACCAATGAGCGGACTGGAAAAGGGATGGTTGGGACATGTCGTTTTAGAAATCTTTATGCAAGAACCTGTGTCAGGGCCAGTAATCAGAGTAAAATGGCTAATCCACCAAGGAGTATGAATGCATACAAAATCCTGGCTACCGTATTTTAGCATTTTAATCGTATTGATGCTTGGGTCCAGCGCTTGCGGCCCATCAAATACGCCGGTTCCCACGCAGGACGTTCCCCTGCTCTTTACGCAAGCCGCCCAGACGATTGCGGTGGATTATACCCAGACAGCTCTCATGCTGCCGAGCGATACGCCGACCCCGAGTGATACGCCTGCGCCAAGCCCCACTCCGCGTCCGCCGGCGACCCTCGAAGCTTTGCTGCCCTCCCCAACCTTTGCCGGTCCTACGTCGTTCCCGGTCGATCCGGCCACCGCCAACGGTTGTTATAACGCTGCGCTGATCGCCGATGTGACGGTCCCGCCAGGCACGGCCATGAAGCCCGGCGACAAGTTCACCAAGACCTGGCGCATCATGAATACCGGCACCTGCGATTGGAATGGCGATTTCAAGATCACCTTTATCGGCGGAGACCTGTTCGGTTCGGACACCACCAAGATCCGCCAGAAGGTAGGCGCCGGTTACGCAGCGGAAATCTCGCTGCCGATGGTCGCCCCGAACGGCTTCGGGACGGTGACCAGCAACTGGCAGATGGCGACCGACAGCGGAACGCTCTTCGGAGCGGTTTTCACCATCTCCATTGCACTGCCCGGAGCAAGCGCCAGCGCCACTGTCCCTTCCGGCCCAGCCGGCTGCTATGATGCCGCCCTGCTGTCGATCGTGACCGATCCAGCCGGTCCCGAATTCAGCTCAGGTGACACGTTCAATACGACCTTCAATGTCAAGAATACCGGGACCTGCGCCTGGGCCAGCGACTACAAGATCACCTTCGTCGGCGGCGACCTGCTCGGATCAGACACCACAAAAATCCGCCAGAAAGTCGGCGCCGGTTCAACCGCGGCCATCACGTTGAAGGACATGGTCGCCCCCAGCGGGACGAAAGGTGCCACGATCAGCAGTTCCTGGCAGATGGCCACCTCCGCAGGCCAGGTCTTCGGACAGGTCTTCACGCTCCAGATCACCTTGAAATAACCCGACATCCCAATTACGAACAAAAAGATGTCCGGAACAGATCGGTCATCTTTTTGTTGTTAAACAAGCAAATATAGCCCAGACCGGACTAAACTCCTATTTTGCAACTTTTCCATCACTGATAAAATCAAATAAATGCTTTATTATTAAAGCATGAAACATTTATGGTCACCCTGGCGCATGGCGTACATTGAAAATCAAGAAAACGAAGACGGTTGTATCTTTTGCAGCCTGCCCAAACAAAAGGACGATCGAGAGAATCTGATCATCTTCCGCGGCAAGCGAGCCTTTGTGATCGTCAACCGTTACCCGTATACCAGCGGCCATCTGATGGTCGTCCCGTTCGCTCATAAGC
Source organism: uncultured Anaerolineaceae bacterium (assembly GCA_964407265.1). Taxonomy (GTDB): domain Bacteria; phylum Chloroflexota; class Anaerolineae; order Anaerolineales; family Villigracilaceae; genus CAYOUV01. The sequence continues at coordinate 3,888 of CAYOUV010000003.1, read as the reverse complement.
CGGACTTCGAGCAACTTAACCCAAAAATTCGGGCTGAAATGATGGAACTGGCCACGCGCTGTATGCGGATATTGCGCAAAGTCTACAACCCGCAGGCCTTCAATCTGGGTGCCAACGTGGGCGAAGTCGCCGGGGCCGGCATCCCGGACCACGTGCACATCCACATCGTGCCGCGCTGGGCCGGGGATACCAATTTCATGTCGACCGTGGGCGAAGTGCGCGTGCTGCCTGAAACTTTAGAGGAAACCTACCGCCGTATCCGTACGGCCTGGGACGAGGACCGCGGCTAAGCGCATGGTTCTCAATCAAAAGGAAATCTTTTCCAATGAAATCTTATCAATATCGCGCAGGGTATTTATTGTTTGCCCTGCTAATTGTCACTGCCCTGGTACTGTCCGCCTGCGAATGGACTCCCACTCCGCCGGCTGAACAGAGCACATCTGCCCTAAACCTACCCGAACAGAGCCAAACCGAAGCACCCGCGGGCCAGCCCCTGGATCCGCCCACCACCCAGCAGCCCGCGCAGCCGACCTCACAGCCAGAACAGGTCGGGCCAGACAGTTTCCCGACCGGTTACAACCCGCTGACCGGCCTGCCCGTCAGCGACCCAGCGCTGCTGGATCTTCCGGCAGTGTTGGTCTCGATCACCAACTTCCCGCCCTCGGCTCGGCCGCAAGCCGGGCTGTCGTACGCGCCCTGGGTCTTCGAGCTGTACATCGCCGAGGGCATGACGCGCTTCCTGGCCACCTTCTACGGCGACTTTCCGCAGCGCGGGCCTGAACTGAAAGGCAGCTGCGCCGTGCGTAGTGAACCGTTCGAGCAGACTGATACCCTGCTCGGAAACCGCGTCTGGCTCGATAAAAATGGCAACGGCCTGCAGGACCCGGATGAGCCCGGCCTCGGTGGGGTGTGCGTCAATTTGTATGATGCCGCCACGGGGAGTCTGGTCGCGGATACCTCTACAGACCTGAACGGATACTACGGCTTCAACGTCTCGCAGGGCGGGGGATATGTGCTCGAATTCGTCAAACCAGACGGCCTGCTATTCACCAGCGCCAACGCGGGCAACGACCAGCGGGACAGCGACGCCGATCCGTCCACTGGTCGCACGGCCGCCTTCACAGTCACTCAGGACGACCAGAGCTGGGATGCTGGCTTCCTGGCGCCGGCCGGTACCTCGCTGGCCGAAGTCTCCGGCAACCAGGCGGGCGCGGCCGACGTCGGGCCGGTACGCTCCGGACGCCTGCCGTACGTCTACATCCGCGACGCCTTCCAGAATTCGTGCCTGATCTACGCCAGCGCCACCGAGCAGATCCGCGCCCAACTGCGCGGCTGCGCGATGGTCTTCGGCAATGACGGGGGGGACATCAACAGCGCCATGCTGGATGTGACCCGTCTGGAAAAAATCGCCGAAGAAAACAAGCGCCCGAGCGACAACTTCAACTACACAGGCAACCTGTTTTCCGAGCAGCCGCTCGCCCAAGGCGCTCCGGCCGATGAAATCCAGGTCTACTACAGCTTCCTGAACCAGTCACAATGGAAGTACGATGCGGCCTCGGGAGAGTACCTGCGCTACGAAGACCTGGCCGACGGCTCGGGTAATTTCCGCCCGGCGCTCGACCGCTTGAACGGCCAGCAGCTGGCCTATTCGAACGTGATCGTGCTCTACGCCGCGCACACCGTCATCAATCCCTACATCATCGACATCCGGCTGGGCAGCGGTGAAAAGGGCAAGGCGGTCGTCTTCCGCGACGGGCAAAAGTACGATGTCACCTGGACAACCGTCAGCGGCAACTACGAAAAATCGACCGGGCTGCGCCGCCCGATCCGCTTCCTGGACGCAAACGGGAATCCCTTCGCGCTCAAACCCGGGCAGAGCTGGGTTCACCTGGTCACACCGGCAACGACAGTCAGCGAGCTGACGCCGGGAATCTGGAAACTGCGCTTTTACGCTCCGGCCGGCGCCAAATAGCCTGACCTCCAACCCCTCTCCAAACGGAGAGGGGGTTTGATTTCTGATAGAATTGTGAGTGAAGGATTTCACCTTTGTCAACCGAAAATCATCCCTGGGGAAATCACGTGGAGGAAAACAAATGAGCGATTCTCAATTCGAACCCGTCATCCTGAGCGCCGTGCGCACCGCCGGCGGACGCTTCCAGGGCGGGTTGAGCAGCCTGCCCGCGCCAAAACTGGGCGCGATTGTGGTCAAGGAAGCCGTCGCACGCGCCGGCCTGCAGGAACCGGCCGAGATCAACGAGGTGCTGATGGGCTGCGTCGTCCCGGCCGGGCTGGGTCAGGCACCCGCCCGCCAGGCGGCCATCTTTTCGGGACTGCCGGCCTCAGTCGGCGCGACCACCATCAACAAGGTCTGCGGCTCGGGCCTGAAGGCCGTCATGCTGGCAGCCGGAGCGATCAAGGCCGGGGACGGGCAACTGTTCGTCGCTGGCGGCATGGAATCGATGTCCCGCGCGCCGTACCTGGTGGACGGTCGTACCGGCGCGCTGCGCTTTGGCCATGCGCAGCTGACCGACGCCCTGCTCAAGGACGGCCTGTGGGATCCCTTTGAAGACTGGAGCATGGGTATGGCAGCCGAGTTCATCGCCGAGGAATACGGCGTCAGCCGCGAAGCGATGGACGAACTGTCCTACCAGAGCCACCAGAAGGCAATTGCTGCCATGGATGCCGGTCGCTTCAAGGACGAGATCGTCCCGGTCGAGATCCCCGGCAGGAAGGGCCAGGTCACGGTCGTCGACACCGACGAGGGCCCGCGGCGCGACACCTCGCTCGAGGCACTCTCCAAGCTCAGGCCGGCTTTCAAGGAAGGCGGCAAGGTCACGGCCGGCAACGCGCCCGGCCTGAACGATGGGGCCTCAGCCGTGGTAGTGGCCAGCCGCGCTTATGCTGAATCCAATGGGCTCAAGCCCCTGGCGCGCATCGTTGGCTACGCGCAAGCTGCCGTCGAACCCAAATACCTGTTCGCCGCCCCCGCTTACGCCATGCCGCTGCTGCTGGATAAAATTGGCTGGACGCTTAAGGAGGTCGACCTGATCGAATTGAACGAAGCCTTCGCCGCGCAGGTGCTGGCCGACGGCTACGCCCTGGCCGACCTGGGCTGGGACTGGGACAAGGTCAACGTCAACGGCGGCGCAATCGCGCTCGGTCACCCGATCGGGGCCAGCGGCGCGCGCGTGTTGACCACCCTGATCTATGCTCTCAAACAGCGTGACCTGAAGCGCGGCATCGCCTCGCTCTGCCTGGGCGGCGCGGAAGCCGTGGCCATGGCAGTCGAATTGGAGTAGAGATGGACATCAAACACATCTTCGTGGCCGGCGCCGGGACGATGGGCAATGGCATCGCCCAGGTGGCTGCCACCTGCGGTTACCAGGTCACTTGCATGGACGTCGCGCCCGAGGCGCTCGAGAAGGCCAGGCTGACCATCGCCAAGTCAACTGCGAAACTGGTTGAGAAGGGGACGATCACCGCGGACCAGAAGGCAGCCGCCGATGGGATCAGTTACGTCCCGTCCCTGGACGAGGTTGCCAAGGCCGACCTGATCGTCGAGGCCGCCACCGAGAACCCCGAACTGAAGCTGAAGATCTTCCGCGACCTGGACGCGGCCGCCCGCCCGGGGGCGATCCTGGCCTCCAACACCTCCTCGATCAGCATCACCAAGATCGGCGCAGCCACCCAGCGCCCGGAGCAGGTGATCGGCATGCATTTCATGAACCCGGTCCCGCTGATGCGGCTGGTGGAGGTCATCCGCGGGCTGGCCACCACGGACGAGGTGACCCGGACCACGTTGGACGTCTGCCGCAGGATGGGCAAGGAACCGGTCGAGGCCAACGACTCGCCCGGCTTCATCTCCAACCGCATCCTGTGCCCGATGAT
>CAYOUV010000002.1:55028-119986 GCA_964407265.1 uncultured Anaerolineaceae bacterium | reverse complement strand
GTTGAGAAGCTTCTCGAGTCGCAACATAAACGCTTATCCGCGCTCGATCAGGATTGCCCGCGCCGGCGCCCCATCCGAGCCGACCAGCTTGAGCGGCAGACAATACAGATCATAGTCTCCAGGCGGAACTTCGGCCAGGTTGACCCCCTCCACGACGATAATACCGGCCTGAAGCAAAATCGTATGCGTCGGGACGGACTGTTCGTATGGCGCCACGGATAGGTAATCCACGCCGACCAATCCGACGCCGCGCTCTACCAGAAAGCGAGCGCCGTCTGGACTGATGGCTAAAAAATCGGGGAAGAATTCTGTTTCATCCGCCCAACGAGCAGAATTGCGGCTCTTGAACAGCAGGCGCTTGGCCTGGGGAAGAGCGATGCGCTGCAATACCTCGGCCGTAACGTGGTCGGCCTCGTGCGGGATTTCGACCACCGTGCAGGGACCGGTCAACACATTCAATGGCAAGGTTTCAACCGTGCGGCCGTCGTTCAGGAAATGATGCGGTGCATCGACGTGCGTGCCGACGTGCACGCTGGCCGCCAGGCGCGAGACGTTGGCATGCGCGCCAGCGTCCATGGCTTCAACCAGCTCAAGCTCGATGGGCGGATCGCCCGGCCAAACCGGCAAAACCGGGGAGATCGGAAGGGATATATCGTAAATTTTCACGGCAGCCAGCCGCTGGCGGTGAAATATTCCTGCAAAAAGGCTGCCCGTTCTTCGGGGGTCATCGGGCGCGGACGTGCGAACTCCTCCAACTGGGCAGTCAGCAGTTCAGTGTTAATGTAATGCCCATTATAAAAAACATGCCGGTCGAGGAATTCGCGTCGTGTATCCTGGGTGATCGTACCGTCGGACATGATGTAGTTCATCTGGTCGAAAAACAGGTTGCCAAGACCGTAATGGATGAAGGTGCGGCCGTCGAACTCCATCGCCTGGGCGTAATGTCCCTGGCTGCCGCTGACAACCACTGCACCGGCCTGGGCCATGGCTTCAAAATCGCGCTTCTGCTGCGGGCGCGGCTCTGGCGAGTAATATTCAAAATGCTGGAAGGTCGCAATAACCTGGTAACCATCAGCGGTGAGTTGCTTGATGCTGTCGATCATCCACTGGTTGTCACCGCAGGGAGCTGCGCCGGGCCAGCCATCCGCGCGTGCCCAGGCGAAATCCGGACCGGCGGGGTTGCAACCGATAAAGGCGATCTTGTTGCCGTTGACCTCGAATTTGGCCGGTTTCTGCGAATCGGCCAGGTCCAGCCCGCCGCCGAAATACTGCCAGCCGCGGTCTTTGTACATCTGCACGGTCAAGCGCGTGGCCTCCGGGCCCCAATCTTCGAAATGATTGCCGGTCAATTCGATCACATCCGCGCCAACGTAGTCCAGCAAATCGATGTATTTTGGATCGGAGCAAAAGATCAGACGCCCCTGGTTGGGGTCGGGATAGGGACAACCGACTGCGAAGGGGATCTCGTTGCTGATGTGGGCGATGTCGGCTCCCTGCAACCAGTCGCGGATGGCCTGCCCGGGGTAGGTCACGCCTTTTTGTTCCATCTTGTAGGCTGTGGCGCGCACCAGCGCAGTCACGCCGGTCATGACCACCGTTGCCAATTTTGAAGGATCGTAATTGGAGGCAGGCAGTGCCAAACCGGGAGCAGCACAATCCTGACCCGTGCAGGCAAAGCTGGCCCTGAGCGGATAGGAGGCCAGGTCGAAATCCTTACGGATGGGCGCTTGCCCATCAACGGTCAATACTTTCAGTTTGGGTTGGATATCTTCGAAGGGGACGATGGCCCACAACGAACGGTCGGACCACAGCGCATCAACCCAGTCCCCACCTGTCATGCTGACCGAGTTGGAATCCGGCTGGCCCCACAACGCGGAAAAGGCCGCAAGCGTGGACTGGCTCACGATCAACCTATGGCCGCTGAAGTCCCCGTGTGGATCACCGCTCCAGGCAGCTCGCAATTCGTCGCTACTGACGCCGTCGGTCAGGGTTGGAAAAGCCGCCACCAGCGCGTAAACCCAGGTGGTCGAAAGCAGGTTGCCCCCGGAGGCCGCCAGGTCCAGATGCAGCTCAGCCTGATCCGGATTCGAATCAAAAGGCATACCCCAGGCTGCAACCTGGTCCCGCAGGAGATTCGGCACGGATGGAGCCAGCCACAGCGACGATACCGGTATGGGCGTCGCCGGGGTGGCGAGTTGCGGCTGGAAGGGTGTGGGAGTGCCCGCAGCAGCCAGCCCAGGACCGGGTCCGGCTTGAACCGAAGATCCGCAGGCGGTCAATAGCATCATACCAATTAAAAAGACGAAAGTTGTTTTACGCATTTTGGTGAGCCCCAAATATTAGGATGGGGTTGCCTTAGGCAGGTAACCCTCTGGTGCGATCAGGTTAATCTGGTTCGAGTGTGATTTCCGCCAGGGAAAAATCCCTGACAGCATCCTGGTCAATTGTAATCCCCAACCCGGGCGCGGAAGGGACGTCAATAGTACTATCCGGGTTGAGTGTGAAGCGTTCGCGGGTGATGTCGCGCGTGTAATAGCGCGCCGAGGCGGAGATGTCGCCCGGTAACACGAACCCGGGCAGGGCGGCCAGCGCCAGGTTGGATGCGCGCCCGACCCCCGTCTCGAGCATGCCGCCGCACCAGACCGGCAGGTCCTGCGCCCGGCACAGGTCGTGGATTTCGACCGCCTGGCTCAAACCGCCCACGCGCCCAGCCTTGATGTTGATGATGCGGCAAGCCCGCATTTCGAGCGCGTAACGGGCGTGGCGCGGCGAGATGATGCTCTCGTCCAGGCACAGCGGCGTGCGGAACTGCTCCTGCAGCTTGTGATGCTCCCAAATGTCGTCTTCGAAGAGCGGCTGCTCGATCAACAGCAGGTCCAGGTCGTCCAGCGGCTGGAGCGCCTGGGCGCTCTCCAGCGTGTAAGCCGAGTTGGCGTCCACCTGCAGCTTAAGGTCGGGATACGCCTGCCGTACGGCGGAGGTATCGCCCACATCCCGGCCCGGTTTGATCTTGAGCTTGACCCGGCGGTAGCCATCCTCGAGATAATCCTCGACGGTGCGGATTAAATCCGGAACTGACTCCTGCAGCCCGACCGAGACACCCACGTCGACTCGATCCCGCTCTCCGCCCAACAATTGACGCAGGGATTTCCCGTCTCGCTTGCCGAGCAGATCCCAAAGCGCCATCTCGACCCCCGCCTTGGCCAACTGGTGCCCACGAATGCCAGAGACGCGCACCTGGTAATCCTGCGCGTCGTCCAGATCCTGCCCCAGGATCAATGGGGCGATGAAATCCTTGAGAATGTGCCAGGCCGTACCGCTGGTCTCGTAGCAGTAGCCCGGATCACGATCCGCGACGCACTCGCCGTAAGCGGTAATCCCTTCGGCACGAAGAGTGATAAGAATGCACTCGCGTTCGATCTCGCGCCCAAAGGAAGTCTCGAACGGCGCAACCAGCGGCATCGAGAGCTGGGTCAGGGTGATGGATGAAATTTTCATTATATTTTCCTTGATAACGAGCTTACCACGTCCCGGCGCGAATCAGGAACCACAGTCCCGCCAACACATAGACCGCCAGCGTGCGCCGTGGCACCTGCGGCCAGACAACCGCCAGCAGCCCCAAAGCCGGTAAAAGGAACCAGGGATGCGCACGTGGTAACAACAACGGGATCAGCGCAGCGATCGTTCCCCAGGCCGTCACCTCAGCCAGCGGGGAGTAAGCCGGTCCTGCACGCCACATGCCCCAGAGGTGCTTGATGCCCCAAAAGGCAGCAGCAAACAGTGCCACAATCGTCAGCGTCAAGGCTAAAGCAGGCAGGGCTGGCTGTAAGAAAGGTAAAAAACGACTGAGCAGGGCCAATGTAAACGGGATCGGTCCCGATAACCCGCGTGTAGATTCCGCAGCCAGGCTGGACAGGGTTCCAAGACCAATCCAAAATGGCAGCCAGAGCAGCAGGGTCAGGATCGCTCCCAAAACAAGCAGGATGGCAAATTCCTTCCAACGACGGGAACGCAATCGGACCAGCAAATCAAAGGCAGCCAATGGAACTGTCAGATATTTAACCCAGGTTGCCAGGATGAGCGCGATAAAACCCAGCACCCGTTTCCGGCTCACCAGCATCCAGGCTGCAACCAGGACCAGCGCTGCAATCAGGATGTCATTGTGGGCATTGCCAATTCCTTCCAGCAGCACGACCGGATTCCACAGGAAGAGCAGCGTCCCTTTTGCAGCTGCCTGCGGGCGGGTGTTCTTTAAAATGGTGTAGATAAAGAAAGCTCCACCCAGCACGGCCACCGCTCCCAGGGTCTTGAAAAGAACCGTGGTCCAGAACGGGTCGGCGTGAGTCATCCATGCCACCGCAGCAGCGATTAAGGTCCAGGCTGGTCCGTAAGGGGTCGTGATATCGACCCAGTAATTGAAGGGAAGCAAGGGGCTGTTCGGAAAACTGGCCGGGGGCTGTAAATAGGGATTGGCATGCAACCCACCACTGATCTGGCCGGAGATGGCGTAGTAAAACACGTCGGTGGCGTACAGCGGCGGCAGGAACACCAGGGCCACCAGTATCAAAGCTGTGACGGCTAAAACCAGCCGCCAGGGTAATTTTGCGCTGATATTCTTTATGGCACCGAGGTAGGCAACAAAGGCAACCACCAACAACAATAAATGCAGCGTATGAAATGCATTCTGCCGGAAGGGAATCTCCGGCAGGGACAGCGACTGTCGATATAAGGTCGAGACTTCAACCGAATGATTGGGGCGCGGCGACCAGAATTGCGGCTGCGGAAAGCCCGCCGGGACGTTCAGGAGCAGGAGCGTGAGCGCCAGCAGGCTAAGGAATAGGACCAGGCCCCAAAAAGGTAGTGCGTTTTTTCTCAAGAGACCGACTCTTGGTGGGAGGCTCACATATCCTGGTCTTCCGTAGGATTATCATCAACCTGCAGGCCCCTTAAGGCATCGTCGAAACTCATGCCCTCCCGCCGCATGCCCGGTGCAGGCGTGCCGCAATACGGGCAGATATTCCACGGAAGTTCCATCAGCTTGCCGCAATGATGACAAGCCTTCTTGAGTTTGGTATGGCAGTTGGGACAAATCTGCCAATCATCCTTGATGCGCCGTTCGCAGCCAGGACAGACCGACATTTCTTCCAGTGCTTGTAGGAGCGCTTCCTCTTCAAGCGTCTTCTGGAATTCTTCCTCCAGTGTGTGGGGCGGACGCAGGATCAAGTAGACCAGCACGCCCGGCAGATTGAGCACTCCCACCAGCAGCACCGACAGGATGCGCACCAACGGGTCCCGGGCACGGTTGCGGATATCGCGGAAGGTCCAGATCACCAGGCTGATCCACAAGGCTGCCAGGAAGGCCCCGCCAAACCCGGTCAGTACCAGCAGAAAGTTACTCAAGAAGGTCGGATCGAAAGTCATCACATTCTCCTATTCCGCCGTGCAAGGAACAAAGCCCACAGAGATATTATATAAAACTCTAAGGACTATGTGTATTTCAAAAAGTGGCCTTTCCTTTAACTGCCAGCGATCCCGCCCTCGGTCAATTTGCGCAAGTCTGAAAGCGCTTCCTCGACTTCAACCACATTGACCGGTCGGTTCTCATCGCGATGTTTTAGTTCTCCTGCTTTCGCTTTTTCGACTGCCACCTCACGGATGGTGCGATCCGTCGCCAAAGCCTCCTTGACCAATTTTGCACCCTGGCTGTAGCCAATGACCGGATTGAGCGCGGTCACCACGATGGCGTTTCTGGCCAGCCAACCCTCGGCTTTGTCACGGTTGGCAGTTATGCCGATGACAGCCTTTTCGGTAAATGCCCTTAGCGCCCCAATCGTGACTTGCATCATCTCGAACAAGTTGTGGGCAATGATCGGCATCATCACGTTCAATTCCAACTGTCCGGCCTGAGCTGCCAGCGCGAGGGCATGATCGTTCCCCTGCACGTGGAACATGGCCTGGTTGAGCATCTCGGCCAACACCGGATTGACCTTGCCGGGCATGATGCTCGACCCCGGCTGGACAACCGGCAGGTTGATTTCGTCCAAACCGGTCGACGGGCCGGACGAGAGAAGCCGCAAATCGTTAGCGATGCGCGTCAGGGTAATGGCCAGGGTGCGGATCGAAGCCGAGAAATCGGCTGCATCGGCTTGCGATTGCATCGACTCGAACAGGTTATCGGATTTGTAAAGCGTAAGCCCGGTTAGTTCGGACAGCTTGGCCACCATGCGTTGATGGTATTCAGGATGGGCGTTCAGACCGGAGCCGACAGCAGTCCCGCCGATCCCCAGTCGCCGCAGCCCCTCAGCCGAGCGCCGGATGCGTTCCGACTCCCGCTCGATAGCTTTGGCGTAGGCGCCAAACTCCTGCCCCAGGCGGATGGGGACGGCATCCTGCAGGTGTGTGCGCCCGGACTTGACGATCGAGTCAAACTCCTGCGCCTTGACTTCCAGTGCAGATTGCAAATCTTTGAGAGCCGAGAGCAACTCGTCCAGGCGCCACAAAGCCCCCAAGCGGATGGCTGTCGGAATGGTATCGTTGGTCGATTGCGCCATGTTGACGTGATCATTCGGGTGGACGTAATAATCACCACAACGGCCACCCAGCAGAAGCGTGGCGCGATTCGCGATCACCTCGTTGGTATTCATATTGTGGCTGGTGCCCGCCCCGGCCTGAAATGGATCGACCACAAACTGGTCATCCCATTTCCCGTCGATCACTTCCTGGGCAGATTGCACGATGGCGTCTTTGATTTGATCGGCGGTGAAAACCCTACCGCCTGCTTCGCGATCGTTGAACAGACCTAACTCATAATTGACTTCAGCTGCCGCGCGTTTGATGGTCGCCATCGACCAGATGAAAGCCCGCCAGGGGCGCAGCCCGGATATGGGAAAATTTTGCACAGCGCGCTGCGTCTGGGCGCCATAGAGCGCCTCAGCCGGGACCTTGAGCTCGCCGAGCGAATCTTTTTCGACACGGAATTCGTTATCGGTCATTTTGACTCCTTACCAATAAGATATTCCAATTGTACTACTAGGGGATTTTCCACTGAAAATACCACTCGTCGCCGACCTGGTTTGAAGTGGAAGTATCGCCAATCACTTCGTAGAAGGTCTGACCGGTATGCAGCGGCAGTGGATTTCCAACCGGATCGGTCAGGACCAGCGGCTGGTCCATGCCCACCCGCCACCAATTGGCCGGGATAACCACGCCATCGCGGAAGACATAGGCTTTACCAGATCCCAACAAATCGATGTGGTAGACCTGATCTTCTTCATCGAAATGGTTGGCAAAGCGGTGCTGCACGTAAAGCATGACTACGTTGTCCGCAGTAATCTGCTGATTGGTCAGGTGATCGAACAGAGGGGCATATTCCTGCGAACGGCCGTCCAGCGTGTCGTGGGTCTCCTGAAAGCGCAAGTATGTGTTCGTCTGCGGGTCATAATCCCAATAGTTATAACTGTAAGAGGAATAACGCGTATAAATCCGCGTAGCAGTATCGTTCGGGACCGGCGGCAACTGCGAAAACAATGTGGGTCTTAGGTCTTGACGGCTGTTATCCTTGCCTCTTTTGACAAGCCAATCCTGAAAATATACTGCATCGAAGAAAAAATTATTGTAATCTTGAATGGATTTGTCGCGACACATCGGTGGGCAATTGTCGGGACGTGACACCACCAGGAAGTGCAACAGGTCACTATCCAGCAAGTAATTTTCCACGCGCTCGTCGGCATTGGCAAAGACCAGGTAGGAATGATACATGCGCATGATGTGCTCATCAAAGTAACGTCCCGAGCGCACACCGCCGACCCGATCAGGATTTTTCCCGTAGAATAGCGCGATGTAACGCGTCAAGCCGTCTTCAATATAATATTCGTAGGCGACATCAGCCATCGAAAGGCCAGACATCCACTCACGCGAGTAGCGTGGGAACAGGGTGATCTTGATCGCAATCGGACGACGGTCAAGCAGATCCGGGTTGTCCGGGCGCAGACCGGTCAGAGGATCGATGTCAGACGGAAGGCTGTTTGGGGCTACACCATAGATGCGGACCTGGGCCGGCGGCGTGTCGGTCGCATAGCCTCCAAAGGGTTGCTCGACAATGATGCCTGGTGTTGGAGTAATACCCCCAAGCGCGGTTGAGGTCGGCAAACTCAAATTGTTGTCCGTGCCGATTAGGTTGCCACCTGGTTGAAATGGTGTCGAGGTCGACTCCAGCCCAGAGAGGTTTTGTTGGGCTGCAAAGGCGGAAGGCAAGCTCATTCGGGACAGACGCGCAAGCGTACCGGTTGCGATCAGAACAACCAGCAGGACAACGGAAAGTCCCCAAAAGAGAATGACGTATCGTTTTAAACGGTCGTTGCTCACGAGCTTGATTGTACAACAAAAAAGCAGCAGGCTTCCATTTCACAAACCTGATAAAATAGCGTATCACAAAACTGCCATGTACATCCTTTTTACTGTTCTGATTTTATTCCTGACTGCGCTGGGGTTGGTCGTTCTACGCCTCATGCGACCAGATTTCCGATTCGCGTGGCTTTTAGCGATTGGTGGGGCGCTGGTTACCTGGCTGGGCGTCTTGCTCTGGCAGATTCGCATGCCATTGTTGTTCTTCCTTCCCGGCTGGCAACCTGAAACCCTTTTTACCGATGCTCCTGCATTCTTAGCGGACGGCCTGTCCTGGCCATATGCACTCGCGCTAACGACCCTGGCCTTAGCCGTCATCTTAACCTCAGCCGCCCGTCCCGGATTCCCCAATTCGTATGCTTGGGCTTCCATCCTGACACTGACCGGATTCGGGCTGCTTGCCGTGCTGGCCGACAATCCACTAACATTGGCACTCGTCTGGCTGGCAATCGACTTGGCTGAATTATTCAGCCAGTTGCGGTCGGTTAATAACCCGAAATCCAGCGAAAGCGTGGTAATTTCGTTCTCTACCCGCCTGGGTGGCGTGGGTGTGCTGTTGTGGGCCAATATGATCAGCATGGCAGGCGGACAGCCGATGAACTTCCAGACCATTTCTTCACAAGCCGGTTTGTTCCTGCCCATCGCAGCCGGGCTTCGCCTGGGTGTGTTCCCATTACACCTGCCATATGCGCGTGAATCAAACCTGCGCCGCGGATTTGGTACCATGCTCCGCTTGATCTCGGCCGCCTCCAGCCTGATTTTACTGGCTCGCATGCCTGCCAGCAGCGTGACTTCCCCATTTACCCCGCTTTTACTGGTCTTGGCCGTGTTAGCCGCTTTGTTTGGCGGTTGGATGTGGTTGCGAGCTCCCGAAGAATTGAACGGCCGTCCGTTTTGGTTGATCGGGATGGCTGCCTTGGCTGTAGCCGCCTCCTTGAGCGGGAACCCGGCGGGAAGCGTAGCCTGGGGAGCCGCGCTGATCCTGGCCGGTGGTGTGCTGTTTCTTTCGTCCACGCAACAGGTATGGGTCAAACGTGCCCTGCTTTTCTCGGTTTTTAGCTTATCGGCATTACCTTTCTCACTGACAGCCAGCGGATGGCAAGGTGGAAGCGGTATGTTCGTGCTTTTCTGGCCATTCTTCCTGATCGCTCATGCGCTTCTCATTGCCGGATTTATCCGCCATGCTCTGCGACCTGCGGATACATCCTTCGAAGCGCTCGAATCCTGGACCCAGGTCCTCTATATTTTGGGAATTGGTGCACTTCTTCTACTGCAAATCGTGCTCGGATTTTGGGGCTGGGATGGTGCGTTTACGATTGGTTCCTGGTGGGCTGGCTTGATCGTTATATCGTTGACCGCCGGACTGGTGTGGCTCAGCCAGCGCATCCGTTTGCTCAATCCAATTCGCGCCCACTGGGTTCGTCCGGGAACCACCTCCTGGCTGGACTGGGTTTATCGCGGTCTGTGGGGTCTTTATCAAACTGCCGGTCGCCTGAGCAATGCGATCATTGGCACACTTGAAGGTGATGGCGGTGTATTGTGGACTCTGCTCTTCCTGGCAATTTTTATCTCATTACTCTCTCAGGGAGGGCGTTAAATGTTGATTGAGATCATTTCCTGGACGGCAGCCGTCGTTCTCGTGGTTACTTCGGTCGGGCTGCTGATCAGCCGCGACTGGCGCTGGAGCCTGGGACTGCTGGCGGTCCAATATTTGGGAATGTTCTGGCTGGTGCGGTTGCATTGGCCGTTGGCGATGGCTGCAGTTAAATTGGTCACCGGGTGGATGGCAGGCTCAGCACTCAACATCACCCGTATCGGCCTCGCCAAGGATTCCAACGACGATGAGGAAGCCTGGCCGCAAGCGCGATTGTTCCGATTATTAGCTGCTGCTCTGGTTCTGTTGGTGGTTATCTCAGCAACCCCGCGCGTCAATAATGTATTACCTGGAATTGGATTGCCGGCTGTCTTTGGAGGTTTGATTTTGTTCGGGATGGGATTGTTGCACCTTGGCATCACCATTCGGCCATTACGGGTCATTCTGGGACTATTGACGGTGCTTTCGGGTTTCGAGATCATTTATGCTGCCCTGGAAGGTTCGGTGTTGGTCGCAGCCCTCCTGGCAGGGATCAACCTGGGGCTGGCGTTAGTTGGCTCATATCTTTTGACTGCGGGACCTGAGCCTAAGACCGAGGAAAGTTTATGAACGCCCCGGTTATCTGGATTATTGTTCCGCTCATCCTGGCAGCCCTAACCAGCCTGTTCCGCCGCGGGCGGGTTATTGTGATTTTAGGTGGTGCTACCACGCTGCTGCTGGCTGGAATTTCCCTGCTCATTCCGATTGATACTGCCCTGGCCATTGGTCCGCTCTCACTAAAAATTGCGCCATCCCTGCAAATTCTTGGACGCCGCATCGTACTTAATTCCGGCGAGCAGCCACTGTTGACCATCACGTATGGATTGGCAGCATTTTGGTTTTTTGGAGCAGAAGCAGCCGGAGTTGCCCGTCGACTTATTCCGGTCGGACTCGCCATTCTCGCCTTGCTGGTAGCTTCAGTAGCTGTTCAACCGTTCCTTTACGCAGCCCTGTTAATCGAGATTGCCGCGCTGCTGGCTGTCCCATTGCTCAGTCCCCCGAATAAAAAATCCGGACGCGGCGTGGTACGTTTCCTTATTTACCAAACCCTGGCCATGCCATTCATCCTGTTTGCTGGATGGTTGTTGGCGGGAGTGGAAGCCAGCCCGGCTGACATTGCACTGGTAGCCCAAATTGCAATTTTATTGGGATTGGGGTTCGCTTTCCTTCTGGCAATCTTTCCACTTTATACCTGGATCTTATTGCTGGCAGAAGAAACATCTTCGTATGCTCTCGGTTTTATCCTATGGCTGTTGCCCCTGACCGTGGAGTTGTTCGGGCTTGGCTTCCTTGACCATTACACTTTCTTGCGCGAATCCCCCAGACTGGTGCAAGCGCTCCAGGTCACCGGGCTGCTGATGCTGGTCACAGGCGGACTTGGGGCGGCCTTCGAACGTCATCTGGGACGCTTAATGGGTTATGCAGTGGTAGCGCAGACCGGAATGTCGCTGCTGGCCGTCAGTTTGGGTGGGCAAAACAGTATCCCCGTTTTTTTCTTGCTACTGGTCCCTCACGCGCTTGGCTTGGGTATTTGGACACTCTCACTTTCGGTATTTCAACATACGCTGGAGCCAGTGCGTTTCAACACTGTACAAGGTATGGCGCGACTCTTCCCGTTTGCCTCGGCCGGCATCGTACTTGCAAACCTTTCAGCAGTTGGGATTCCGCTGCTGGCAGGCTTCCCGGTAAGATTGGTGCTGTGGGAAGGGTTGTCAGAACAATCACTAGGCGTAGCATTTTGGTTCGGGATCGGAATACTTGGTCTGCTGGCTGGAGCGATCCGCACTCTGGCCGTCCTGGTCATGGCCCCAACCGGGACGCAATGGCAAACTCGAGAAAGCTGGCAGCAACGCATGTTGCTTGGTCTGGGCATCGGGGTTTTGTTTCTTTTAGGCTTGTTCCCCCAAATCATTTATCCTATCATCGCAAATCTTCCCCTGGCTTACGAGCATTTAGGGCACTAAACGCTCGTGCTATAATCACAGGGCAATCATTCAACTCCACTTTCCGGAGGGATTCATGGAATTCGAACAAATCGTTAAACAACTGGAATTTCTGGACGCTGAACATCGCAAAGATAAAGCGTCGTTTGAGTCTCTGCAAGGACGGATCACCTCGCTGGAGGGTAGCCTCGACGCAGTTTCCAAGCAGATCAAACAATTAAGCTCTGATGTTTCACAATTCTCGGCAACTGTCAGCCGTCTGAATCAATTCGATGAAATGCTTGCCAAACAACGCGCCGATTTTAATAAAGCCATTGAAGATATTGAAAAAAAATACGAGCGTCGTGAGCGTGAGGTGAGTAAAACGCACCAGACAGATCTTGAAGGTATCCGCCGCCAGCTGACAACAGTTCAAAGCTCAATCGAGGAGCTGGATGTTATCAAACGCATCCAGGCACGCATCGCTGAAGAAACCCGTTTGAACCAGGCTATCAACGAACTCAAAAACAAGATAGAGGATGTCGTTCAAAACAATGATGAAGTGCTGCGTGCCCAGAAGATGGCCGAGGAAACTCGCCGGCAGGATGTCAAACGTATGGCTGACCTGCAGGGCGAACTGGCTGCCTTGCGCAAGCGCCTGGACGAACATCGCGACAAAATGCAAATCAACAGCGATGCGATGGGTAATACAGAAAGTCGCATCACTGAACTCCTGGCAGCAGAATCAGAACGTAAAGCCGCCCAAGCATCATTTATCGAACAACAATCACGAGCGCAGGTAGACCGTGACCACGTCTACAAAGAATGGCTCGATAAACTGGATGAGTTCAAAAAACAATCTCAAGGATTGGATTCTCAAATCATCGATTTGGACGAATCGATCCGTGCTGCAAATCGCGCCCAGGAAACCTATGTCGATCTTAACCAAAAGCTGGAGCGGCGCATCAATGAGATTACCGAGATGCAGCGCTTGGCCGAGGAGCGACTGCGCCAGGAATGGATCACCTTTAAAGCCGATGACCAGAAACGCTGGACCGGTTTCAACCTTTCCCAGGAAGAGACGCTGCGAGACATCCGTAAAGACATGGACAAACTGGATGGGCGCGCCACCACCGTTGACGATTCTATGCAGACCTTACAGGACCAACTCCACCAGACCACCGACTCAACCGAACAGCAATTACAAGAATTGATGAACTGGGCTCACGAATGGTTGACCGCTTACGAGCGCATTATGGGGCACGCACGCAAAACTTCGAGGTAAACGATGCGCGTCATCGGCACGGCCGGTCACGTTGACCACGGAAAATCCACGCTGATCGCTGCACTCACCGGCGTCCACCCGGACCGTCTGAAAGAGGAGCAGGAGCGTGAAATGACTATCGACCTCGGATTTGGCTGGCTGGTATTGCCAGACGGCGAAGAGGTTGGCATCGTGGACGTGCCCGGTCATCGTGATTTCATCGAGAATATGCTGGCCGGTATCGGCGGTATCGACGCTGCATTGCTGGTCATCGCTGCGGATGAGGGGGTCATGCCGCAGACCAGAGAACACCTGGCCATTCTCGATCTCTTACAAATCCCGGCCGGTATCATCGTAATAACCAAAATTGATCTGGTAGAGGATCAGGGCTGGCTGGACCTGGTCGAATCCGATATCCGAACTGCAGTATCGGGAACAATCCTGGCGGATGCACCTTGTGTGCGCGTATCCTCCAGAACCAAAGCGGGGCTTGATGAATTGTTAGCAATTCTCGTTGAAACCTTAAAAACAAGCCCCGCTCGTCTTGACCTGGGACGTCCACGCTTGCCAATTGACCGTGTCTTCAGCATGGCCGGATTTGGCACTGTTGTGACCGGCACATTGACCGATGGACAACTTCCCATTGGAGACGAGGTGGTCATCCTACCTTCCGGGCATAAAGGGCGTGTGCGCGGCCTGCAGACTCACAGGAAGAAAGAGCAGGTCGCCCTGCCCGGCAGTCGCACAGCCGTCAACATCTCCGGGGTGGCGGTCGAGGCAATTCATCGCGGTGAAGTGGTCGTTCGCCCCGGCCAGTATCAGGCAACCCGTCGATTGGACGTGCATTTTCGCATGCTGGCCGACGCCAGCGCCCCTTTGCAACATGCCAGCGAGGTCAAACTCTTCATCGGTGCCAGCGAGGTGATGGCAAACGCCCGCCTGCTGGGGACGGAAGTCCTGGAGCCGGGACAGGAAGCCTGGCTTCAACTCGAACTGCGCGACCCGGTTGTAGCTGTGCGCGGCGACCATTACATCCTGCGCCGCCCCTCACCATCGGAGACGCTCGGAGGCGGCGTGGTCATCGATCACCAACCGCAGGGTCGCCATAAACGCTTCGATCAGGCGGTATTGGATAAGCTGGCAGCCCTGTCAGAAGGCACCCCTGAAGAAGTGCTTTTCGAGGCTGCGCTAGCGCTTAGTACGGCGCCGATCAAAGCAGTGGTCAGTCGTTCACGCCTGGAAGCAGGGATAGCCGAAACCGCGCTAAAAGATTTATTGGATTCGGGTCGTCTGCTGGTTCTGGAAGACGGCAAACCGGTGATTGCCAGCGATGGATTGGTCATCCCTTTGCCCCATTGGAAAAGCATTCACGAAAAGATTATACAAATCGTCGACGCTTATCATAAAAACTTTCCCTTGCGGCGCGGCCTCCCGCGCGAAGAACTCAAGAGTCGCCTAAAACTCACGCCGCGCGTCTTTAACGCGCTGATCAAACGGCTGGTTGCAGCTGACGAACTGGAAGAGACCGGCAGCGCAGTGTCAAGACCCGGGCATCGAATCGATTTCGATAACGCCCAGCAAGTCAAGGTCCAGACTCTGATGCGGCGCTTCGCGCAATCCCCCTTCAGCCCACCATCCACCAAGGAGTGCCAGGCTGAAGTTGGTGAGGAAATCGTCAACGCCTTGATCGATCTGGGAGAACTGAAAGCTGTTTCGCCTGAAGTGGTTTTTCGCAAACAGGATCTCGATCAGATGGTGGACAAAATACGTGGATTCATTACAGAGCGAGGCCAAATCAGCGTGGCTGACGCGCGGGACCTGTTCGACTCGAGCCGCAAATATATGCTGGCGTTGCTCGAACACCTGGACACAATTGGCCTCACCGTACGCGATGGCGATTACCGCAAACTAAAAAGATAGCTTCACCGCGCAGAAGACCGGGTTGTTAAATGATTGCGATTCCGGTCGCGCCCGGCGATACTGGAGGCCCTCATGTGTGGACGTTTTACCCTAACCGTCGACCCAGCCGATCTGCAAGATGCATTTTCAGATTATATCTTTCCAGCCGGATTCGCACCGCGTTTCAACATCGCTCCGACCCAGCCCATTCTGGCTATCCCCAACGACGGCAAGCATAGTGCCGATTTTTTCATCTGGGGGCTGATCCCCACCTGGGCAAAAGACCCGTCGATCGGGAATCGCCTGATCAACGCTCGCGCCGAAACGCTGGCAGAAAAACCATCCTTCCGCGGCAGCTTCAAATATCATCGTTGCCTGATCCTGGCCGATGGGTTTTACGAGTGGAAATCCCAGCCGGGTACCAAGACCAAAACGCCCTACTACATCCATCTAAAAAATCGCCGCCCATTCGCCTTTGCGGGACTGTGGGATGAGTGGCATTCGCCGGACGGCTCGCAAATCAAATCCGGCACCATCATCACCACCCGTCCAAACGAACTGATGGCGAGTTTGCATAACCGCATGCCGGTGATCTTACCACCCAGTGCTTACGCGCAATGGCTGGACCCGGCGGCTCAATCGCCTGAAAACCTGCAACCGCTACTCAAACCTTTATCACCCGAGGAGATGATCGCTCACCCGGTATCAACACTGGTCAACAATCCATCCCACGACCGGCCAGAATGCGTAGTTCCATCTTCTTAACCAGAACTAGATAAACGATTCTGACGGGTTGAATTGTGGCTGCATTCCCTGGCAACTCTGCTTTCATAACGCAAACGTCGAAATCCTCTCTCAATGCTTAGATTGCAATCCATTATTACCAACCGCTTCCCGGCACTGTCATCGCGTGATTTTGCCATTTTCTGGTCAGGGCAATTCCTCTCCCTGATCGGCACCTGGATGCAAAACACCACCCAACCGCTGCTGGCATACCGTCTCAGCGGGCGACCCTTTGACCTGGGTTTGATTGGCTTTGCCAGCACCCTACCGACCCTGTTGCTGGCATTGCCGGGCGGTGTGATCGTCGAACACTTGGACAAGCGAAAAACAGTGATTGTCTTACAGGCCGTGATGATGTTTCAAGCCCTGGCCATGTCGTTTTTAACCCTGACCGGCGTCATCCAAATCTGGCACATTGTTCTCCTGGCTTTTATCCTGGGCACAGCCAGCGCAATCGAGATTACTGCTCGACAGGCCATGTTGATCGAATTGGTCGGGCGCGAGGCATTGCCCAACGCCATCGCACTGCAATCCACCATCTTTAACGCGGCACGCGTGATCGGTCCATCCCTGGTGGCCCCGTTCCTGATCCTGATCCGCGAACAAGGTGAGGGCTGGGCATTCCTGGCCAACGGTTTGAGTTACCTGTTCGTTATCATCGGCCTGCTTTTCGTGCGCACCCAATACAAAGCCGCAAGTCCAACCGAACGCCGCAACCTGGTGGATGAATTAAAAGAGGGGCAAAGCTATATCCTTAAAACGCCTCTGGTCGCCTGGTTGATCGTATTTGCCGGGCTGTTTGGCTTATTCGCTTACCCGATTGTCCAGCAAATCCCCGTCCTGGCCAAGGATGTGCTCTACCAAATTGGCGATACGGAAGCCATCGTGGCCGCCCGCAATAGTGCCCTGTATACTGCTCAGGGTGTCGGAGCCCTGATCGCTGCAGTCACTCTCTCTGCCAATAGCTCATACCGCCGCAAGGGCTTTTTGTTGACTTTCGGCCAGTACGCCTTTATCACCGGTATGATCGTACTGGCTTTTCCGCGCTCCCTGATACCCATCTTGCTCCTGATCGCAATCATGGGCTGGGGCGCTGTCACACAATTAACAACCATGAACACATTGATCCAATTACAAGCTCCCAACGGTTTGCGTGGACGGGTATTTAGTACTTACCTGTGGGCATTGCAGGGCGCTTCAACCTTTGGTAGCCTGTTGATCGGAAGCATGGTCCAGGCCTGGGGCTTACCAGTGACCGCGCTGGTTTCCGGGGGAATTTGCGCGCTGGCCGTCGGCGGCATCCATTTACGTATTCCATCACTGAGACTTACCGAAGCGTAAGCTCAGTGTAAGTCGTTATCGTTTACATTCTGGTAAAATGAGAGGGGTTTTTGAAACGACCCCAAGTCATCCACACAAGGAGCAGCAGTGAGTAACTGGCCCGGGAAATTCGTTATCGGTCTCACTGGCAATATTGCCACAGGGAAGAGTGTTGTCCGCCGTATGCTGGAGCATCTCGGCGCTTATAGCATAGATGCCGACGCTTTGGCACATCGCGCCATCTCCAAGGGTGCACCTGGTTATCAATCTGTGGTTGATACATTTGGAAGATGGATCGTGGAGAAGGATGAGGAAATTGATCGTGCCAAATTAGGCGATTTGGTCTTCAACAACCCCAATGCATTGATGCAGCTGGAAGCGATCATCCATCCCTTGGTTGGCCAGGCGGTGGATATTTTAATCAAACGTTCCAGCCATCCGATCATCGTCATCGAAGCTATTAAACTTCTGGAGGGGTCGCTGCACGAGGCTTGTGACACGATCTGGGTAACCGATGCCCCCGAAGATGTTCGCATCGAACGGCTGATGCGTAAACGAAACCTGAGGCGTAAAGAAGCCCTGCAGCGCATTCACGCGCAGAATTCCCAACAAGACAAGAATTTAGCGGCAGATGTAGTCATCAAAAACAACGGCACCTATGACGACTTGTGGAAGCAGGTAACAACAGCCTGGAAACAAATCTCCCCAATCGGCGATACCGGTCCGGTGATGATCAAGACAGCTAAAACCGGCGAATTTGCTGTGCAACGCGGCCGACCGCGCAATTCGGACGTGATCGCAGATTTGGTGACCAGCCTGAGCCAGGGCCGAAAAAACATGACCAAAGACGATGTCATGGAGGCGTTCGGCGAAAATGCCTATCTGCTGCTGCAAATGAATAACCAATTCGTTGGTCTGGCCGCCTGGCAAGTGGAGAACCTGGTCGCCCGCACAACGGACCTTTACATCTCGCCTGAAATATTGCTTGAACCGGCGCTGGATACCCTGGTCTCCGAACTCGAACGTGCCTCGCAGGATTTGCAGTGTGAAGCTTCGCTCGTATTTCTGCCGCCAGAACTGGCCGTACACGAGGATATCTGGAAGCGCCTTGGATACGAAAAACGGACCCCGGATAGCCTGGGCATACAGGCCTGGCAAGATGCAGCAAGCGAGTCGCAGCCGGAAAATACGACTCTGATCTTCAAACAACTCAGACAAGACCGTATCCTGCGTCCGATATAAATCAGGTAATTGCTGCCGGGTAATGAGGGTCCTTACTTAGCGTTCCTGGCCACAAATCCCAATCCTGATTGCCTAGAATTTCTGTGACTGAATTACTCAACGACCTCTTTTTTATCTTTCAACGACTGAACTGGCTGAGTGTCATCGACATTCTGCTGGTTGCATTGATTTTCTTTGGCTTACTGTATATGCTGCGAGACACGCAAGCGATTGTCTTGCTGCGCGGCATAATCTTCTTGGTAGTATTGATCGCCATGCTGACCAGCCTGGTCAACTTACCAGCCTTCTCCTGGCTGGTACGCACCACCCTACCGGCCTTGCTCTTTGCTATCCCGGTCATCTTTGCACCGGAAATCCGGCGCACGTTGGAGCGTATCGGCCGAGCTGGATCGATCTTCACGGTTGGAGGACAGCTTTCACACCTTGAAATTGAAGAAACCATCCAGTCGGTGGTAGGCGCCTGCGCGCGCCTGTCCGCCAGGCAACACGGAGCGCTGATCATCATGCAGCGTTTGGATGGATTGGACGAGTATGTCGAAACTGGTGTACGCATGAGCGCTAAGGTTACACCCGAATTGCTTTTGCAGGTCTTTTATCCGAACACACCCTTGCATGACGGAGCCGTCATTATCGGCAATGCCCGTTTGATTGCGGCGGCTTGCGTTATGCCGCTCTCTGCCAGTGGCATCCTGACTCGCTCTCCCGAACGGCAAATGGGACTTCGTCACCGTGCCGCACTGGGTATCTCGGAAGCCAGCGATGCGGTGGCAGTGGTTGTCTCGGAAGAGACGGGCTCGATCTCGATTGCACATGCCGGACGCATGATCCGTCGCCTGGATCCGGAACGTTTGCAAAACATCCTGACAGCTTTTTATCGAACGGAAGATAAGAACGGTAATAATTTCTTCGAGCGCGTATTCCCGTATTTCTTCCCACGGAAAGAAGAATAGCATGCTGCGCTGGATCATCTCTAATTTGCGTACCTTTTTCCTGGCTTTTGTGCTGGCTATGGCAGTCTGGGTTTCGGCTGTGACAGCCGAAGACCCGGACGAAGTGCGCACCTACCCAAACCCAATCCAGCTTGAAATCGTCGGGCAGAGCCCATCCCTGGTCATCATCGGCTCATATCCAAAACAGGTCGAAGTTACACTCCGCGCGCCTCGTTCGGTGTGGGACAAGCTGACATCCAATCCAAAAGCAGTGCGAGCTATACTGGATTTATCCAGCCTGAGCGCTGGAGAGCACACAGTCAACCTGCAAATTCAGGTTGCCGAACGTCCGGTACGGATCGTCTCGGTCAATCCGTCATCTGTTAATCTGTCGCTGGAACCGTTGATTACGCGCACGCTCAACATTGAACCAGCCATCTCCGGCGAACCCGCAATCGGATACAAAGCTGGAGAAGTGACCCTGGACCCGAAGCAGGTAGCCGTCTCGGGTCCCGAATCACTCGTCAATCAAATCGCCCGCGCGCGGATTGTCATCAATCAGGCTGGTGTGCGTGAAGACATCGATCAATCCATGCCAGTCCAAATCCTGGATCAAGACAATACTGCGATCAGCGGCCTGACGATCAACCCCGAAACGGTACATGTGACCGTTCCGGTCAGCCAGCAAGGCGGTTATCGAGACGTGGCCGTCAAGGTGGTTGTTCAAGGGTTGGTTGCCAGCGGTTACCGTTTGACCAATATCTCCGTCTTCCCGCCAGTCGTCACACTCTACTCGTCTGACCCGCAGGTGGTCAACTCCCTGCCAGGCGTGGTCGAGACCGCACCACTAAGCCTGGATGGCGCCAAAGAGGATATCACCACGCGTCTGGCGCTCAGTCTACCTGCGAGCATCTCGGTGGTTGGCGAACAAAACGTGCTGGTTCAGGTAGGCATTTCGCCTATCCAGAGCAGCCTGACAATATCGAACAAGAAAGTCGAAGTTATCGGCCTGCCAAGTAACCTGACAGCCCAGATCTCACCCGAAACAGTGGACGTGATCCTTTCCGGTCCGCTGCCACTTCTGGACGCGCTTTCATCACAAGATGTGCGTGTGATCGTAGATGTAACCGGGCTCGAGGCCGGAACGCATCAACTCACGCCCAAGGTCGAGATCCTGGTCTCGAATATCAGCGTCGAATCGATCCTGCCGGCTACGTTGGAAGTTGTCCTGACTTCCTCCGGATCCATTTCTTCCACGCCGCTCCCCACAACCACCCCTTAATATGCCCAAACCCGTTATCGCCTTAGTCGGCCGCCCGAATGTTGGGAAAAGCACCCTGTTCAATCGTCTGGCGGGAGAACGTCTCGCGATTGTAGACGACACACCCGGCACAACCCGCGACCGGTTATTCTCTGAATCCGAATGGAATGGGGTTGCCTTCAACATCATCGACACCGGTGGGATCGACCCGACTCACGGCGGTCGGACTCCGCTTTCGATCGGCTCAGCGGACTTCATCCGAGAAATTCGCACCCAAGCCGAGATTGCCATCAACGAAGCCGATGTCGTATTGTTCATCACAGATGGCGAAGCTGGCGTGACGCCGCCCGACCGGGAAGTGGCTGAAATCTTACGCCGCAACCAAAAGAAATTGGACGATGGTTCCTTCATGCCCCCGATTTTCCTGGCTGTCAATAAATGTGATAGCCCTGCGCGCCGGCTGGGGGTGGGCGAATTCTACGAATTGGGATTAGGGGAGCCATTTCCGATCTCTGCTTTACATGGCACCGGGACCGGCGATCTGTTGGACGAACTGGTCAGAGCCTTTCCCGTCTTAGAAGAGGAACCCGAGGACGAGAGCATCAAAATCGCCATCGTCGGCAAGCCCAACGCAGGCAAGTCGAGTCTGCTGAACAAATTGGTTGGTGAGGAGCGCGCCATCGTCAGCCCAATCGCCGGTACAACACGCGACTCGGTCGATACACAAATCGAATTTGACGGGATCCTGGTCACTCTGATCGATACCGCCGGCATCCGCCGGCGTGGAAAAATCGCACCGGGCGTTGAAAAGTACAGTGTGCTGCGTTCGTTCAAATCCATCGAGCGGGCAGATGTGGTTTACCTGATGATCGATGCCGAGACAGGTATCACCTCCCAGGATGCTCACATCGCAGGCTTTATTCTGGATGCCTGGAAATCGTGCGTCGTTCTGGTCAACAAGTGGGATGCGATCAGCAAAGACAACTACACCATGGAAGAGTACACCCAGCGCATTCGCCAGGATCTCAACTTCATGGATTACGTGCCGCTGTTGTTCATTTCGGCCAAGACCGGCCAGCGTGTGGATCAGGTACTGCCACTCGGGTTGGAGGTCCAGGAAGAACGACTGGCACGCTTGACGACTTCCAAGATCAACCAGATCCTGCAATCCGCCCAAGACCGGCACCAGGCACCGACTCGCTCCGGAAGGCAGCTCAAGATCTTCTACGGCACGCAAGTCCGCTCGGACCCGCCAACTTTCATGATCTACGTTAATGATCCCAAGCTGATGCATTTCTCCTACCTGCGCTTTCTGGAGAATCGCATCCGCGAAGAATACGGCTTCATCGGCACTCCAATCCGCATTGTGACCAAGGGGCGGCGAGACAAATAAAAAAACAGGGCGGCCAGTTCAAAGGTCGCCCTGTTCGTTTCACGGTTTTCTCTTACTGACTTACTGAATCCACCCAAAGGTGTCGATGATCAGATCAAAGACTGCCGATTCGCTCGGCTTGTCAAACTCGGGCGGCGGGGTCTGATAGTTACCCGGGTTGGTCGAATGCAGGACAAAGGTCATGCTGATGCAGGCGTTATTAGCGTCCGCCTTGACCGTGGAATAGGCAACCCAATCGTAGATATTGCCTGCGGCAGCATCCGAGCCGGTCTCCTTCAGGAATGGAATGCTGTTAATGGTCACGTTCTCAGAGGTGGTTGCCGTCCCACCACCATCCGGGCTCTTGCATGGATTCGCCCCTTCCACCACGGTGACGTCGACGTATTTCTCTCCCAGGTTCGTCCCGGAAGTGACCAGCGGCAGCGTGATGCGATCCGTGCCGTTCGATTGGGCCGAGACGTTCGAGCCGGGCGGGAATTTGAACTGGAAGCTGTAGTTATTGTTCGTGTACGTATTCCAGTTGCTGGTCGATACGGTGGTAGCCGTCGCAGTCGGCTGGGTAGCAGTCGCGGTCGGCTGGGTGGCAGTCGGGCTCGGACTCGTGCCGGTGACTGTTGGAGTTGCCGTCGCCGGACTAGAGCCGGTGCGATAGATCATTGGCGCCACCCATAGAGCGCGATCACCGGACGAGTATCCTGAAGCCAGGACCGTCAGAATGAACTTGACGTTTTGTCCGGCCAGAGAACTCAAATCCAGATCGGCTGTGTAATACAAGCCTTCATAGCGTTCACGGAATGCCCAGAAAGTCTTGACCGGGCCGTCACCAATTTTATAATCCAGCCGGAAGGTGACATAACAATTGGTGGCGCCGTACTCGCAATTGACGATGCTCTGGAAGCGGTCACCGCTTTGTACGGTGAAAGCCGGGTAGATACCCTGGATGTAACCATTATAGATATTTTGCGGGAAGGTGATCAACCCACCACGCGAATCGGTCACGCCGTTCTCCAGCTTGGCCGAAGCCTTCTTCAAGACGAAGCCGCGCGAATCCCCATCCGTACCAGGGCAAGGCAGGGTTCCCGCACCGCTGACCCAGGTCGCTGAACAAGCGTTGGCCAGGAAATCATAGCCCGCGCCACTGGTCGAGCCAGAAACCTTGATCTCGACCCAGAAGGATTTGTCATAGGTCGAACCAATGCCAAAGACGTGGCCCGATCCGCTGCGAAGTTTATAGTACCCGCGATAGGTGCCGGCATTGTTAGGGGAAGTCAAATCTGTGGTGACATCCACCGTTCCACCGGGGACAACCGTCGAAGGCAGGTTGACCGAGGCCGACCCACTCATTTGTTCGCCGCTGTCGAACACCAGGGTGTAGGAACTCCAGGTGCAGGTACCAACATTCTTCAGCCGCCAGATCTTGGTAAAGGCCGTATTCGGCGCGAAGACCGTGCCATCCGGCACATTGACATCGGCGATGAACTGAGCCCGGTCGGTGCAGGAACCACCTGGGGTCGAAGTAGGAGGCGTACCGGTGGGCGTCGGGGTAACCGTGCCGCCGGAACCGGCGCGCACGATACGCGGTGCGCCCCACAAGGCCTTGTCACCGCTGGCCGGGCCGTAGGCCAGGATCGTCAGGATGAATTTGACGTCATAGCCAGCTAACGGGGTAAGGTCGATGTCAGCGTTGTAATACAAGCCTTCATAACGCTCGCGGAAGGCCCAGTAGGTCTTGATCGGACCATTACCAATCTGATAATCCAAGCGGAAGGTCACATAGCAATTGGTCGCGCCGTATTCGCAGTTGACAATGCTCTGGAAGCGGTCGCCGCTCTGCACGGTAAAGGCCGGATAAGCGCCTTGAATGTATCCGTTGTAGATGTTTTGCGGAGCGGTTAACAAGCCGGGGGCCGAAGCCGTTGTGCCATTTTCGAGTTTGGGAGCGTCTTTTTTGATGACGTAACCCTTGCTATCCCCATCCGTGCCGGGGAAGGACAGAACCCCCGCTCCGCTCGACCAGACGGCCGAACCGGCATTGGCGACGAAATCGTATCCAGTTTGGGAAGCGGAAGTAACCTTGATATCGACCCAGAAATCCTTGTTGGCGGTCGAACCGATGCCAAACAAAACGTTGCTGGCGTTGCGCAGTTTCCAATAGCCGCGGTAACTGCCATTCGAATTCGGGGCGGTCATATCGACGGTCAGATCCACCGTTCCACCCGGGGCAACACTCGAAGGGAAATTGACCGCTGCCGATGCACCCATCTGCGTGCCAGAATCAAACACCAGTGCGTAGGAAGCTGACCAGGTACAGGTGCCGATATTCTTCAAGCGCCAGGTCTTGGTAAAAGTGGTGCCAGGCGCGTAATTTGTACCGTCAGGCACGGTGACATCAGCCACAAATTGCGCCCAGTCACAGTAGCTGGCCGCAGCCGCATGCTCTACCGGGACAAATTGCACAGCTAACAGCAAAATTAGTACAGAAAAGGTAAATAGTCGTCGTGATAACATAAGCAACTCTCCTCGTCACAACCTGCGCGCAAGCGCAATCTAACATAGTTCTCGTCAAAGAACCATGCCTAAGACGATCAGGTATTCGATAATGTTCCCGATTCATCCTTAATGATAGCGCATGCAGGCGTTTCGCACAACACCTACTAGGTTACATCTTTATTAGGATTTTTGGCCGGATTACCCTAAAAACGTGCTGTCCACACCTTGGCCAGCCACCGTTATAATTGGTTTATGCCTCGCAAAATTCTGCACCTCGACCTGGACGCCTTTTTTTGCGCTGTGGAGGAAAATCGCAACCACTCCTTGCGCGGCAAGCCTTTTGCTGTCGGCGGACGGCCGGATGAACGCGGCGTGGTGGCATCCTGCTCTTATGCGGCGCGACATTTCGGGGTACGTTCGGCCATGCCAATGACCCGTGCACTCAAGCTGTGTCCGGGATTGGTGGTTGTCCAGGGGCATCACCGCCAATACAGCGAGGTTTCCAGACAGGTTATGCAGCGTCTGCACGATCTGGCACCGCTGGTCGAGCAAATCTCGATCGATGAAGCCTTCCTGGACCTCAGCGACCTGCCCGAACCCGGTGAAGCCCTGGCCCGGCGGCTCCAGGCTCAGATCCGTGATGAACTACACTTACCTGCCTCGGTCGGCGTCGCCACCAACAAGCTGGTAGCCAAGATCGCCACTGAGGTCGGTAAGAAAGGCGCTTTGAGCGCCGGGCCAGGTGGTGGTGCGGGACACACCCCGGTCGGCCCACCCTTCGCCGTGACCGTCGTACCGCCTGGCGAGGAGGCGGCCTTCCTGGCCCCGCTGCCATCCGAGATGCTGTGGGGCGTCGGGCCAAAGACAGCCGCGCGGCTGGCCGACCTGGGCATCCACAGCATCGGCGATATTGCTCGTTGGCCAGAGCAGGATTTGATTCGTCGTTTTGGCGAGAACGGACGCGACCTGGCCCGGCATGCCAGGGGAGTTGACGAGCGCTCGATCGCCACCGAGCGCGATATCAAATCCATCAGCCAGGAGACCACTTTTCCGCGGGACGTGCGCGATGAGGCCACCTTACAGCGCACCCTGCGGGAACTGTCCGTGCAGGTTGGACGCCGCCTGCGTAAAAACGAATTAGCCGGGACGACGGTCAAGCTCAAAATCCGCTGGCCGGATTTCACCACCCTGACACGCCAGGTGACCCTGCCCATGCCAACAGACCAGGACGAGAAAATCGTATCTACAGCGCTGGATTTAATGGCAAAGGTCCGCGAATCGAAGCAGGCCGTGCGCTTGATCGGAGTCGGCGTCAGCGGCCTGGGATCGCCGCTGCGCCAGCTCACGTTTTGGGACCAGGATGCGGAGAAAGCCCGCCGGCTGCAGGAAGCCGTGGATGAACTGTGCGGGAAGTATGGCGATAAAGTCATTCAACGCGGTGCCAATAAACAGGATCGCTGATAGGATTCGTAATTATTTGTCGAGGTCAGCAGTGACAGATACCAAATTCAAATGGTGGCAACGTGCCGTCTTCTACCAAATCTATCCGCGCTCATTCGCCGACGGGAACGGCGACGGCATCGGTGACTTCAAAGGTATGCTCGAAAAGCTGGATTACCTCCAGTCGCTGGGTGTGGACGCACTCTGGCTGTCGCCGCACTATCCCTCCCCGATGTACGACTGTGGGTACGATATTTCCGACTATACCGCCGTCGCCCCGGAGTACGGCAGCCTGGAGGAGTTCACAACCTTCATGCATGAAGCGCACACACGCGGATTGCGGGTCATCCTGGATCTGGTGCTCAATCACACATCCGATCAACATCCCTGGTTTCTGGAATCCAAATCCAGCCGCGACAACCCCAAATACGACTGGTACGTCTGGTTCGACCAACCGCCCAACAACTGGCAATCCTGTTTCGACGGCCCGGCCTTCACCTACGTCCCCGAGCGCGGGCAGTATTATTATCACTACTTCATGCAGCAACAGCCGGATTTGAACTGGCGCAACCCGCAAGTCAAGCAAGCCATGTGGCAAGCTGTGCGCTTCTGGCTCGACCTGGGCGCGGACGGCTTCCGGCTGGACGCAATCGGAACCCTGTTCGAAGATCCGGATTTGACTTCGCACTCTGTGCCGCTGACTCTGGCGGAACTGCGGCTGGCCTCGGACCGGGCCAGGACCCCGGCTGAGCGCGAGCGCGTGAACCGCTACTGGCGGGAGATGTTTGCGCACCAGCTCGGACAACCCGGTTTGCACGCACTGATGAAGGAACTGCGCGCCGTGTTGGACGAATATGACGGCGAGCGCATGCTGGTCGGCGAGGATGAGGATCTGGCTTACCTGGGGAACGGCCAGGACGAATTGCAGCTGGTCTTCAACTTCCCGTTGATGCGGACAGACCGGCTAACCCCTGCCCATATTCGCGCAAACCAGGCTGAGCGTCTGGCTGCCCTATCCGAGATCTCGAAGAATGCCTGGCCGTGCAACACGCTTGGCAATCACGACAGCCCGCGCGTCTACAGCCAATTCGGTGACGGAGAACACGACGAACAGTTAGCCCGCTTGTCCCTGGCCACCCTGCTGACGCTTAAAGGCACACCCTTCCTGTATAACGGGGAAGAGATCGGCATGACGAATACCATCCTGACCGACATTTCGCAGTTCAAGGACAGCATGGCAACCTGGTATTACCAGGCCGCTGTGGACGAACTGGGCCTCGACCCGGCTGAAGCCTTGCGCAGTGCCGCGCAGCAAACCCGCGATAAGGGACGCACGCCGCTGCAGTGGCAGAACGCCCCAAACGCCGGATTCTGCCCAGCGAATGTCCAGCCCTGGTTGCCAATTAATCCGAACTTCGCCAAAGGAGTAAATGTCTCAGACCAGGATCGAGACCCGGATTCCCTGCTCAATTTCTACCGGCGCCTGATCGCGGTCCGCAGGGCGACGCCAGCTTTGATCACCGGTACGTACCAACCTTTGCACGCGCAATCTGAAGCCTACCTGGCCTTCCTGCGCCAGACAGCCGACCAAACCATATTGGTGGTTCTCAATTTCTATGAAAACCAGTTGGAAATCGACTTCTCAAACCTGACACACCAAACTGCAAGCCTGATATTTTCAAGCGCGGCCGCAGAACGGCAGCTCTCGCTTCCCGCGCTGTCTACGGCGCCGTTCGAGATTTTGATTGCGGAGGTCAATTGACAACCCTTTCGATCGAGCCGGGCCAGGAGGAACCAGAAATTCGTTTGATGGTCTGCGGGCGCAGGCTCGCCCGGCTTGAGTCCTATCATCACGAAGCAGAATACCAGGGCCGGAAGATTTATTTCTGCACCGAATTCTGCCTGGAAGCTTTTCTGGCCGATCCCAAACCCTTCTACACTGCCCACAGCCGCTCGCGCCCACCAGATGTGGATGAATTTTAGGAATATAATTTTGTATAATTGGAACAGGGCTTATCTGCGAATGGAGTAGGGCATGGAAAAATTGGACTTACGAAAAGAATGGAAGGAATTATACGCGCCGTCCGCCCGGCATGTGGACGTAGTGCAGGTACCGCGCTTCCAGTTTGCCATGATTGACGGGCAGATCGAGGATGGTCAAATCCCTGAACAGTCCGAGGGCTTTCAGGAAGCGCTGAATGTGCTCTACGGGGTCACATACACCCTGAAATTCATGTCCAAGCTGCGCGAGGCCAAACCGATCAATTACAGGATCATGGCACTCGAAGGATTGTGGTGGACCGAGTCAGGAGAATTCGACTTCAACCACAAGGAAGACTGGCGTTTCACACTGATGATCGTCCAACCGGATCACATCGATCAGAAGATGTACCAGGAGGCAGTCTCGAGTTTGCGTGAGAAAAAAGGTGAAATTCCCGCCCTTGGGCAACTGCGTTTCGAAGCTTTCGAAGAGGGATTGTGCATGCAAATCCTGCACGTCGGTGCATATGATCTGGAGCCGATGACCATCGCCCGCCTGAAAGATTTCGCAACTGACAATGGTTACCGCATCAACGGCAAACACCACGAAATCTATTTGAGCGATCCACGCCGCGCCAAGCCCGATAAAATCCGCACCATTTTGCGTTACCCGATCGAAAAAGATTAAATGCCCGTCCAGACTTTTCACTTGCGGCTGGAAACACGGGGCAACGCCGACATCCTGGACATTACCGACCAGGTCAGCGGCTTGGTTGCCAAAAGCGGCCTGGCGAATGGCACAGCGACGATCTTTTGCCCGTCGGCTACTTCCGGACTGACCACAATCGAATACGAGTCCGGCGCGCTGTCTGACTTGCGCCGTCTGCTCGACGAAATCATCCCGCCTGACCGGGAATACGCCCACAACGCCCGCTGGCATGACGGCAACGGTCATGCTCATGTCCGGGCGGCTCTGCTTGGCCCGTCATTGACTGTCCCCTTGGTGGAAGGCCGTTTAACCCTCGGAACCTGGCAGCAGATCATCTACGTCGACTTCGATACCCGCCCACGAAGACGCGAACTGGTTGTGCAAATCTCTGGAGAATGACCGGATAGGGCCGTAATTCGTTATTTGCAGGGCATTTGCTATATAATATCCCCATGAACTGTTATTACCATCCCGCCACCCCGGCCGTCGGCACCTGCAAGCACTGTCAGCGCGGACTGTGCGCGGACTGCGCTGCGCTGGTGGATGATAGCCTGGCTTGCAAGGACCGCCATGAAGAGCAGGTGCGGTTGATCAATCAGATGTTTGAACAAAATATTGCCAATTCGAAACGCGTGAAGGGCAACTACCTGCGCAGTGCACTGTTCTATTTCCTGTCGGGATCCGCTTTTGCAGCCTTTGGCGCCTGGCAGATCAAATGGGCCGGAGCGCAAGGTATTTTCCTGCTCTTGATCGGACTTTTCCTGCTCTACGCCGCCCTGACAAATTTCATCGAAAGCCGCAAAATTAAAAATTAGCATTCATTTGGCAGGCTTTTCATCAGCCAGTTCGCGATACAGGAACCAGCCACCCTTGCGCTGGTCTGTCCCCTTTGGCTGGCGGTCGTAATACAGTTCGAACACCCTCCCCCGCTCAACCCTGACCCGGAAATAAAAACGTCCGACGCCCCACGAACCCCGCCGTTCGGCGGAGGTTGCATGGGTGGGGCGCATATTTCGCGCGAATCGCCCGCGGCGTTCGAAATCAGACCACTCGGCCAACATTTCGATCACCTCAAAGGTCTCACCATTCCAGATGAACGCATCCGGGCAGGTGGGTTTCTTCTCCAGGACCGGTGCTGAGACAAAACGAACCTCGATCGATTCCCCAATAAAATGGATGGATTCCGGCTCCATTTTTGGCTGCAACTTTCCCATAATCCTTGCGTAGGTAGAGATAGAAAACGAACAAGGAGATTAATCATGAATACAAACTACAGACAATTGTACCGCAGTGGCTCGAACCAGATGCTTGCGGGTGTATGTTCCGGACTGGGCGATTACCTTACGATTGACCCCACCGTTGTGCGCCTGCTGTTCCTGCTGGCCTTCTTCATGACCGGCCCCGGCATCCTGATCGCCTACCTGATCATGGCGGTCGTTATCCCGCTTGAGCCAATCCAACAGCAGTAAGACCACTGCTGCTCAAAAAAAGAGCCGCGCGTTTGAAATGCGCGGCTCTTGCTTATCCTCTGGCCAGCGATAAAAACACATCTTCCAGGGTTGGCTCACCCTTCTGAACTGCCTGGACTGTCAATCCGATGTCTTTCAGCTTGCGCTCGACCTGTCGGGCGTTCAAACCCTGTTCAGTGATCAAGCGTAAATGATCCCCAGACAACCCAACGCGCAGAATCCCTTTGCAATCAGCGCAATTATCCAATGCCATCTGTAGAGGGGAGGCATACACTTCCCAGACCGCTCCAGGGATGGTTCCCGCTTTCAAGGCTTCGGGAGTGTCGATAGCCAACAGTTTTCCTGCGCGCATGATACCGACGCGCTCGCAGTATTCCGCCTCGTCCATGTAATGGGTAGTGACAAATACTGTAACGCCCTGCCCGGCCAGTTCATAGATCAAATCCCAGAAGACGCGCCGGGCTGCTGGATCCACGCCGCTGGTCGGCTCATCCAGGAATAACAGCCGTGGTCGGTGGACCAGGGCAATCGCCAGCGCCAGACGCTGCCGCCAGCCCGCAGACAGGTTGCGGGTCAGTTCGCGATCGTGGCCTTTCAACCCGACCAATTCCAGGGTCTCAGTGATGCGCGCCCGCTCGGTGATGCCATACACACCACCGTAAAATGACAGATTTTCCCAAACCGTCAGATCATCGTAAAGCGCAAATTTCTGCGACATATACCCGGACCTTGCACGAACCTCTTCCGATTGGCTGAAGGCATCGTAACCCAGTACACTTGCCTTTCCATCGCTCGGTTCCAACAAACCGAGCAGCATACGGATGGTGGTCGTCTTTCCCGAACCATTCGGGCCAAGATAGCCGACCACCTCTCCGGGGTAGACTTCAAATGAGACGTGATCCACGGCAATGAAGTCACCAAATTTGCGGGTCAAACCTTCAACCAACACAACCGGTTCGGTCATTACGGGACTCCATTCATGGATTGCATTCCTTCAGAATCGGTTTCTTTGTTCTCCAGCAGGGCGATGAAGACATCTTCCAGTGTTGTCTGGATCGGGCGCACCGCCGTCAGCTCACCGCCCGCAGCCGGGACCCTCTTTTGCAGGTGCCTGACTGCCGCTGCGGTCCGCCCCTCCCGTATCCGCAGGTGCAGACGATCCCCGAAGGCTTGCACGTCTTCCACGTCAGCGTCCTGGGCGGCGATCCGGCGGAGCAATCCGACCGGCTGGCCGCGCAACTCAACGATGCGATCTGCAAGCGTATCGCGTAACTGTGCGGGTGTTCCTTCTGCGATAATCTGGCCGGCGCGCATAAATCCCACCCGGCTGCAGCGGGCGGCCTCATCCATGTAAGGCGTGGAAAGGATGACGGCTACGCCTCCGTTTTGCTGGCCGGTCGTATTAATCAGCTGGATCAGCAACTGCCAGAAATCCTGACGCGTGACCGGGTCCACCCCGGTGGTCGGCTCATCGAGCAGTAGCACGCGTGGACGTGAGACCAGCGCCGAAGCCAAGCCCAGTTTCTGCTTCATGCCGCCGGAAAGCTGACCGGAAAGACGGTCTTTGAAAGCATCCAATCCGACAAATGCCAGGATCTCCATGCAGCGGGGATACCATTCCCTGGCAGACAGACCGCGCGCTTCGGCAAAAAAGCGGATATTTTCCAAAACAGTCAGGTCTTCATAAAGCGAAAAACGCTGCGAAAGATAACCAAGCTGCGCCCGCCCGTCTTCGACCTGGTGGGACATATCGTAGCCGCAAACGCTTACCTGTCCTGCGTCCGGCCGGAACGCGCCGACCAATAGACGCATGGTAGTCGTCTTTCCGGCGCCGTCAGAGCCGACCAAACCGTAGATCTCGCCCGCCTTGACGTGTAATTCAATTCCGTCCACAGCGCGGACTTCGCCAAAGTGCTTTTCTAAGTTCGTTGCCTGGATCAGGATACTGTCATTCACGAGAACTTCCATTTTGCGACACAGGATGCAGGATGACCATCGCCAGCGAACGCGACAGGTCTTCCAGTTGAAGGCGCGTCGGTTTGGAGGGCAGACGATGCAAGTGCATCATCGCCCCAACCATGCGTGGATGGCGCTTTTGCCAGCCCTGCAGATAATCGGCGATCGCCACCGGTTCAGTGACCGGCTTGGCTCGCGCAGAGAATTGCCGCTG
Source organism: uncultured Anaerolineaceae bacterium (assembly GCA_964407265.1). GTDB lineage: Bacteria > Chloroflexota > Anaerolineae > Anaerolineales > Villigracilaceae > CAYOUV01. The sequence goes on along the minus strand of CAYOUV010000002.1, from coordinate 87,679 downwards.
ATCCACCTGGACTCGTACCTGCGGATCAGCCAGGATATTACGAAACCAATCCGCGCGCTGGCCGCGAGAGGAGGTGACGATAAATTTGCCATCGCTCTCTGAAAACTGGAGTGGTGTGACCCGCGGCTGGCCAGTCTTCCGTCCGGTGGTAGTCAGCAGCAAAACGATCTTACCCAGGATCGTCGTTCGTCCTGAGGCATACAGCCGACGGTGCATCCTTTGCACCGGCCGGATCAAATCGCACCAAATTAAGTGTTCTTTGTTCATCAAACCAGCCAATCGATAAAACAAGCTTACTTAAAAGTCACATCTGCCGGCATGCCAGCTTTGAGCTTGCCGGATGGATCGTCCACTTTTAGCTTGATGGCGTAAACGGTTGAACTGCGACCTTCCACGGTCTGGACGTTGCGCGGAGTGAATTCAGCTTGATCTGAGATGTAAACCACCGTCGTATGGAAGGTCATACCAGGAAACGAGTCGACGCTCACATCGGCAGACTGGCCCAGGCTGATCTCACCGTAACGATCTTCAGGGACATAGACAGTAATGGTCAAATCATCGAGACGTACCAGAATAAAGGCCTGGCTGCCGGGCGAGAGAACTTCGCCGGGCTGGACGCTGCGGGTCAGCACCACGCCGTCGGCCGGGGCAGGTACTGTCAGCTTGGCAAGCTGCGTATCGATCAGAGCCAGTTGCGCCTCAGCCTGCTTGATGGCTGTTTGCACCTGCGCCAGGCCGGCCTCGGCCTGGGCGACAGCTTTTTCAGCTGTCGTTACCCGCGGGGACTGGGCACCAGTTTGCAAGGCATCCAGTTTGTCACGGGCGGTGTCAAGGCGCTCCTGGGCGATGGTCACGTCGGCACGAGCGGTCAGGATATCGGTGCTTCCATCGGTAGTCAGGGCATCATCGTAGGCTTTTTGGGCATCCTGCAAATCAGCTTTGGCTTCGTCGTAGGCTGTCTGGGCCGAATCACGCAAGTCCTGGTCAGCACCATTGGTACGGTCGAGTACTTCTTTGGCCACCTCGAAAGCCTGGCGCCGTTTGGCCAGGTCTTTCTCGGCCATCAGGAAATCGCCGCTGGACGATTTCTGCTCGACAAAGGTCAGTTTTTCTTGTGCCTTTGTCAGTGCGTCCTGCGCAGCCTGGATTTCCGCCTGAGCAGCGGCGATCAGTTCAGGTTTATCAAAGAACCAGGTCGGCTGATCAAATTCGGTCGGTTTGGATTGACGCCAATCAGCGGTGCGGCCAGCCTGTTCCTCAGCCAGCGCCGCCTTGAGGGTCAACTCGTACTGGGCCTGCGCTGCATCGACCGCAGCCTGCGCCGTGCGCAAGCTGGCATGAGCAGAATCCAAGCCCGCAGCGGCAACTTCACGCTGTGCCTGGAGCAGGGAATCGTCCAAGCGGAAGAGTTGGCCCCCGGCCTGGACCATATCGCCTTCATCCACGAAAACTTCAGCGACTTTCCCGCCCAGTTCGGGGGAGATGATCACGTTGACAGCTTCGACCGTCCCGGAAGCGGTCAGTGTTCCATCACCAGCTTTCTGCTGCTGAGTGATCACCACGTACCAGGCAGACACGGCCAGGACCGCCACCACCAGGAGGATAACAGAAACAGGAGGACGTTTGTGTGCCATGAGGAAACTCCTTGAAAGTTAATCGAGGCGCTTGCGGAAACGCAGCGAAGCAGCCAGCATAATGAACACGCCGAAGAGCAACAAGGCGATAGTTTCTGATTGAATAGAGGCCAATCCAACACCCTTGAGCAACAACGCACGGATGATGACCAGGTAATAGCGCAGCGGGACGATGTAGGACACCCACTGTAAAAGTTTGGGCATGGCTTCAATTGGGAAGAAGAAGCCAGCGAGGAAGATCGATGGCAGCAGCGTCATCCAGACCGTCAGCATGGCCTCCTGTTGGGTGTTGGCGATGGTGGAGGCAAGAAGACCAATCCCCAGACCGGAGAGCAACATCAATCCGGAAAGCAAGACGATCAATCCCAGGTCGCCGCGGATGGGAACCTTAAACCACCAGTGGCCAATAGCCAGCACTTCGAGGGTGTCCAGCAGGGCCAGGATGACATAAGGCAGCACCTTGCCCACAATCAGTTCCCATGAGCGGATAGGTGTGACGATCAACTGCTCGATCGTACCGCGCTCACGCTCACGGACAATGGATGTGGCGGTCAAAAGAGATGTAATAAAAAACAGGATCATGCCGATCACGCCAGGGATCATGAAATAGGAACTGACCAGATCCGGGTTGTACCAGACCTGTGTGCGAACCTCGACCGGCGGCTTGAGGACGATCGGCTTGCCGCTGCGCGCGATGCGCTCCTGCAGGATATTGGTGGCATAGTCCTGGCCGATCAACCTGGCCGCAGAAAAGGCGGTCGAGGCGACAGTTGGGTCGGAGCCATCCAGCACAAAGGATATCTGGGCGTCCCCTTGCGCCAGGCGCGCAGCATAGTCAGGCGGGATGATCATCCCAGCCCGGGCCTGTCCACGCTCGATCAACTGCCGGATATCCGCTTCCGAACTGACATCGTAGGCAATTTGAAAATAATCCGCCGCGCGGTAGGCGTCCAGTAAGGCGCGCGCCTCAGGGCTATGGCTCTGATCGAAGACTGCCAGCGGCACGTTGCGCACGTCGTTCGTGGCCGAATACCCGAGCAGGAAGAGCTGCATGATCGGGATGATCAGGATCAGGATCATGGTACGCACGTCGCGCGTAATCTGGATAAATTCCTTACGGATAATGGAGAGCAGGCGAGAATTCATAGATCTCCTAACTGTTTAACCCGCCATGGATGGCGAATCGTAAATGCGCCGGATATCCGGCAGTTCGGTGCAGTAATAATGAACCCAGATGTAAAGATGGCTGAAGGCTGCGACCAGCAAAGCGGCTTCCGAAAGGAAAAGCAGCCCCACCGCCCACAAAAGCAGGAAAGCGAATTTGTACATTCCATTTGAGGTGTACTTAAAGATACCTTGTCTTATGAATGGGATTTTGCGATAAGCCGGGTCAAAGTGGTCAATGCCCAGAGCACGTTTCAAGCCAAAGTACTTTCCCACCGATACCAGTGCAGAGAGCGACGGGACCAATAATAAGGCTGCCAAAAGATAAGCCAGAAGTGGGTTGAGCGGCAGGGTCCCGCGGTTCGCAAATGCCAGAGTGATCAGGCTCAGCGGGCGGGCGATGAAGAGCAGCATGAAGCCGACGCCATAGATTAAAAAACTTTTTTCTCCAAACCAGCGCGTCCACAGCTGGTGATGCAATTCAACCCGCCAGACAAACCAGACAAAAATTTGATGCACAATCGGAACCGCAATCGCAAGCATCAGCCAGGCCGGTGTTCCGATGCCCCATAACTGACCCGTGAGCACATTTCCCCTGGCAAGCGCAAGCACACCCGCCAGCAGAAAACCAAGGAACATATAATGCAGTGCCTGTTTCTCAAACATGTCTACTCCTCGGCAACTGGTAAAAGAATACCGTGTAAGAAAATATCGACAAATGATTCGAAACCATGTTCCCGCAATTCTGTCGGCATGGTTTCTCCAAGCATGGCTTCGGTCATGTAGAAGGAAAAAAACATCCCCAAAAATGCGCGCAGGACCAGGGCTGGATGGATCGATCGGATCGAATTTGCGGGGGATTGCAGTCGCTGAATTAACGGCAAGACCTGCGGGAGAATTTCCTCGAAAATACCGGGCAGATGTTCGGTATTGAACTCGACAATCTCGATGAACATTAATTTCAAAAAATCCGGCCTGCGCCCCAATTCGTCCACCAGAGCCTGGGCGGCATTACGGACGAACGCCTCCGTCGTGACACCCGGCGCGGCGATGAGCACCGGCAGAATCTGTTTGTAGGGATGCTTGTCATGGACGATGGCTTCAAATATCTCGTCTTTGCTGGCAAAGTGGTTGTAAATCCCGCTCACAGCCAGGCCGGCGGCTTCGGCAATTTGGCGCATGGAACTGGCCGAATATCCCTGCTCGAGGAACAGGTGGTAAGCGGCATCCTGGATCGCCTGGCGTGTTCGTTCGCCCTTACTCAATGATTCTGTATCCATCCGATATACACTCTACAAAATGAACGAACGTTCGTTTTTATTCTATCAAATTCGAAGAGAATGTCAAGCCCCAAAATCTCCGAAAGCGGTTAAAATCCTGCCGTGTTCTCCCCAGTGCCCCCCCTCGAGCAAGAAGTACGCTCCAACCTGCGTCACAATTTCACCGTCAACCTGTTTGATGGTGCTTTTTTTGGACTGGCTTTGGGATTTAGTTCTTTTTCGGCGTTTATCCCGATCTTTGTCAGCCGCATGACGACTTCTGCATTGCTGATTGGCTTGGTGCCCGCCATGCATAACGTCGGCTGGCAATTACCGCAATTGATGACTGCCGGTTGGATTGCACGTTTGCGACGCTACAAACCGACCGTCCTGCTGCTGACGATCCACGAACGCATCCCATTTTTAGGCCTGGCACTCATCGCCTGGTTCCTACCAGGGCTGGGCAAGCAGGTCGCCCTGATCCTGACCTTTCTGATGCTGGCCTGGCAGGGATTGGGGGGCGGCGTGACAGCCAACCCCTGGACAAGCATGATCGCCAAAATCATCCCCGGAGAACTGCGCGGGACATTTTTTGGCAGCCAGGCTGCCGCAGCCAACGCGCTTTTAAGCGTCGGTTCCATTGCAGCCGGCTTTTTGCTTGCCAGTACCTCGGATAGAATTGATTTCAGTCTGCTTTTTCTGCTCACCTGTGGCGCGATGGCCGTCTCGTGGATATTCCTTTCCAGGACGCGCGAACCAGAAGACCTTGCCAAAGTTATCCCTGCAAAAAAGGCGCCTTTCTGGAAGGGCACGCGGAGCATCTTTCGGCGCGATCCCAATTTCCGCTGGTTCCTGCTTTCTCGCTTGACTGTCCAAATTGCCAACATGGGCTTTGCATTTTATATCATTTATGCTGTACAGTTCTTTGGCATGGACGACATCACCGCCGGGATCATGGCCGCCACGATGACCATCACCAATATTTTCGCCAATCCGATCATGGGCTGGCTGGGAGACCGCTGGAGTCATCGATTGACCATGACAGTGGGGATCATGGGTTCGATATTCGGCAATCTGCTGGCCTGGAAAGCCTCCAGCTTGGGTTGGTTCTATCTGGTAATGGTCCTGTCCGCCCTGGCGAACGTGGCTGTCTGGACGATTGCTATGACCATGACAGTCGAATTCGGCACAGAAGCAGAGCGCCCGGTCTACATCGGCATGTCAAATACCCTGATCGCACCGGCCGCCATTCTGGCCCCGATCTTTGGCGGCTGGCTGGCTGATCGCTCCGGTTATCCGGCCACATTTCTGGTCTCGGCAATAGGGGGATTCCTGACGGTCATCGTACTGCTCTTGCTGGTTAGAGATCCACAGCCAAAAAGGATCTCCCCGACGACATAATGGGTAATCTCAGGGTTAGACCACCTCGAAAATGGCGATAATTGCCCTAACCTTAATTCCCAGTATGATCTTAAAATAATATCATTCAATTCCAACTGGAGGTAGATGATGACTTTAATCCAGGAAAAAGCAACCCAGGCAATTGACATTTTGAAAGAAAAAGAAATCGACCTGTGGATAACCTTTGTACGCGAGACATCCGGCGTGCGCGACCCGGCAATGGATTTTCTGTTTGGGCTCGGCGACCTTACCTGGCCCAGCGCGCTCATGCTGACCCGTTCGGGCGAACGCATCGCTATCGTCGGGCGTTACGAAACCGAGGTAGTAGAACGACTGGGTGTCTATTCCAAGGTGATCGGCTACGACGCGGGTATCAGCCATGTACTGGTTGAGACGATTCGACAAATCAATCCTCGCCAGATCGCGGTCAACACTTCCCATAACAATGTCCACGCAGACGGGCTAACACACGCTATGTACGAAATGCTGACCAGCTACCTGAAGGGCAGCCCCTACGCCGAACGGCTGGTCTCGTCCGAACCCGTGATCAATGCCTTGCGCGGACGCAAGTCCCCTGCCGAGGTCGAACGCATCCGCCAAGCTATCGCAACCACGGCTGAGATCTATTCCGAGATCTTCGCTTTCTTGCGCGTCGGAAAGACCGAACTGGAAGTAGCGAAATTCGCCCACGGTTTGGTAAATCAACACGGACTGGGTACGGCCTGGGAGATTGAACAATGCCCGATGGTCAATGCCGGACCGGAATCGCCCGTCGGGCACAGCGGTCCAACTGAATTAACGATCCAACCTGGACAGCTTGTACACTTCGATTTCGGTGTTCGACAGGACGATTACTGCTCCGATATCCAGCGCCTGGCTTATGTGCTGCGTCCTGGTGAGATGCAGGCTCCCCCTGAAGTGCAACACGGATTCGAAGTTATCCGCCAGGCAATCGAGGCTGCACGTGCGGCGCTCAAACCCGGCCTGCCCGGCAAACAGATAGATGCGACTGCGCGGGCTGTGGTGACCGGTGCAGGCTTTGAGGAATACAAATATGCCACCGGCCACCAGTTGGGGCGCGTGGCGCACGACGGCGGCGCGTTGCTCGGTCCGCCTTGGGAGCGCTACGGCGAGTCTCCCGATCAACTGGTGGAATCGGGCAATGTCTTTACCATCGAACCGGGACTGGCTTTACCCGGTTACGGCTATGTGGGCCTGGAAGAAGACGTGTTAATAACGGAAAACGGTGCACAGTATCTGGGAGCGCCGCAGGCGGATTTGGTCCTGATCCAAGCCTAGATAATACGTTGAGCATTCTGGAATGACCCAGAATGCTCAACTTTTCTGTATTACATCTCCTGGCGCGTCAGCCAGTACCAGGCCTCACGCGTCAGTGGATAGAGCGGTAATTTTTCCGCTTGGTATACCGGTGAGAATTCCTTCATCAGAACGACTGCCTGCCTGAGCACCGACCGCGAGCCGGACAGGGGTAAATCCAGAATGGCCTGGAAGGCCGGATTTGGAAAGCTGCCACCCAGGTCCTTATAGACACGAAAACCCAGCTTCCAGGCATCCAGCTCGCCATACACCGAAAAAGCCGTCAACAGGCCCTGCTGCAAATGGCGGGCTTCATGCGCAATCAGACTCAACATGTAGGAGTCGTTCGGGCTGGTCTGAAGCGAGTACTGCGGGAAATTGAGATAAATGCGATTGAAGGGACGCCACATCGCGCCCGTGTCCTGCTGCCTGAAACCAAAGCCCACCCTGCGCCGGTGCAGGTAAGCGGCCATCGCCTGTCCATCTGCTCCCGCATGGGACAGGTTCTGAAGTACTTGATCGAACCAGGCCTGTGTTTGCGCATCCATTTTGGAGTTCTCCTGTCTACATAAGTATCTTAGCGATTGCCACAGCCCTTGTCAATCATCCTCGGCGCGAAAAGCACCGGGCTTTCAAGATGAATTCGTGCTATCCAGCCTGATCGTGCATTGGAGTACAATTGGGGAGGCAGCCCACCAATATTGTCAAACAGCGATACAATCCAGGCCGCCTAACTAATAGATTTCGGACAAATTCCACGCCACACCGCGCAATAGGATAGAGGAATATTCATGCGTCAAGTAGCCATCCTCGGCATCGGACAAACCAAAATCGATGAACACTGGGACAAATCCCTGCGCGACCTGGCGGGAGAAGCCATCTTCGCAACCCTGCAGGATGCCGGACGCGAATCAGCCGAGGGATTATTCATAGGCAACATGCTCTCGGGCATTGTCGACCACCAGAACAACCTGGGCACCTACATCGCCGATTGGGTCGGCATGCTAACCAGCGAAGCTGTCAAAATAGAAGCCGCCTGTGCTTCCGGGGCAGCGGCCTTTCGGTCGGCTCTGATCGCGGTCGCCTCGGGGGAATTGGATTCAGCCATCGCGGTCGGCATCGAAAAGATGACCGACATCCATCCGCACGACATCACTTCCGCGCTGGCCACCGCCGCCGATGCCGACTATGAAGCCGAGCAGGGGGTCTCATTCGTCGGTCTGAACGCGCTGATCATGCGCCGCTACATGCACGAGTACGGCTGGAAACACGCCGATTTTGCCCCCTTTTCGATCAACGCCCATACCAACGCGCTGCACAATCCCTTCGCCCGCCTGCAATTCGCCATCACCCAGGACGAGTTCAACCGGGCGCACATGGTTGCTTCACCGATCAACTTACTAGACGCTTCGCCCATCGGGGACGGTGCAGCCGCGGCATACATCGTCCCCCTGGACGAGGTCGGGCAGGTTGGGCGCTCTGTGGTCGCAGTCGCCGGATCCGCAGTCGCGACCGACACGCTGGCCATCCATGACCGCCCCGAACCATTATTCCTGACAGCCGCTTACAAATCGGCCAAACGGGCTTATGAACAAGCCGGGCTCGAACCCAAGCAGATCGACGTCTTCGAACTGCATGATGCCTTCTCGATCATGACAGCGCTTTCGCTGGAGGCCTGCGGTTACGCCGAGCGCGGAAAAGCTCCACGATTGGGCCTGGAGGGTGCGATCACGCCAACCGGCAGCATCCCGATCTGTACCCGCGGTGGATTGAAAGCCCGCGGGCACCCGGTGGGCGCGACGGGCATGTACCAAATCGTCGAAGTGGTGCAGCAATTGCGCGGCGAGTGCGGGGAAACCCAGGTCGACGGCGCGAAAATCGGCATGGCGCAAAATATCGGCGGCTCCGGTGCGACGATCGTCACGCATATCCTGAAAACCAGCTAGGGCGTCAGCACAATCCCGCACGCTTAAACATCCCGATTCCTGGGATGTTTTTTTAATCATTAAGGTGGTTGATTCCAACCCCGTCTTGCTCTATACTATTAATTACAGGAAGGAGTCCAGGATGACAGAACAGCGAAAGAATAAACGGAGAGAATTCGGGTACTATATGCGCGTTTTGGACGACAAAAGCCATGACGTGGTTGGCTATTTATCCGATATCAGTTCTGACGGGTTTAAGCTGGACTGCCAAAAAGAACTCGAAATCGAAAAAGATTTCCGGCTTCGCATGGACCTGACAGCAGAAGTTGCCAACAAAACCACCATGGCATTTACGGCGCGCAGCAAATGGCGCCAGCGGGATCAACTTGAACCGACGGTTTTCAACGTCGGCTTCGAGATCACCAAGATCTCAGCCGAAGATGCTGGAATTTTCAAGCTCATCATGGAAAAATATGGATCAAAGGAAAAGAGTCAGAATCTTTTCTAAGCCAGGCGCAAATAGACCCGCCGATTGGCGGGTCTATTATTTAAAATCCCCAAGACCCTAAAGCAAATTCATGTAAAAATAGCTTAGTTGGTTGACAACCAACTAAATTAACTGCCGGCAAAATCCGGGTTTTGGAACTTCTACTATCCAATAATCGTATTACCTTTAAAAGCTGGCCTAAAATCGCATATGTGTAATTCTAAAAGGTTGTAAAATAAACCCATGCGCAACCTCATTCGTTTTGTCATCAGGTCAATTATCTGGCTGGCCGTTAAAGTTGAAGTGACTGGTTTGGAAAACATTCCCAGCGACGGCAGTTTTTTGATCGCCACCAACCACCTCGGCATCCTGGACGCGGCCCTGGCATTTTACGTCCTCGACCGCTGGGACATGTACGTCATGGTGGCCGAGAAGTGGGAGGACCATTTGCTCACACGCTGGGTGGGTCGATATTTCAATTTTATTTTTATCGACCGGTTCAACCCCGATCTGAAAGCCCTGCGCAAGATCATCGCGCTGATGAAAGAGGGCAATGTCCTGGTCGTCGCGCCGGAAGGAACACGCAGCCGCGTCGGCTCATTGATCGAAGGCAAACCGGGGGTGAGCTACCTGGCCACCAAACTCGGTTACCCGATCATCCCCGTTGCCCTGGCGGGCACCGAGGACCGGATCATCTTTGGCAATATGAGGCGCCTGCGCCGATCACACGTCACGGTAACTGCCGGAAAAGCCTTCAGCCTCCCGCCCCTGCCCCGAGAAAATCACAACCAGGTCTTGCAGGATTATACAGATGAAATTATGTGCCGTATCGCGGCCATGCTACCGGAAAAGTATCGCGGGGTGTACGCCGGGCATCCAAAGTTGATCGAGCTGCTGCAATTACGCGGATAGTCTGTGGTCAGCCTACAACCGGCTCAGAATCCAGCTTTTAATTCCCGCCACGATAAGATCAAAGACCGCCTTGAGCAGGCCGGGAACCAGGATCAGTGCCATCGCCAGGGATATCATCAGTGTCCCGACCAGCACGTGCCAGACCCCGGAAGCTCGAAATTCAAATTCCTCCAGGCGGCCAGCCTTCCCGGTTGCAGCCGCACTGCCAGACAAGAGACTGATCACACCATTGGCAGCCACCATCAAACCGATCACACCCACCAGCACCCCGGTGCCTGACGGCGAATTAAGGGCCTGAGACAAGAATCTCTCAGCCCTACCAGGGGAAAACAAATCCATTCCACCAAAGACAATCAACGCAAGGCCCACCGTGATGAAAATTGCGCTCCACAATCCTGCTGGGACGCCTGATAAGAATTCATAACGGCTGCGCTCCGGGTTGACAAGCTCCGCCTGGCCTTTGAGGGCCACTCCCACTCCATTGGCAGCCACCCATAGTCCGAACAATATGAGAGCAATTGATCCCAGCCGGGGCAACCCAAAATATTCGCTGGCCCAGACCAGCGCACCACTAACCAGGATCGTTAAAATTCCAAGCTTATTGTTCATGCTTACCTTCAAAAGCTTCAAGTATTTTTGAGCATGGCAATACCTGTTCGTGAACCAAGCTTCACACGATAGGTGTAAGAGAAACGCCCGGTGCGGACTGCAAATTCACACAGCCCGCACCGTACGCATCGAGAACATTAGCAAGCGCTCAGACCGACTTGCGCATACATCCAGGCAGCGCTCCTAGGGGTTCTGGCATTCATAAGTCGGGACGAGGGCCGGGATGCTGACCCATTTACAACCAGCGGCCCGGCAGGAACTGGCGTCGTTGTAGGAGGAGCAGGCAGCGCTGACACTGCCGCAAGCCTTCAGGGCAATGTCCGCCATGACGGCAGTACGCAGGGATGTATCGCCGTCCTCCTGCTGGACCACGACCTGGTACTGCAGGGTACCCAGGTCGAAGGGTACCGAGCCACCCAGCAGGGAAGTCGGGTTGAGGGTCACCATATACTGGTCCCCGCCGAGGGGATTCATGGCCATGCTCTGGAAATCGCTGGAGGAATTGCCGTTCTGGAAGCGATAGAACAACACCACCACCTTGATATTCTTGGGTGCATTGGCACGGGCGGTGATGGCCACCGACAGCGGTCCGCAGTCTCCGCGACCGAGGTAGACCAGGTTGGTCGAGACGCTCTCGATCGAGACGCCGCTCGCTGGAGCAGGCGTCGGGCTGGGAGTCGGCAGCGGGGGTTCGGTCGCCGGCGGCTCGGTCGCGGGAGGCGGCGTCTCGGCTCCTGCAATGATCAGATTCGTCTCCGCGTATCCGCTCCAATTCCCACTTTTATCCTGCGCACGCAGCTGCAGCGTATATTCTCCCGGCTCGGACACTCCACAATCCTGTGACAGAGTTACCAGCGAATTTTGCGTATCCGGGCTGGGGATGGACACGGCTGCGGCGCCATTGACCATCAATTCGAACATTGCGATGCCATCCGGCGCCGCGCCGTGCGCCACGATCTGGCAGGGACTGGGCGGGAAGAATACCGTGTTGGGTAAAGGCGCATCGAACCAGGCGCGCACACCGGACGTATTTTGATCCGCGCCACGGGCAACTGGACCACAGGCTGTGATCAAGAAAACCGCCAATATACTATAAGCCAAATTTCGCATTGCTTTCATGACATACCTCCGCTAGTTCTAGGGGACGAAGTAGTAGATTTCCAGCTGAAAATTGCCGACTCCTGATAAACAACTGCCGGAGCCATCCGTCGCCGGATGAAGGGCCTCAGCCGGGCTCAAGATAAAGCCGTGGTTTTGATCGGAATGCTGGATCCAGTTGTTGACGGTGCTGGTGACGTCCACCTCAGGCGTCTTATCCCAGCCCGACAGCGAAGTGATCGGGCTTTTGTAAGTCGGCGATAGCAGGACATCATCGTTATAGAAGTGGATTGAGCTGCCCAAACCGGTCCAATCTTGCTTGCCTTTGCTGACCGCGCTGACACACAAGAGCGTGTAATTGGTGGCCACGCCGCTGGCTTTATATTCGGTAAAGGCCTGAGAAAACTTCAACAGCGCCTTTTGAACCACCGCACCTTCCGGCAGGGCTGGCTTGCCGAATTCCACTGCCCCGGAATAATCTCCCTGCCGGAAACAATCGGCGTCATTGTCATCCACGATGTAACTGCCGACCAGGACTTCTCCCGGCTGGTTACCGAAGCCAGTATTCTGGTTCTTGACCACATAGGTATCCGACAAGCCATAGGTGTCACAATCGCCGGACTGGATCCACTGGCCGCCGGTCGTCAACCATTTGGTTGGCGTAAGCACCGTCTTCTGTGGCTGCGGCGGCTGGCCGGGACAGTAACTGGATAATCCCGAAGCCACTTGCTGACCGGGGTTGTCGGGATCGTCGGCGAATGCCTGAACCGCATAACAGCGGTAACCCCAGGGTAGCGGCACGGCAGCTACTTTTTGGTTGGGATCGGAGATTTCTTTGAGAAGTTTCTGGGCTTGCGTGACAGGGTCGATTTCATAGACGTGGTAACCCTTGATATCATTGACCCACCAACATTTGGAAACAGTGGGCCAGCAGGTCGCCGGCTTCCATTCCCACTCGAGGACCCGATACTGTTGCACCTGCGCGTTCAGCAACCCGTCACAAACGAAGCCCGCCAACACGTTGCCATAATGTTTGGCGCAATCAGCGGTATTGAGCGGTTCGCGCAGCGCATAGGGCGATGGGACGGTCGGCAAACCGCCGCCGAGTGTTTTTACTGGTGGTAAATCCGGAAACCCGCTTAGCTGGAAACCTGCGCCTGTCAATACCACCTGATCTTGCGGCTTCAGCGGATCGATCTTGGTCTCACCTTCCCCCAGGAATTTGAGTAAATCTCCCAACCAACCCCAGCACTGCACCTGGATGGTGGGCTGATCGGGGGTCAGCACCTTGGCGTAAGCCTGATATTTGGTCGGCCCTTTACCGAAAAAGAATTGAAAGGGCTCTTTGGGCATCTTTTCCCAGTTGCCGTCGCCGGAGGAGGTATAGCAGTAAGACTTGTCCACCGGTTCGGTCGGTGTGAATTGCCAGTGGATCAGGATTGGTTCTGACCCGCCGCCGGGATTTTCGCCGCCCGCAGGTTGAGCGGGTCCTCCTCCGGCTCCTGGACCGTTTCCTGCTCCACCCCCGGTCGGGACCTGCACCGGTTGACCGGCTTTCAAGGGATCCGTCGGGTTGATTTGCGGATTGGCGTCCGCCATCTGGTCCGGGGGCACACCAAAGTCCGCTCCAACCTGATCCAGCGTCTGACCTGGTCCCGCCGGGACCTGCATCTCCCCACTCCCAACCAGGACGTTGACGATCACAGTTTGCGACTGCCCGACCTGCCCGTCGGCAGCGCTGGCGCGTGCGGACAGGGTATGAACACCTGTCGGCCAGGCCTGCCAGGACCAGGAGGCACTCTCCGGCGAGTCGTTCACCACCCCCAGGGATTTCCCGTCCACGAATAACTCGGCGCTGACGATCGGTTCCGGCGCGGCCGCTTGCAGATTCACCGGGACAAAATCCCCGGCATTTACCTCGTCACCGCTGGAGGGGGTCAGCAGAAATACCTGGACTGGTGACGAAGGCGGGGCGTTCACGCTCGGGTACCGGGAACGCAGGAACCACCAGCCGCCTGCTGCCAGCAAAACGATAATCAGCAAGCTACCCACAAGGCATCCTCTCAGAGAAAAACGGTTTTTCATAGCATCCTCCTTGGCATGCATGGCACGCGCAACTGGCTCCTCGGGCAGCACCTGCGGCGCTTCGACCCAAATAACCTGCCAGCCGCGTCCATCGTTGCTTCGCACAAATTTTCGATACACGCGTCGTGTCTGCATTGTTACCAGCATAGCAAAACCTGTAACAAAAAACATGACATTTCTTGCCAGTTTTCTGAAAGTTTGTATAATCTTTGTATGAAACAAGATTCGGGAAAAGCCAGTCAACGGTTTACAGATTTCGGCTCTCTACTCAAATACTTACGCCACCGCGCAGGACTGACCCAACGCGATCTGTGTCTGGCGGTCGGGTATAGCGAAGCACAAATCTCCCGGCTTGAACATAACCACCGTCTGCCAGAAATCTCCATCCTGGAAGCGCTCTTTATTCCCGCGCTTGGATTGGAGTCCGGAGGGGAACTGGCCGAGAATCTGATCGCCCTGGCGCGTCAGGCGCACCAGGTTAGCAGCCCGGACGCGTTCATCGCAGAAGATATGGGCTTGTTGGAAGCCATCCCGCCCCCACAAAGCAGCGAAGTGCCGCGTCGTGAGGCTTTCGAGCAGGTCAAGGACGGGCTGACAAGTGAAAAAGCCATCCTGCTGTACGGCTTCCCGGGGGTAGGGAAAAGCACGCTGGCAGCCGTGCTGGCTCGTGAGGCGCTGGCAGTCCGGCCAGTTTTCTGGCATACGGTCAGCAACCTGGACACTTCCCCGCTTGAGACCTTCATTCGCCGCCTGGCGCTCTTTTTAACTTCCCTGGGAAAAACAGAGGCCGCCATATTCCTGCAACCGGGCAACTTGCCACTACCCAGCAGCATCAGTTCACTGGCGGTTCATTTGAAAGCTATTCAGCCGCTGATTTGTGTGGACGAATTTCATCACCTGCAGTTTGATTCGCAGAACATCCCTCTTTTTGAACAATTGATCCACGAAAGTGAGGGCGCGTTTTTGCTCATATCGCGCGAACGCCTCGAACTCTCAGGCGCGACTGCCCTGCCGTTACATGGCCTGGGCGGGATGGAGGCACAACAATTATTGAGCCTGTCAGGTGTGCGCTTGTCACCTGAAACTTTCAATTCCCTCTATCATTTGACCCAGGGTAATCCAATGCTCATGCGCCTGGCAGCCAGTGGTTTGCTCCAAAACCAATCCCAGGCGGACTCTTTTGTAGAGCGCCTGGCAACGCAAAGCGAGATCGCCTCCTTCGTGATGGAAAGCGCACTGGAGGGATTGACCCCTTCAGACTTGCATGTGCTTTCCCTGCTCTCCATCTTTCGACAGCCGATTAACCTGCTCGACGCTGACCTGGCTGAAAGCCTGCGCGACCAGAACCTGGTGAAAGACCTAAATGCAACCATCTTAAATTTGCAACGCCGCCACTTTCTGGAGAACGCAGCCGAGGCCAGCCTGCACCCGCTCCTGCGCGAGCACCTGGCTGCCTTTTTACAGACTCGCCCGGAATTATTTCGTTCTTTAAATTCCCTGGCAGCAAACTGGCTTGAAGCTTCGCGCACCAACGCCCTTGAAGCGCTTTACCATCAAGTCCAGGCGGGAAATGTTGAGGCGGCCCTGGATCTGCTGCTGGATACACTGTTTTATCTGGATTCAAGCGGACAAGGCGAAGCCGCTGCCGATTTAATTACCCCCTTGCTTGACCAGACGCGAGATTCCCCGGAGCTGACTCCGCACCGCGAAGCGCAACTGCATTCCCTGCGCGGTCAATTGCTGATGAGCGGCCGCCGCGCCAGCGAAGCGGAGTCCAACTTTCGATCTGCACTGGCCCTGGCACTCAAGGCAAAGCTTCCCGCGGACGAGCGCGCCGATGTGGAATTACGCCTGGCACGTTGCCTGCTCCAGCACGGCAAAGTCCCCGAAGCCGACCAACTCTGCGACCAGGCCGAAGACTTGGCCGCTTCCTCATCAGACCCTGGCCTGCTGGCCGAAGTCTCTGCGGTCCGCTGTATCGTGCGTTTGACCCAGACCCGCCTGGACGAAGCCTGGGACACGGCACAGGCCTGCTTGAAGCAAATCGAACCCATTGCTTACATCGAAGTCAAGCGTGCAGCTTCCGTCCGGGCGATGGCTTACAATGTGCTGGGTATCGTGGCACACATCCGTCGTGACCCGCCAGCCGCCATTGCGTTTTGGCGTCAGGCTGAAGAAGCTGCCCTGCTTGCTGGCAACCTGCGCACGGCCTTTCGCTGCAAGAGTAACATCGGCGCTTTGCTCTTCGACCAGGGCGAACTGGATGAAGCACGCCAGGCCTACGAAGGCATCCTCGAAGCGGTGCAGGCGATTGGGGACATATTCAATTTGGGGAAGATTCTCAACTCGTTAGGTGCAATCTACCACCTGCAGGGCCGTCCGGCTGAAGCCCTGGAGTGGCTGGATCGCGCCCGCCAACTCAAGCAACTGATCGGCGACCTGCAAGGCGAGGCGACCACCGAGAACCAGCGTGCCCTGGTGTTGCTGGCCAGCGGAAAAGCCAAAGAAGCCCGTCGCAGCCTGGAACGTCTGCTGAAACAGACCGAAGGTACCGGCGAAATGCGCTGGCGTGCGTCCTATCTGGATACGTTGGGAATGGCTTTGCTGGCGTTGGGAGAGTTCAAGTCTGCCTGTGAAGAACTGCAGGTAGCGCTTTCCCTGCCCGGAGTAACGGATGACCCTCAATTGAAGACCTATCTGTATAATCATCTGGCACTTGGCTACCTGGGGCAAGGCGAGTTTGCCCGGGCAACTACGGCTCTGGAAAATATTGCCGTCGAGTCCGAGAGTGGCACAGCCTACATTGAAAGCCGCCTGGTAAAAGCATTACTGGCATTTGATCAGCCTCAAGAGATGCTGAAACAACTCCAGGGACTGGAGCAGGAAGCCGCGCAGCGAACGCTATTTCTCTACAGCCAGGCCGCCCGGCGCGTGCGGGCCGCCCTGGAAAACGGAAGCAGCCTGGCTGTATGTTGTCAAATTGCAATTACCGGGCCACTCGC
This sequence comes from uncultured Anaerolineaceae bacterium, assembly GCA_964407265.1. Lineage (GTDB taxonomy): Bacteria > Chloroflexota > Anaerolineae > Anaerolineales > Villigracilaceae > CAYOUV01. The sequence continues at coordinate 70,786 of CAYOUV010000002.1, read as the reverse complement.
GATGATTAACGAATGATCACCGGCGTGGGTGTAATGATCGTAATATGAGGCGGTATCATCAGCGTCGGTATGCCAGAAGATGAGCTTCCACCGCCACAGGATGTCACAGTTGCCGCGGAAAGCACGGTTGTGCGTATGGAAGTGTCACCACTCTTCGTCTGGATGACGGCCTGAAGTTCCAAAATACCATCTCCAAAGCCAGCCAGGGTTCCTCCCCCGAACTCGCCTTCGGGGTTGACTGTTGTCATGTAAACATCCCCCCCTTGCGGGTTCATGGACTTGGAATTGAAGTCGGTCATTTTGCTGCCGTCGCTGGACTTGACCCGGTAGAAGAGCACCACAACCTTGATCCCGGCCGGGTCGACCGCATTGACCTGTACGGTCAGGTCCTTTGGTGAACAACTGCCGCGATAATAAACGAGGTTACTCGAGACGCCTATAATCGAAATGCTCGCACCCGATGGTAAGGTCGGGGTATTTGTCGCAGTGGGGCTGGCTGTGGCAACGGGTGTTGTCGCCTCCTGACTGCCAACCACCACAGTCGTGCTGGCAAAATTGCTCCACTTACCGCCCTTGTTCTGTGCGCGGATCTGCAACGCGTACGTGCCGGGGCCAGGCGGGGTCCAATCGTGGGATAGTGTCACCAGCGAGCCCTGCGTATCGGGAGAGGGAATGGTCGCTTTCACCTTCCCATTAACGACAAATTCGAACTGCGTCAGCCCACCAGGGTCACTGCCATGGACCACGACCTGGCAAGGGCTGGGCGGATAACAGACTGTATTTGGCAGCGGGGCATCGAACCAGGCCTGCGGGCCGGTCACTTCTGCCAGGGTATAACCAACCCGACTAGGCCCACAGGCAGCGAGCAGCATTCCTGTCAGCAGCAAGACGATCGTAAAGTACTTGTTCTTCATCGTATTCCTCCTTCTCGTATTCTATGGAAGCGGAGGCGTGAAAAATTGAATTTCCAGTTCCAGGTTGTTGAGATGGTTCCAGCATTCGCGATGTTTGGCATTGGTCGCGATGACGTTTCTTTGGACCAAAGTATTCCAACTGGACGACATGACAAAGCCCTTGTTCAACGCGGGATGCAACACCCAATCACTGACGATACCGGTTACATCGATCTCGTTTTTATAAGGCACAATCGTCGCGATCGGGGTCGTCTGAAGCGGCGATCCCAGGCTGAGGGTTTTCCCAAGCAGCGCATCACCCGGGCTCCATTTGGTCCAGTCCACCCTGGAGAACCCCAGCGTGGTGGCACACAAGGGTGGAATTTCGTTGGAGGCGGTATTCTCCTTATACAGGTTGTAAGATTTGCCTTTCGTGAAGCGCAATGTCGCTTTGACGATCAGGGGTTTTCCACTCGATGATTTGGGGATCGCATTAAGATCAAATTTTATCCCGCCGGCGTAGTTATGCTGGTCGACGCAATCGCTGACGTTCGGCGGATCGACCCATTCATCCAGGCCGACCAGGATTTCATTCGAGCCTTCGGACATGTTGACGTTTTCTCCGCCCAGGGCACCAGTGCCGCCACACTTGCCAACCAGGAAATAATCCGTCGTGGTGATTAAATTCGTAGGCTTTAGAATCATTTTCTGCGGAGTCGGCTGCTGGCCGGGACAGAAAATTTGACTGAATAGAGAATTCATCACACCCACCAGGGGGACATTGGCATACGCGTGAACGACGTAACAGCGCGCACCCCAGGGGATGGGGATGGCGGTCACTTTTTGATCCGGATTGGGAATATCTTTCAATAAGTTGTATTTTCCCTGGTCGATCTCGTAGATTTTAAAGCCATCGATCTTGTTTACTATTTGTTTGCAAGGATTCCCCGGCCAGCAGGTAGTATTGACCGGCGACCAATCCCAGACCAGCGTGTAATATTCCTGGATCGGCCCATTAATTAATTTATCGCAGACCTGGTTGGCCCAGAAATTCCCGCCGTAGTGTGAGGCGCAATCGTAAACGCTGGTCGCCTCCCGCAGCGCATAAGGCGCCGGTACCTCCAGATTTTCCCCGCCGGGAGGCGGCGATCCGCCCAGCGTATGCAATTGCGGAGTCCCTTGTGGAATCCCAGCTGCCTGGAAGCCGGTGGCGTCGATCGTCAATTGATCAGGCGGTTGGAAGGTCTCGAAACTAGTCTGACCTTTCCCCAGATATTTCAACACACCTCCGGCCCAGCCCCAGCATTCCAGGGAGAGTGTCTCCTTTTGGGACACGCCAGTCAGGATCAGGGCTTGATACCCGTCCGCCTGTCCCGGGAAGAACGAAAATGGGTCAGCCGGCATGCGCTTCCAGTTCCCGTCGCCATTCGATTGATAGCAATACGCTTGATCCACCGCTTCCTTCATTTGGATCTGCCAGTGGACCATATTGATGATGGCATTCCCGCTAGGCTTGCAATCATACATAAAGCTTGCCACTGCGACCAGTTTACTGAGACCTTCACCGGCCGCATTGAAAGCCCCGACGTAATACAGCGCATTCACGCCGCTTTCCGGAGGTGTTGGATCTTCAAACAGGATTGGCACGCCTGCTTTCCCCGGCCCGAGGGTCGCGGCCTTGGTAAAACCCGGTCCTCCCACCAGCCAGCGATAGACGATGAATCCGCTCGCATTGTCGCTTTTGGGCGTAATGTACAACTGAACTTTACAATTATTTACCCCGACCGACAAATCCGGCTCGGCTGGCTGGGTTTGCGGCGAGATCAGGTTGAACACGTGGGCCTGCAACCAGAAGGACAGTGGACTGGGGGCAGACTTGGGACTCTGTGTCGGTCCGCTGGGTGGTACAGGCGGAGCCGGAGCCCCCCCGCCGTTCCCCGCACCGCTGCCGCCCGTCGGCAGGTTCACGTCCTGCCCCTGGCTGAGGGGCTGCTGTGGATCCAGGCCGGGGTTAGCAGCTGCCATTTGATCAGGAGGAAACCCAAATTGGTGGCCGATCGAAGCGAGTGTCTCGTCTTTGGCCGCCGGGAGTTGTGTCAGTCCCGGGGAAACCGTCACGATGACCTGTGTCGACTGGCCGGTACGGCCTTTTACGTCATGTGCGCGGACAAACAGGATGTGAATACCCGGCGTTGCAGCCGGCCAGGTCCAGGTTGCTTTGGTCGGCCCGGGGCTGCCATCCGACAATGCCTGCTGACCGTAAAGCTGGCCGTCCACCCACAATTCCAGGGAAGCCAGCGGATCGATCCCCAGCGCCTGGGCATCCACCGTCACAGGCTCCCCGCTGGTAACCTGCGTACCGTTGGCAGGGTTCAACAGGTCGACCAACACCGGCGATTGCGGGATCATGGCAGTCACACCCTGACGGGTTTGGGAGTAAAGCCACCAGCCAGCCGCTAACACAGCCAGCAAGACAAATAACCCGATTGGAATCAAACAACCTCTGCGTGAGACCTTTTTTTTCATACCGTTTCCTCCTAAAGTAGGTTGGCGGTCACTGCAAGCTGATCGTGGCTTTGACGCGAACAGGGTTGCGTGAAGAATAATTAAATCCGCCGTTGGAATCAAGGCGGATGGCATATCGCGTCTTATGCAGCCCCCTAAAGACACCTGGTTACTATAGCACTCTGCGATTAAATTGCGATTAATTTCAAAATGACCTATTTTTCCTAATTGTGTGATATTTCTCAAAAAATATTTAGAGCCGGTTTGCGACCGGCTCTAAAGTGCAAATAAGCAATTGGATCCTTAAATTATTTTCCCCGCCGCACGCTTCACGAATTGCCCCATGCCGCGCGCTCCCTTCCATTCTTCCCCATCCACGATCAACTGGCCGCGCAGGAAGACTTTTTCGGGGTAACCGACCAATTCCCAACCTTCGTACAGGTTGTAATCCGTGCGATGTCGGGCATGAGCCACACCATACTTGACCTTTTTGTCCGGGTCCCAGATGAGAATGTCGGCATCCGCGCCGGGAATCAGCGCGCCTTTATGCGGGTAGAGGCCAAAAATCTTGGCTGGATCGGTACTGGTCAATGCCACAAACTGATTGGGGGTGATGCGCCCGGCGCGCACGCCGTAGGTCCACAAAATCGGCAGACGATCTCCCACGCCCGGGAGGCCGTTGGGTATTTTTGTGAAATCACCATTTCCCAATTCCTTGCCAGGAATGGCGATCGGCTCCCCCTCGTAGATGATCGGCTGGGTCCCGTCAAAAAAGAACGGGCAATGATCGGTTCCGACGGTATCGATCGTGCCATCGCTCACCCCCTCCCACAGGCGGGCGTTATCGGCTTCGCTGCGCATCGGCGGCGAGCAGACCCACTTCGACCCGTCCGGGCGGCGCAAATGATCAACCGTGAAGAAGAGATACTGCGGGCAGGTCTCACCGTAGACCTGCACACCGCGTTCACGGGCATAGCGCAGCATGTCCACTTCACCGGCGGCGTTCATATGAACGATGTAGAGCTTCGCAGCGCTGACCGAGGCCATACCGGAGAGCCGCAAACCGGCCTCAACCGCACCCCAGGCGGGACGCGTCAGGGCATGCCATTCGGGGCCGGTGTGGCCGGCGGCCAGTGCCTGCTCGATCAGTCGCTCGATGACATCCCCGTTCTCGCAATGCGCCATGACGAGCAGGCCCAGCTCATGCGCGCGCTGCATGGCGCGGAAGATATCCCCGTCCGCCAGGCGCAGACGTCCGTTGTAAGCGGTGAAGACTTTCACCGATGGCATGCCTGCTTCCACCAGCCAGGCCATCTCTGCGGCGATTTGTTCGTCGAAGCGTGTCAGGTTCATATGGAAAGAGTAATCAATCGCTGCTTTTTCGGTTTTTTGTTTCCAGGCAGCAACCGATTCTCGAAAAGTGGGGAAATCGAAGGAGACGAAATCCATCACGGTGGTTGTCCCCCCAAATGCGGCAGCTTTATGACCGGTGTAATGGTCGTCGGATGAGACCGTGCCAAACATGGGCAGGTCGAAATGCGTGTGTGGATCGATCCCGCCCGGCATGATCAGCTTGCCGCTGGCGTCGACGATTTCGGCATCCGGCGCGTGCAGTTCCTGGCCAATCTGGATAATGGTCTGGTTGTCGACCAAAATGTCGGCTACAAAAGTCTCAGAAGCGGTGATCAGGGTTCCTGATTTTATCAATATCATGAGGCACTCCAAAATTATATGATTCAAGTTGTTCTTAAGTGTACTGCAAATTTCAGGCGCAAGCTAAAGGTATAATGGCGGCGTGACCACTCCTGCCCTGATAACACTTGGCATCACAATCGTTGCAACGGTCTTGCTGATCAGCAACTGGCTGCGGCCAGACCTGGTCGCTTTGATGGTCTTGGTTGCGCTGGGGGTAACCAAACTGGTCTCAGCCAACGACGCCCTGGCTGGCTTCAGCGGTTCAGCGGTGATCACCATCCTGGCCATCTCGATCATCGCTGAAGGTTTACACCAGAGCGGTATCACCTACTGGCTGGGACAACAAATGAAGCGCCTGGCTGGGCAAGGGGAAACGCGTTTGTTGATCGTTGTCATGCTTTCAGGGGCAGTGCTTTCACTCTTCATGAACAACATTGCGGCCATGGCCGTGCTGTTGCCGGCCACGATGGGGCTGGCACGCCAGGTGCGCATGCCGCCTTCACGCTTATTAATGCCGCTGGCCTATGGTGTTGTAGCAGGCGGGATGGCGACCATCTTTACCACCTCCAACATTATTGCCAGCAGCGCCTTGCGGGACGCAGGTCTGACTCCCTTTGGGGTATTGGATTTTCTCCCAGTCGGGATTCCGCTCATCATCATCGTCGTGCTTTATGTGCTCCTGGTCGGACGCAAACTGCTACCTGTCCGCAATCCAGCCGACCAGGCTTCCAGCTTCCACCGCCTGCGCGAAGAACTGCTGCGCACTTACGGAATGGCAAGGACTCTTTGGGAGGTGAGCGTCCAACGCGGTTCCGCCATGGCCGGTTTGAGCATCCGCCAGGGCGAGTGGCGCACAAAAGTCCGTCTGAACGTTTTAGGGATTGCCCGCAACAGCAATTTTATTTCCGCGCCGGGATCGGATACGATCATCCGCGAAGGGGACTTGCTGCTGGTCCAAGGGGAACCGCCGGGTGAAAAACTCGACGACTATGGCCTGAACCTGCTGGATGAAAATCCAGTACTGGCACAGGCCACCAACGGTGACGCTACCCTGGGTGAAATCGTCCTGGCACCACATTCCAATCTGACCGGGAAGACTCTGCGAGAAATCCATTTCCGTGAAAAGTTCAATCTGACAGTCCTGGCCTTATGGCGCGGTGGCAAACCGATCCAGATGGGATTTGCCAGCATGCCGCTGCAGGTCGGCGATGGACTGCTGGTGCAGGGTGCGGCTTCGAATCTGCGCATGCTTTACCAGGAACGCGACTTTATCATACTGGAGGAAGACCCCGAAGCGATCCTGCGCCCCAATAAAGCTCGCCTGGCAACTGTGATCGGCCTGGTGACGCTGGCGGTAGCCATCACCGGCTGGCTGCCGATCGCCCTGGTCAGCATCGCCGGTGCGGTAATCCTAATCCTGACCGGCTGTCTGAGCATGGACGAGGCCTACCAATCGATCGATTGGAAAGCCATTTTTCTGATTGCCGGGATGTGGCCGCTCAGTACGGCCATCCAGACCAGCGGCCTGAGCGAACAGATCGTGCAGGGTTTATTGAGCTTCGCTAAGAGTGCCAGTCCGGTATTTCTGGTCGGACTGCTTCTATTCGTCACCATGCTGCTGACCAACATCATGGCCGGGCAGGCGGCCGCGCCAATTGTGCTGGCACCCATCGGGCTGGCGATCGCCAAGGCGACCAGCACCGATCCGCATATGTTGCTGATGGCGATTGCCCTGGGATGTTCGCTGGCCTTTCCCACTCCGATCGGACACCCGGTCAATGTGATCGTGATGGGTTCGGGCGGCTATACTTTCAAAGATTTTTTCCGCGAGGGCTGGCTCTTGACCCTGCTGCTCATTCCCGCCATTTTGTTGGGGCTGCATTTCTTCTGGGGACTATAAGCAATCCGCCCTGCTTGCGCACAAATTAATCGAAACCCATTCGGGTCTTCAAGAACCGGTGCTGCTTTGATTCCCAATAAATGCGCCAAAATTGCCGGGTCAATCGCAGCCTCTGGCAAATCGCTTTGATAACTCTGCGCTTGGGCAGCAGGCAGATCGGGGCTAAATCCCTCGGTTGCAGCAGGCCTCAGTTATATGAGGAAAAGCCCGAACGGGTCAAAGACCTGTCCGAGCTTTTGAGTATTCTTTTATTCCAATTATTCCTGCTTGGTGCCACACTCGGCGCAGAACTTGGCGCCCTCCGCCAGCTTGGCCCCGCAGTTGATGCAGAACTTGTCCGCTTTGATGGCAGCACCGCACTCCGGGCAGAACTTGGCGTTCTTCGCCAAAGGTGCGTTGCAATTCGGGCAAGTGGCACGCACGCCTGCCCGCCAGCTTTCATCCTTCAGCATGGCGCGGTCTTCCTCGGCCATCTTGGAATGCGCCCAAATCTCCTCAGTTGTGCGGCTGGCCTGCGCGGCAGCCATTTCCACACCCAGGTCAGGAGCACATTCCTTGCATAAACCGCGCTGGGTATTCCAGCAGCTCTTCTTGCAGACCCAGGACGAGCAGCGCGGGCATTGAATAAAATCCGGCCTGAGCTCCTGCATGGCATTGATGAAGGCATCGTCATGCGCCTTCTGCCAGCCAGCCGAGCGGACCTGTTCGCCTACGTTGGCGGCGCTGCTGAATACTCCACCGAACAAGCTGCTGGCGGTATCCAGCGCACTCGAAATCGTCCCGGCAGCGAAGGGCTGAAAACGCGTACGATAGCCGGTCCCACAGCGGTCGCAATTGAACTCGAACTGGAACCCGCGATCGGTGCTGTGGTCAGAATAATTTTGCGTGAATTCTATTTTTTCGCTCATCTGAGACACCTCCAAGATATGGATCGGGCCTTGTGTAATTATATTACCGCCATCGGTTTCTGCCTAGAAAATTCATCCCACCATTAAGGTCTTATTTTAAGATGCTGTCCCTGCGATATTGCTCTTAACAAGAAACGGCGGTTTGATTTAACCGCCGTTTCTTACTAAATTTTTTATGCGTTTTTTAGTCAAAAATTCTGCAACTTATTTCATCAACCCGACTTCGGCGTTGAACTCATCAATCAAAGCATCGATTTCGTCCGCCTGCTTCTGAACGCCACCCCAGTAATTATCCTCATGCCACATCTTTTGGATCTCTTCATAGGTTTTACCCTGCTGTTCGACCCAGGTGAAGTATTTCAGATTATGGACGCGGCGACGATCGGTATAACGCAGCTCGAGCAGGTTGTCGGTGGACTCACCGTGAAGATAGCGGGCAAAGTCGGCTGCGGCGTCCTTCTCGGTGTACTCACCAGATTCCTGGTGCATTTCGTGCAGGCGCGAGCGATAAAGTTCCATCGAATCGGTCAGGACGGTCAGCATAATATCGTGCTCGCCCATCTCGTAATACTTGGCGGCTTTGATGGCCGAGAGCACGTTGGAGATACCCGAAAAGCCCAGCAGATCGAGCTGCCCCACCAGCGCTTCAGGTACGCCCTGTTCGACCAGGAATGCCCGTCCACCCTCTTCGTTGAAGAGGCGCGTCAGGTTAACCACGGCATTGTCATCAATCGCCACCACCATATCGGTGTTCTTGGTATTGTGGATCCAGGGTACGTGTTTGTCGCCAATCCCTTCGATGCGATGCGCGCCAAAGCCGTTCTCCAGCAGGGTCGGGCATTGCAGCGCTTCGCTGGCGACGATCTTGCTGTCAGGGAAAAGCTGTTTCATGTAGTCGCCGCTGGCGATCGTCCCGGCTGAGCCGGTGGCGGAAGCCAGGCCGCGGTAGCGGTCATTAGGTCCCATCACTTGCTTGAGCACTTCTTCCATGGCATGACCGGTCACCTGGTAATGCCACAGGTAATTACCAAACTCATCGAACTGGTTGAAGATCATCAGGTCTTCGCCCGACTGGCGCAATTCCCAGCACTTATCGAAAATCTCTTTGACGTTCGATTCGGAGCCAGGGGTTTTAATGGTTTCGCCGGCGATGTTTGCCAACCATTCAAAGCGCTCCTTGCTCATTTCTTCCGGCAGGATCGCAATCGACTCGCAGGCGAGCAGAGCCGAGTCATAAGCACCACCGCGACAATAATTGCCGGTGGACGGCCAAACCGCTTTCTGGGTGGTCGGGTCGAACTGACCCGTGACCAGGCGCGGGACCAGGCAGCCAAAGGCTGCCCCGACTTTGTGCGACCCGGTTGGGAACCACTTGCCGACCAGCACAATGATGCGTGCATCCACGCCGGTCAGGGACTTGGGCAGCTCGAGGTAGTTCACACCTCCGAAGCCGCCGCCGCTGGCCTTCGGTTCGTTATGCCAGGTAATGCGAAACAGGTTGCGGGGATGGACGTCCCACAGCCCGATCGATTTGAGCTCTTCCTTGACCTGGGCCGGTATCTTCGAAGGGTCTTTCATCTGGGCAAAGGTCGGGATGATAATATTCTGCTCGCGGGTGCGTTGGATGGCACGGGCGCGGCGGTCTTTGTCTATCGTAAGATCAATTGTAGTCATAAGTGAAATTCCTTAATGTGGTGAAGTTGTCAGACAAATTGTATTATATCGCACAATTCGTGGATTGGCTGCCTCCACTTTACAATTTCATTAAATTTTGGCAAATGTTGTAAAATCTGTAGCTATTTTTAATGTATTTCAAAGGAATTTGTTGTATGCTGTTATTAGATAGTCGCTTCCCTATTTGAAAGGAGGTGCACGAATCGAAACGAACACCCACAATAGAGGAAAGACCGGGTGATGTAAACCCGGCAGAAGATCCAAAACCTTCTCCCGGACGTCCCCCATGACGAGAAAATGGTTTCACTGGTCTTTCTTCGGCAAGTTGTAAGAAACGGCGGATGGGCAAAACCCATCCGCCTTATTATTCTGCGATACTTAAGGATTTGGAAAGGCTCTCTGGTATGCCGCGATGAGCCTATCCCAGAGCCGGATAGCTTGTTCATCAATCGTCTGACGGGACCGCTCGGCTTCAAACCAGGCCAGGGAACGACGGATTCCTTCCGCCCAGGGGACTTCACACTTGAAATCAGGTACAAAGCGCTTGATCTTGCTGTTATCGAACACCAGGCTGTTCGCCTTATCGCCGATCAGGCTGCCAAGCGCGTGATCATCGTAAGCGGCGATCAAGTCGGATGGGATATGGACAATCTCCAACACCACGCCTAATGCTCGCCCGACTTCCTGATAAGCCTGATTCCAAGTCAATACCTGGTCAGAAGTGATATGGAAAGCCTCCCCAATCGTCCTTGAATTGCCTAACAAACCCAGAAAGCCTTTGGCAAAGTCTTCGTTCCAGGTGAAGACCCAGAGCGAAGTCCCGTCACCGGGGATGATGATCTTCTTCCCCCGTTTCATGCGGTCAATCAGCGTGTAGGGATGCGCCCAGCTTCCCAGGTCAAGTGGGATTTGCGAAGGACCATAGGTCAATGATGGGCGCACAATCGTGACTGGGAATCCGTCTTTTTGATAAGCTTGCATCAGCATCTTTTCGCAGGCAATCTTATCGCGTGAATACTGCCAGAAGGGATTTTCAAGCGGCGTTTCCTCAGTAATGAGATACTGCTGCGGAGGCTTTTGGTAGGCGCTGGCAGAACTGATGAAGACAAATTGATCCGTCTTGCCCTTGAACAAGCGAATGTCACGCGCGATGTCGTCTGGCGTAAAGGCGATCCAGTCCACAACTGCGTCGAAATGATGACCGGCAAGCAAGCCAGTGACTCCGCTCTCATCCTGGCGGACGTCGCCCGAAAGCAGCTTGGCGCCTTGCGGCGCCGGATGCTTGGTTGTTTTGCCACGATTGAGGATAAACAAATCTAAGCCGCGTTTGACAGCCAGGTTGGAACAGGCTGAACTGATCAAACCGGTACCGCCGATGAAGAGTACTTTCATATTTCCATACCTCCTTATTGCAAATAGTCAAAAATAGCCTTGAGGTTCTCTTCCATTGGACGGACAGCATCCAATATCAATCTATCTTCCTCCCAAGAGAGGTAATAATCCTTGACTCGTTCCACCTCGGACCAAGCGAGTTCGTGCCAACCGGGAATACCACGCTGTCGCTGATCAAGACGCGCACGCTGCAGGCTTTCATCGGAGCAAATACATTCGATGACCACCCACTCTGCGTTGTATTTTTCAGCCAACTCGCGCCAGGCTGAACGGATTGTTTTTGTGCTTGCAACGCTATCCAAGATGACGGATTGTCCAAGCATTAATTGGCGCTCTGCCAAAACTGTCAACAATTGGTAACCGGCCGATCCCAGGGGTTTAGCCGGATCGGTTGGCGTCAATTCTGAACGCAACAACGTGGCTTCCAGCCAATCCTTGGCAAAGACCGGAATACCAAATTTACGGGCTATTCCTTCAGCCAGGGCGCTTTTTCCCGTACCCGGCAGACCGGAGAAAACGATCAGCTTCATTTGCGTGCCAATACCACCTGCAGACCGCTCTGGTCATCCGGTTTGCCGGTCAGCGAGGCGTAAAATTCAGGAGAATGGAAACCGGCACCAGCGAGCAGCTTGACCAAAGTATCGGCTTCGTATGCCTGCGTGGAAGAAGCAAAACGCGTCACCGCTCCACTGACAGCCTCCAGGATGTAATAGCGTTCTATGGCTACAAATTGCTCGTCATCCCAAAAGGATTCCATCAGACACAAATGCGGCGCATCGGCAAAGAGTTCGTTTTCAGCCGAGTACCAGGTCGCTGGCTGGTTGCCTATCTCGTAAACCGCGTCAAAGGATGAAACCTCCAGCAGCAACCACCCGCCGGGATCGAGAGCTGCATACGCTTTTTGCAGGATCGACTTTGCCTCTAACGGTTTGAAAACATTGAACTCCCCAAAGATGAACATAACCAGATCATAGCCGGAACCGAAATCCGCCGTGCGCACGTCCCCCTGAGTGTAGCTGCAGCCCTCGGGGGCGTGCTTAAGGGCGTATTCGATAGAGGCGGGTGAAAAGTCGATCCCGTGGCAGGTATGCCCGAGTACGGCCAGACGCGTTGCATACAGACCGGGACCGCAGCCCAAGTCCAATATGCGGGAGGGCCGAGTGTCCAATATGTGAGCGTTTATCCAATCCACATGCTTTTTGATGATGCTTGTCCGGCGACTGGCCGCGTCGTGCTTTTGTGACAAATGCTCCTTGAGCATGCGGCGACTGAAGTCCGGGTCATGCCAGGGAATCTTTTCACCTTCAGCCCAGGGCTGCGGATCCATATCACGCTGCAGAATATCCATCAGATTCATCGCATCTCCCATTCTGAGAGTATTGTAACTTCAAATTTCGTCCAAAAAACCATCTCGGCGAGGGATCAATAATCCCTCGCAATTCCTATTAGCGCAACCGGAGAGAATGTTATACTCCCTCACTCATCGAATAGCAGACGGCAATCCAGATTGATTTTCCTGGGAGAATTTGAGGCATGGAAAGCAAATTATTTCGTCGGATTAGGTGGTTCCTGGCAGTGATGATTGGTTTGACAGCCTGCAGCAGTGCGGCTCAATCCAAAGTTTCAACCGGACCTTTGACGATCACGCTGCTTTACCCGTCTGGCAGCACCCAGATCGAGATGGGACAGACTCTAAAAGGCATTGTTCGGGTAACGGAAGATGGCAGACCCATTGAGGATGCGCACGTCACACTCGCCATCAGCGACCCTAGCGGCAAACCCGCAGGGGAAGTCCTGGCTTCGTTCGGAGAGGGAGACGTTTACCGCACCGATGCCTGGCAGGTCCCGCACCGCAGGCAGGCCGGGAGGTGGACTATCAAGATACAGGTTGAGGCAGGCAAGCTGGCTGGGAGCACAAGCGCGGACTTCCAGGTGGATGAGTCCACCAGCGAGGCCCTGCTCGAGAAATATGGCTTCTGGCTGGAGGCACCCACGATGCGCGGCATCGTCCCCAGCCTGGTAGCTGAAAAGGGCAACGCCCAAAATGGCCTGATCCGTTGGGGCGGCGTGCTGGCTGGCCAGCATGTATTGACCGAAAACTGGGTTGAAGTACAATGGCGCCAGGGACACTTCGAACTGGACGATGCGGAGGAAGTGCGCCAGTTCCTGCTGCAAGATCTGGGAGACCTGGGTTTCACACCTATCCGAGAACTGGGACCGTTTGAACAGACACGGTTCAAGCACTGGAAAGCCTGGCTGGTCAAAGCTCAAGGTGAGTTCTACTACGATCGGATCGAATGGATAGTTTTTTACGCACCTGAAGTGGACAAAACCTATGCGATCGGGACAACGGTTGTCAATCCGCTCAGCATGGCTGCCAACGCGCAACTGCGGGCAAGCTTTGAGGTTGATGCCACGCTCCAGGCCAAAGGCCAGGCACCCGAACCGCTGCTGCAATTGTTGCCAGGACCGGAATTAATCAGCCCTGCACTGGGTCAACGCTTCATTGGCCCGCGTCAGCCTATCATCTTGAAGTGGAAGCCGGTCAAAGCGTTGGCCGGTGATGAGTATTACCAGGTTGCCGTGATGTACAATTATGATGAAAGCAACCTGTACGTCAATTACACCACACGCGACACACAGTTTACCCTGCCCGAGGAGCTTTACAAGACTCCTAATTGCCACGTCTTCAACTGGTCTGTAAGTTTGATGCGGACAACCACACTTTCTGCCAGCAATCACAGCGAATCACTTAGTTACAAAAGCCTGTACTGGTACGTGGAGTGGTATTATCCGCCCGATCAACCACAACCCTTCAAACCTCTATGCCCTAATCCCCAGAAGTGAAGGCAGAATTTACTTTAGAGTGAAAAAATATATTGAAATTGTTTTGCCATTTACCTGGCAGATGACAGCGCTTCAAACCAAGAGCACCTAAACAGAAAGAGTGGCCCGCAAAGACCACTCTTTCTGTTCGATAAGAGAAGCAGCTTACAGCCTTCGCAGCTGCAGCCACAAAGCCGGGATGCGGCTCATTTTCTGCCAGACATTCAACCCGGCACGCCGGTTGAAGACGTCGTAATCATGGGCTTCGATATCGTCGAGAATGCCCTGGTAAAAGACAGAAGCCGCTCCGATTGCCAGCTGTCCCTCGCGCTCGAGCATTTTCACCCCCGGCCAGGCTTCAGCGTAAAGCTTGCGCGTGCGCTCGATCTGGAAGCGCATAAATTGACGCCAACCGGGCGTCACCTGGCCGCGCGCCAGGTCAGCTTCCCTGATCCCGAATCGTTCCAGTTCGTCTTGCGGCAGGTAAATACGCCCATTTCGAAGGTCTTCGCCGACATCGCGCAAAATATTGGTCATCTGTAAAGCCACACCCAGACGGATTGCGTACGGCACGGCCGTGGTTTCCCTGAAGCCGACGATGTACATGCTCATCAACCCCACGGTTGAGGCAACCCCGTAACAGTAGGTGGCCAGGTCATCGAAAGTTTCATAGCGGGTCTGGGACAGGTCGCGCGCAACACCGTCGATCAACTGGATGGCATAGTGACGCGGGATATGGTAGCGGGTCACGGCATCAACCCAGGCGGAGGCGATCATGTCGCTCTCCGGAGCGACCTCCATTTGGACGATGCGCTTCCACGCCTCGAGCTGGCGGTCGCGATCTTCGCCCGTAGATTCGTCCACAATATCATCAACCGTTCGGCAAAATGCATACAAAGCCCGGACGGCTGAGCGTTTCTCTTCCGGCAGCAAGCCAGAAGCCAGGAAGAATGATCGGCTGTGTTGGGCGGTGACCGCATTGCAGACTGCATATGCCTGCTGCAGTGCGATGTCCCCGGCCCAGTACGAGAATAGCGGACGGGTGGATGGATGGGGCAAATCCCCGGCCAGACGGATCAACTGACGTTCCCATTGTGCCTGCATTTCAAACCTCCAGGATAATTTACTTGCCATATTTTACTCAATTTATCATATTTGTCAAGGTTTTGTATAATATAAACTTGACAAATATTGGACATCGGCTATAATAAGACTGAAAGTAGGCTTGAAAGACAGGCCAAACTAGAAAATTATGGAGACGTTTGATGAAACCAAAACCCACTGCACTAATCATTGGCGCCGGTATCGGCGGGCTTGCAACTGCCGGACGCCTGGCACGTCAAGGTTATGATGTGACCGTGATCGAGAAGAACGAGAAACCTGGCGGGCGCTGCAACCAGATCATTCGAGACGGTCACCGCTTCGACCTTGGCCCGACCCTGTTCCTGATGCCGGAAGTATTCGCTGAGACCTATGCAGCCCTGGGCGAACGCATGGAAGACCACCTCGATTTGCGCCGCATCGATCCCACTTACAAGGTCTATTTTGAGGACGGCCTGCAGCTGCAACTGACAGCCGATATTGGCAAAATGCAGGCGCAGCTCGAGCAGGTCGAAAAAGGTGCCTTTGGCGGATTTTTGCGCTACATCGCTGAAGGCAACCAGCATTACAAAATTTCGCTGGAAAAATTCGTCGGGCGCAACTTCAAAAGCCTGCTGGAGTACTTCAGCCTGAGCAACCTGCCCTTGCTGTTCCGGCTCAAAGCGCTCAAAAAACACTATGCCAACACGGGTAAATTCTTCAAGGATGAGCGCCTGAAAGCGGCCTTCACTTTTCAAAATATGTACCTGGGATTGAGCCCGTATGACGCCCCGGCCACCTACTCCCTGCTGCAATATACCGAGCTGGCAGATGGCGTCTGGTATCCGATCGGCGGGATGTATCGCGTGATCGAAACCCTGACCG
>CAYOUV010000002.1:6247-54928 GCA_964407265.1 uncultured Anaerolineaceae bacterium | reverse complement strand
GATGGCGTCTGGTATCCGATCGGCGGGATGTATCGCGTGATCGAAACCCTGACCGCCATCGCCGAGAAACTGGGAGTCAAGTTCATCTACAATACACCGGTCAAGAAATTGGACACGGACGGCGGGCGGGTCAAAGGCGCGGTCCTGGAAGACGAGCGCGTGCTGAGTGCTGATATCTTCGTCGGTAACGCTGACCTGCCTTATATCTACAATTCCTTGCTGCCGGATCGAAAAACCGCCCAAAAGCTTGACCAGAAGGCATACACCTGTTCAACCATCATGTTCTACTGGGGCGTCGACAAGACCTATCCCCAGATCGCCCATCACAACGTCTTCCTGGCCGGCGATTACAAGACTTCGTTCGAGAAAATCTTCGACGAACACAGCCTACCGGAAGAACCGTCCTTCTACATTCACGCGCCGGCCCGCACCGACCGGGCTGCCGCTCCTGAGGGTCAGGACACCCTTTACGTCTTAGTCCCGGTCGGCCATTTGGATCCGAGCCGGACCCAGGATTGGGACCAGATGATCGAACGCGCGCGCCGGACCGTCTTTGAGCGCCTGGCCAAAGAGATGGACGTCACCGATCTGGAAGAACATATCAAATTCGAGATCGTCTACCAACCCGATACATGGCTTGAGCGTTTCAATCTGCAAAAAGGCGCCGCCTTCGGCTTGAGCCACAACTTTTGGCAGGTAGGTTATTTACGCCCGCAAAATCGTCATAACCTGTACAAAAACTTGTACTTCGCGGGAGCCAGCACCCATCCCGGTACTGGATTGCCGATCGTTCTACTTTCCGCTAAATTGACAACGGAACGAATCTTGACAGAAGTTGGACAGTATAATGAGCGTCAGACAGCACAAAGCGCGCTGACAGCCGCGCAGGTTTAGCTGCTGGTTCTTCATCGGAGTTCTTACATGCCAATCAACTCGACCCCCACTTACAACTTAAAAGCCGTCATCACTGAGACGGGTGTCAGCGCGGACACGCTTCGCGCCTGGGAGCGCCGTTACGGGCTGCCGCTGCCAGATCGTTCGGCTGGTGGGCACCGCCTGTACTCACAACGGGATATTGAAATCATCAAATGGCTGACCACCCGTCAGCAGGAGGGCTTGAGTATCTCCCATGCGGTCGATCTATGGAACGATCTCAGCACGGGAGGGCACGACCCGCTGGCCCAATCCCATCAAACCGGTTTGCCCGCCATCCCAAATGGACTGCTCGACACAACCCGCGATCAGTGGCTTTCCGCCTGCTTGTCCTTCAACGAAGCGGCTGCCGAACAGATCCTGAATCAGGCGTTTGCGCTCCACCCGGTGGAAACCGTCTGCCTGGATGTGCTTCAAAAAGGCATCTCAGAGATTGGCGAACTATGGTACCAGGGACGCGCCTCGGTCCAGCATGAGCACTTTGCCTCGGCGCTGGCTATCCGCCGCCTGGACGCATTGATCACTGCCGCCCCGGCTCCAACCCGCGCACAGACCATTCTGATCGGTTGTCCGCCAGATGAGTGGCATACCTTCTCGTTGTTGGTCCTGGCTCTGTTCCTGCGCCGCCGCGGATTAGATGTGGTCTATTTGGGCGCCAACGTCCCCCTCTTTCGATTTGATGAAACCATCCGCCAAATCAAACCCGACCTGGTTATTTTGTCCACTCAGCAATTGCATACTACCGACAATTTGCAGGAAGTGGCGCTCAACCTGGCGCAGGCGGGTTTGCGTATTGGATACGGCGGGCGCATTTTCAATCAATCCCCACGCCTGCGCGAACTGATCCCGGCCATATTCCTGGGTCAGGATATCGAAACGGCCCTCAAAACCATAGAGGGAACGCTCGCAGATGGATACCAACCGCCGGTTATTCAACCCATCTCAGAGGCGTACCAGTATGCTACGCGGGAATTCAAACGCCGCCGGGTGACGATCGAATCACGCCTGATGTCCGACGTGGTGCAAGCCAATTTACCGGTCGAGAACATGGGCATCGCCAACCAATTCCTGGGAGACAACCTGTCAGCTGCCTTGGCACTGGGCGACGTCAGCCTGGTGGAAAGCGAAATCGACTGGATCAACGGTTACCTCGGCAATGTCCGCCTGGACGAGGACTATCTGGTTCGTTATCTGACTTTATATGCCAGCGCGGTCGATGTAGAGCTGGGCGCTCATGGTGAACTGATCGTTAATTGGCTGCGAGATATCGTCAAGAGCATGGACAAATAACCCTATGAATCGCAATCATACCGCCACCCGTAATCTTTTGCTGACAGGCTTATTGGCCGCGGCTGCCTGCACCGCAGTCATCTGGCTGACTGCAGGGGCGCTGCAAAGCCGCTTCGATGTGGTCAACGAAAAATATTTTGCTTTTTATTACCCCTGGCAGACCCGCAATCCTGCCAGCATGGCCTATATCACTGCTTGGGTTGGATACGCACTGCACAACATCGCCGCCTGGGGCATCATCTTTGCCGCCCAGCGCATTCGCCCAAAATATGACCGGGACTTCCGCTGGTTCAACTGGGCCATGTTGGCCGTAAATGCAGGGGGATACCTGTTGCACTGGGTGCAGACCCAGCTCTGGTATGACGGGTTGGCAATTGCTGTCCCGGAAGTAACCTCACAGGGCTCAGTGGTGCTGATGCTGGTCTTCATCCTGATCCTTGAAAATCCACGCCGCGGTCTGTTCTTCGGCAAAAAAATCAACTTCAAGCAGCGCTTCACGCAAGTGATCCGCCGCTATCACGGATACCTGTTCTCCTGGGGCATCATCTACACCTTTTGGTATCACCCCATGGAAAACACCTTCGGACATCTGGCTGGTTTCTTCTACATGTTCCTGTTGCTGGCACAATCGGTGCTGATCTTCAACCGGGCCCACGTCAACAAATACTGGACATTTGCCCTGGAAACTGTCGTCTTGATTCACGGCACTCTGGTAGCCGTCTATCAAGGCACAGGATTGTGGCCGATGTTCTTCTTCGGCTTTGGCGCCATGATCGCCCTGACCCAGATTTACGGCCTGGGGCTCAAAGCCTGGGCAACGCGCTTGTTTGGGATCGGCTTTGCGCTGGCAGCAGGTCTTTTCTACATCCTGAGCGGCAACCTGGCCGGGATCAATGAAGTGATCCGCATCCCATTCATTGAATACGCCCTGATATTCGTCTTCTACCTGCTTTTCATCCTCGGCAACGGCATAATTGGTCTGTTTCGCCGTAACCGATACCCGTTTCCAGCAGGAACAGATTAGGAGACTTTCTATGAAAATCGCCATTGTCACCGACAGCACTTGTGACCTACCGGTCGAAGTCGTGGAACGCCTCGGCATCGATATTGTTCCACTTCAAATCCAGATGGGCAATGAGAGCCTGATCGACGGCGTCAACCTTACAAAGGAAGAATTTTATCGACGCCTGCCCGAATATGATCCTGCGCCAACTACGGCTACGCCGGGACCAGAAATCTTCAGGCAACACTTCGAAGCCCTGGTTGAAATTGGCGCGCAGGCCATTATTTCCATCCACATCTCGGAAACACTCAGCGCTACCATCAACTCTGCACGCCTGGCCGCCAAAGAATTTACTCGCATTCCCGTCATTGTGCTTGACTCGGGTCAACTCAGCCTGGGATTGGGCTTCCTGGTTGAGAAAGCCGCGCAACTGGCAGAAACCGGGCACAAAGTCGAGGAGATTCTGGATGGCTTGAAAAACCTGATGCCAAAAATCCACGTCTTTGCTGCTCTCGACACACTCGAATACCTGCGCCGCAGCGGACGCATGCACATTGCTATTGCACGTTTTGGCGAGTTTCTACACTTGAAACCAATTCTGCACATGAACCAGGGCAATCCAGCAGCGCAGCGCGTCCGCACTTCCAGGCGAGCCATGGAACGTCTCTTCACCTGGCTTGATGAGTATGCCCCCTTTGAGCAATTGGCTGTTCTTCACGCAGGTGTCGAATCTCGAGCGGTAGAACTGCGCGACGAAGTCCGCGCTTACCTGCCGGACGCCGAAATCCCTGTGCTGCAAATTACTCCCGTACTGGGATCTCATCTTGGCGTTGGCGCACTCGGTTTCGCATGTATCTCAAGAAAGGAATAAACCTTGTCATTTCTCACTCTCTGGCTCAACAGCGGACTCGTTATCCTCGGCCTGATGATCCTGCTCTGGCTGGTCAGTCTGGCGCTGAAAGATTCCAGCATTGTGGACATTTTCTGGGGCGCCGGGTTTGTGATCACATTCTGGATCGCCACCTTCCTCATCCCTGGAAATTTTCCCACCCGCATTACTCTGCTCGGGATCATCACTACCATTTGGGGGCTGCGCCTATCTTTATACATTTTCTCGCGCAATGCCGGCAAAGGCGAAGACTTCCGCTATGCCGCCTGGCGTAAAGAGGCAGGCGGTAATTGGTGGTGGCGCAGTTTCTTCAAAGTTTTTATCCTGCAGGGCTTCTTGATGTGGCTTATCGCTATCCCGCTTCTGGCTGCACAAACCGGGGAGGCCGCTGGACCGCTTAAATGCCTGGATTACACCGGGCTTGCACTCTGGCTGGCCGGTTTCATTTTTGAAGCAGGCGGTGATTGGCAATTGGCACGCTTCAAGTCAAACCCCGAAAACAAAGGCAAGCTGCTCAACACTGGTCTCTGGAGCCTGACGCGTCACCCCAATTATTTTGGGGATGCTGCCCAATGGTGGGGTTTCTGGTTGATCGCCGCCTCCGCTGGCGCACTTTGGTCGATCTTCAGCCCCCTCATCATGACCTTCCTGCTTATGAAAGTCTCCGGCGTGGTCATGCTCGAAAAAACGCTCAAAGACACCAAACCCGGCTACGCGGACTATGTCGCCCGCACCAGCGCCTTCTTCCCCTGGCTGCCGCGCAAGAAATAAGTGCGTTAAAGCCTCTTAGCAAGAACATTTAGAGGGTAAAAACTACTTAATGCTAATCGGATGCAGATCAAAAATCCGGCATGCTGCATAGAAATTCAGCCTCGACGGTGTCCACCTGCATCCCAATCATAAATAAGGAAAAATTAAATGAACATCCTAAAAATTCTGCAAATCATCGCCGTCATCGGCACCCTCCTAACCGGCCTGGTTGCCTTGTTCTGGCCGCGCAACATCCAGGGCTTCACCGGCCTGACAGCTCCGGGTCCGCGCGGGATCAGTGAGTTTCGAGCTGTCTTCGGCGGGGCCTTCATCGGGCTGGGATTGGCTGTTTTACTGCTCGGAACACGTGAAGTCTATCAACTGCTGGGCATCGTGTACCTGGCGATTGGCGCCGTCCGCAGCATTTCGATGCTGGTCGACAAATCGATCGAGCAATCCAACGTGATCAGCCTGGTCATCGAAGTTGTTTTCGGCCTAATCCTGGTGCTCTAATGAAAGCAGCCAAAACCATTTCCTTCCTTGGCGTAATCGCCATGACCGCCGTGCTCATTTACGGCTTTACCATCGGTGACTTTAGCGGCGAGGGCAGCCAGTTGCTGTCCATGCCCTGGGGCATCGTCTCACTGGTTGACTTGTATACTGGTTTCACCCTGTTTTCGGTCTGGATCATCTACCGCGAAAAATCCCTGCCAGTGGCCATCCTGTGGACGATCGCCATGCTGACACTCGGTTTCTTTGCTGGCAGTCTGTACGCATTCATTGCCCTGCAAAAAAGTAATGGCAACTGGCACAAATTCTGGCTGGGCAAACATGCCTGAAACCCAAACCACCTCCCAGAACAGCAAGTGGCGCGAACTCTTCGAAGAACTCCGCCTCGTTCTGGGTTCTGGCAATCTGCTGGATGCCATCCTGCCACCGGTCATTTTCCTGATCGTTAACAGCATTTTTAATTTTCAAGCAGCTATGTGGGTCTCGTTGGGACTGGCTGTTGTTGTCGCTGCCATGCGCTTAAGGCGTAGGCAGTCCCTGCTGTATGCCCTGGCGGGGATTGGCAGTGTCGGACTGGCAATTGCCATCGTCTGGCTGTTTGGACGGGCGGAGGGGTACTTCCTGCCCGATCTGGTCAGCGGCGGTATGACCTTCGCGCTGGCACTGATTAGCCTGATAATCCACCGACCATTTGTAGCCTGGACCAGTTTCCTGGCCCGGCGCTGGCCGCTGGAATGGTACTGGCATCCGCTTGTGCGTCCGGCTTATAGCGAAGTCACTCTGGCCTGGACGGTCTTTTTCGCCGCCCGACTGCTGTGGCAGTTCGCGCTTTTCCAAGCACAGGCCGAAAGTCAACTGGCTCTCGTCAATGCACTCTTGGGCTGGCCCGCGATGATCGTCCTGCTGGTGCTCAGTTACCTGTACGGTACCTGGCGCTTAAAAAATCTAAAGGGCCCGAGTGTGGATGAATTCCGCTCGCAGGCTCCCCCGCCCTGGGGAGGGCAAAAAAGAGGTTTCTAATGAGTAACCGTGTTCAACTCGACAAAACTGCGCCCGACTTTACACTCACCGATGCCGATGGACAGAAGATGCGACTCTCGGATTTTCGGCACAATTCCAATGTACTGTTGGTCTTCAACCGTGGATTCGTCTGACCATTCTGCCAGCGGCACATGGCGCAGTTGCGTCAGGATTTTACAAAATTTCAGGCCGAGGATACCGTGGTCATTGTGGTCGGACCGGAAGATGCTGGCTCTTTCAAGGAATACTGGCAGACTCACAAATTGCCTTTTACTGGCCTGCCCGATCCGACACACAACGTTCTCAAACTTTACGGTCAGGAAGTTAACCTGTTCAAGCTGGGACGTATGCCCGCCATGGTAATCGTGGACAAACAAGGGAGCGCCCGTTACGTCCATTACGGACACGTCATGAGCGATATCCCCAAAAACGAAGAAGTTTTACTTACTTTGCAGGAGCTCAATCAAGAGGCACTGCAACGGAGAACAGCATGAAAAAACTACAGAATAAGATTGTCGTTGTCACCGGGTCTACACGCGGGTTTGGCCATGCCATTGCCGAAGCCTTGCTTAAAGCCGGTGCGACCGTCATCATCACGGGGCGCAGCCAGGAGAGCCTCCAACAAGCATTAATCAGCCTGCAAGCCCTGGGATCAGTCCGAGGCGAGCTGTGTGATGTCACCCTCGAGGGGCAAGTCCATCAACTCGCAGACCGTGTGTTCAACGAATTTGGCCGGATCGACATTTGGATCAACAACGCCGGATATTCCTCAGCGGCCGGTCACATTGTCGACTTTTATCCGAGCGAGGCCTTGGAGATGTTCAAAGCCAACGATCTGGGAACGCTCTACGGGACCCAGGCGGCGCTGAAATATATGCTGCCGCGCAAGCAGGGCACACTGGTCAATATCTACGGGGCGGGCAGCTTCCTGAACCCGTCGTCGCCAACCGGCCTGTATGCCGCGACCAAGGCCTGGATCAGCTCCTTCACACGCACGCTGGCCAAGGAACTCAAAAGCAGCGGTGTGCAGCTGCTCGGTTTCAGCCCCGGCATGATGCTGACCGACATGCTGACCAGCCCGACCGTCATCGGCGAGGACGCCAAAAAGATGATGGAACGTTATGGCTTTGTGCTGCGCTTTCTGGCGCATAAACCGGAGCAATCCGCCGAGAAGCTGGTTAAGGTGCTGGCGACCAATCGCAAGTCGTTCCTGGAGTACCGCCAGTTCAAACCCTGGACACCGTTCCTGGGTCTACTTAAAGTGCTCTGGGAAAACATTACCAGGACCGGCAAGGTCCCGGAGTACGAA
The DNA here is from genome assembly GCA_964407265.1 of uncultured Anaerolineaceae bacterium. Classification (GTDB taxonomy): domain Bacteria; phylum Chloroflexota; class Anaerolineae; order Anaerolineales; family Villigracilaceae; genus CAYOUV01. Next base: position 47,224 of record CAYOUV010000002.1, on the reverse strand, counting down.
CTGCAATTTCGGGAAGCCTACAAATTCGAGGGCAAAAAATGATCCGCAATCAATGGTATGTCGTCTTGGAATCGGACGAAGTTGCAGGCCAGCCCGTAGGCGTAACCCGCCTGGGCGAAAAAATGGTATTTTGGCGTGATCAAGATAAGGTCGTCCACACCGCTGTGGACCGCTGTCCGCACCGGGGAGCTGCCCTTAGCCTCGGCAAGATCCAGACTGGGCATCTCCAATGCCCATTCCACGGCTTTGAATACGATCCTACAGGCAGGTGTGTGCTGATCCCTGCCAACGGGCGCAACGGGATCATCCCCAACGCCATGCAGCTGCAAACCTATCCAACCCACGAAGCGTACGGGTTGATCTGGATCTGGTGGGGTAACCCCTCGCCGGAAGAATTGCCCAAGCCGACCTTCTTTGATAACCTTGACGACTCTTTCTACTACGGCTCAGTCCATGACCCGTGGGAGGCGCATTACTCGCGGGTCATCGAAAATCAGTTGGATGTGGTTCACCTGCCATTTGTGCATACCAAGACGATCGGCCGCGGCAACCGCACGCTCGTCGACGGTCCGCTGGTGGAGTGGAAGGGCGACAAGATGCTTTACACCTACGTCTTCAACCGCCTGGACGATGGCACGCCACCGCGCAAACCGAGCGAACTCTCGCCCAAATCCGCAACCAGCGTCCATTTGGAATTCATCTTTCCCAACCTGTGGCAGAACTACATCAGCGAGAACGTGCGCATCCTGGCCGCTTTCATCCCGGTGGACGATGACCGCAGCTTGCTTTACCTGCGCTTCTACCAGAACTTCCTGCGCGTGCCCTGGCTAGGGAAACTGGCTGCCCGCATTGCGATGCCGAGTAATATCTACATCGCCCACGAAGACCGCCGGGTGGTTATCACCCAGCAACCCAAGGCCACCAGTCTGAATATCGACGAAACCCTGATTCAGGGCGACCTGCCGATCATCGAGTATCGCCGACGCCGTGAATTTTTGAAACGCCAATCCTAATTCTTTAGAGGTTTTCATGAAAAACAAACCACTTGCCTCGATTTTCCTGATCGTATTCATCGACTTGCTGGGCTTCAGCCTGATCCTGCCCTTGCTGCCTTATTACGCCGAGACCTTCGGTGCCAGCGACACCCTGGTAGGTCTGCTGGTGGCATCCTATGCTGCCGCCCAACTGGTCGGTGCGCCGCTGCTCGGGCGCATCTCGGACCGGGTCGGCCGCCGACCGGTGTTGTTGGTCAGCCTGTTCGGCACGCTGGTCGGATTCCTGCTTCTCGGCTTCGCCAAAACCCTGTTGGTTCTGTTCATCGCCCGCATTTTGGACGGTCTGACCGGCGGCAATATCAGCGTGGCTCAAGCTTATATCTCGGATGTAACCGATGCCAAGGATCGTTCTAAGGGGCTGGGCATGATCGGCGCGGCCTTCGGGCTGGGATTCATCATCGGCCCGGCGGCTGGCGGCTTGCTCAGCCAGTGGGGCTACGCCGTCCCGGCCTTCGTCGCCGCTGGTCTGGTGACCATTAACCTGCTGATGGTTGCGTTGTGGCTGCCCGAGTCGCTGACGCTCGAAAAACGCACCACCAAGGACGACAAAAAGCCCGCCGTTACCCTGTCGGCACTGGTGGCTGCCCTCCAACGTCCCTATTCCGGCTCCCTTTTGATCACCCGCTTCTTCTTCGGCCTGGCTTTCGCCATCTTTCAGACCATCTTTGCCCTCTACGCCTTGCGCCGCTTCAACCTGGATGCGCGTCAGACGGGCTTCATCCTGACCTACGTCGGGGTGTTGTCAGTCATCGTGCAGGGCGGGGTGGTCGGACGCCTGAACCAGCGCTTCCGCGACGACGTACTCATCACCTTCTGCGTCGGCCTGATGGCCCTCTCGCTGCTCGGCTGGGCGCTGACTCCCTCTGTACCGGTACTGCTGATCGTCATGGCGCCAACTGCGTTCGCAGGCGGCATTCTCAACACCGTACTTTCGAGTGCACTGACCAAGACCGTCCAAGCGCATGAAATCGGCGGCATTCTCGGCCTGTCCTCTTCGATTGAGAGCCTGACGCGCGTCATCGCCCCGACCCTCGGCGGCGTGCTGCTTGAACAATTGGGCGCCTGGTCGCCGGGCGCCTTCGGCGCACTGCTACTGGCTGGCCTGCTCATCTATGTCTGGATCACCATTTACAATCATCCGCTCTCCCAGCCCGCACCTGCGATTTTATAGGGGTTGCGTTCCAACGCAACCCCTATGCCACTCAAAATTTCATTCCATATTTCTAATCAGGAGATCTCAAATGAAAGAAAACACAGATATTAAGTTCGCAAGATTACGGCGTTTCAACTTGATCATGGGCTTCCTGCACCTGATCCAGGGCATTTTCATGTGGGTGGTCAGCAATGACACCACCTACCCGATTTTTACAAACTACCTCAATTTCAACACCGAAACATTATCGCTCCAGCCGAACCCACAACTCTTATACGAATTACGCTTCGGCCCGGCTGTCGCGATATTTCTATTGATCTCTGCCGCTGCACACTTCTACCTGTCCACTATCGGCTATGCAGGATATGTGGCTAAACTCAAACAAGGCATGAACCCAATCCGCTTTTACGAATATGCCCTCAGTTCCTCCTTAATGATCGTTTTGATCGGCATGCTCTCAGGTCTGTGGGACCTGGGTGCAATCATCCTGATCTTCGGCATCAACGCCATGATGAACCTGTTCGGGATTATGATGGAGTACCACAACCAGCACACAGAGAAAACGGACTGGACGGCTTTCATTTACGGCAGCATTGCCGGGATCATCCCCTGGATTGTGATCTTCCTGTACTTTATTGGCTCGGTCAGTTCAGGGGAGGCCAAGCCCCCGGCCTTCGTCTATGCCATTCTCCCGACCTTATTTGTATTCTTCAATATATTTGCCATCAACATGGTGCTGCAATATAAAAAGGTGGGTCCCTGGTCTGACTATTTGTTCGGTGAGCGGGTCTACATCATCCTCAGCCTGGCCGCCAAAACGGTTCTGGCCTGGTTGATTTTCGCCGGGACGCTAGCGCCGGTCTAAGCCACTCCCTCTTTCCGAGAATTTTGCATGAAACCTTCTGAAACGACCCGTTACGAACTGCCCCCTGGCGGAACTACCCTGCTCGGCTACGTGGCACGGCGGATGCACAAAACCGCCTGGCTTGCGCCCATCCCTGAGTTCCTGGCGCAAGGGCGGAGTGATAAAGCACTCGAGCACGTAGCCGTCTACGCCGTGGCAGCCTCCACTTCCTATGGGCGTGCTTATTACCAGCCAAAATTTGATATCACTGGCGATGCGGTCAGCGAAGCCGACCCGGCCACGGGTGCAATCGTCACCGCCCGGCTGGACAGCCGCTCGCCGCATTATCACATCTCTTATGAGGCCGTCATGCCCAGCGGTGATACCTTCAAGGGCAGCGAGGAAATTACCGGCACCACGCTCGGCTTGCGCGGCCTGGGCATGCCGGCTCCTTCCCGTTACACCTTCACTTCGGGCGAATTTCAGGCCGAGCTAAGCGGGCTCATCACCAGCGAACTGGCGGTGAGGTTCATCCGTCCTACGCGTATCCGTGCCTACGGTTCGCTGAATTTCAAAGACAGTCCCGGCCACATAGGTCGCCTGGAACTCACCCGCAGCGGCGACTTATCCATTACGATCAACGACCAGACGACGCACCATTCACTGACGGACCTGGCCATCCCGGATAGAACATGACGTCTCTCTGGTGGATCCGCCGCGACTTGCGCCTGGAAGATAACGCCACCCTGCAAGTTGCCCTGCGGCGCAGTGGGCAGGTCGTGCCGGTCTTTATCCTGGACCCGCACCTGCTGTCCGTCACCCCGGCGCGGCGGCAAGCCTTCCTGTTTGAAGGCTTGCGCGCCATGGATGTCGACCTGCGCCAACGCGGCAGCCGTTTAATCGTTCGCCGTGGGACACCGCAGACAGCGCTGTCTGCTTTGGTTCAGGAAACACGGGCCGAGGCGATCTACGCCGAAGAGGATTTCACGTCCTACGCCCGCCGCCGCGACGGGCAAATTGCCCGCAACCTGCCGCTGAGGCTGATCCACGGCCAGTCGGTACAGCACCCCTTTGGCGTGCTTAAAGCCGATTCCAAACCATACACCGTCTTCACACCGTACAGCAAAGCCTGGATGGCGCTTTTACCAACAGATTTAGCGCCAACCCCAGCTCCGGTGAGATTCGATCCACTACCTGCATTGGCCTCTGAATTCATCCCGCAGGCGGTCGTGAGCCCATCCTTCCCCGCCGGGGAGGCCGAAGCCCAGCGCAGATTGGGAAAATTTACAACCGAAATCACAGAGGGTCGACAAAAACCCATCGATCGCTACGCTGACCAGCGGGACCGGCTCGACCTGGATGGCACCTCCTCGCTCTCGCCATACATTCGCTTTGGCATGCTCGGAATGAGACAAGCTGTCCATGCAGCCCGACAAGCTCTGGTGTCGGCTCGAAACACTGGAACGAATAAGGGGGCTGAGACCTGGCTAAACGAGTTGATCTGGCGCGAGTTCTACCTCCAGATCCTGTTCCATTTCCCCTCCGTCAGCCACACAGCCTTCAAAGATTCACTGGCGAACATCCCCTGGCGGAACGACCAGGCCGAGTTCAGCGCCTGGAAGCAGGGTCGCACCGGTGTCCCGACGGTAGATGCCGCCATGCGTCAACTTCATCAGACCGGTTGGATGCACAATCGCGCACGTATGCTTGCCGCCTCCTTCCTGGTCAAGGATTTGCTGATCGACTGGCGCTGGGGAGAAAGTTGGTTCATGCAAAACCTGCTGGATGGTGATCCGGCAGTCAACAACGGCAGCTGGCAATGGATAGCCGGGACTGGCACGGATGCCGCCCCCTACTTCCGTATCTTCAACCCTGTGCTGCAGAGCCGCAAATTCGACCCGCATGGGAATTACATTCGCAGGTGGGTACCTGAGCTGGCAAAAGTGACGGGTAATACGATCCATGCACCCTGGGAACAGGGTCTCAAAGTGAAAGATTATCCGGAAATAGCGCTTGTCGATCATCGCAGGGCCAGGGAACGTGCATTGCGGGCATACCAATTTTCAAAAACGACCGCTAGCAAACACGCATGAAAAGACCTTTTTTTCTATCGCGCGATCATTTCTTATTTGGAATACATTGATGCCACAGACTCTCACTCCTGAAACCGGTCATGCTGTCTTGCAGGCCTTTCTCAAAGAACGTTCGCTGCTCGCGCCGCTGCGCATCATGGCCGAGCGCGTGGGGCGCTTCTTCCAGATTCCGCTGCCCGGCTTCAAGCCTTTCGTCGTTTTTGGTCCCGCAGCCAACCGCCAGGTGCTGGTCACCGAACGGGACAAAGTCTGCTGGCGTAACCCTGACCCGGTCACCGACCTGCTGCAGCGCGGCGTGCTGGTTACCGACGGCGAGGAACACGACCACTACCGCCGTTTGATGGAGCCAAGTTTGCACCCGCGCCAACTTCCACAATTCGCAGACCTGATGCTGCGCCAAACCGACCGCGTCACAGCCCTCTGGCGGGACGGCGCAACGGTCGATATGCTGGTCGAAGGCCGGAAAATCGCTTTGCTGATCATCATGCAGACCCTCTTCGGAGTGGACGCCTGGGATGACCTGCCGCGTATCTGGACACCGATCCTGAAGGCCATCGAATATATTTCGCCCGGATTCTGGATATTGTGGCGAAAGATTCCAAGACCTGGATATAAAAAGCATTTACGGATATTGGATGCATATCTCTATCAAATCATCACCAGCCGCCGGCAGGCGAGCGCCAAACCGGATCTACTCCAACACCTGATCGACGCTGGGCTTGACGACGAACGCATCCGCGATCAGATGCTGACCATGCTGATCGCCGGGCACGACACCTCCACTGCGCTGCTGGCCTGGAGTTTCGCCCTGCTCGGCCAGCACCCGAAAGTTTACCGGCGTCTGGTGACCGAACTCGACCACGCCCTCGGAAACGAACCGCCGCCCACGACTTCGGGCTGGCAGCCCCTCCTGCTCGACCAGGTCATCAAGGAAGCCCTGCGTATGTACCCGCCTATCCATATCGGGAACCGCATGGTCGTTGAAGAAATGGCGTTTGATGGCAATCGCATTCCAGCCGGAGAGCGATTGTTCTACTCAATCTACCTCTCCCACCGCGATCCGGCCATTTGGGAAAATGCTGAGGCGTTCTGCCCTGAGCGCTTTGCACGCGGGCGCCAGACACCGCCGATGTCGTACGTACCCTTTGGAGGTGGACCACGCGCCTGCATCGGTGCGGCCTTCGGTCAGGCTGAAGCGCGGATCGTGATCGGGCGCCTGCTGCAAACCTTCCATTTCGAACTGCTCAATCCCGACATTCACCCCCACATGGGCGCAACGCTCGAGCCACGCCCAGGGGTGATTATGCGCATCCTTCGCCGTGAACGCTAGTCTGTGGTCGCCGGGTTACGGTCTGGGCTGGCTGGTCGTCTTTGTTCTGTCGCGGCGGGGAGAAGGCTTGTTGGTCGTGAGTTTTTTCCAGCAGGCCAGAGGCTTCGGAACTCGTTGGAAAGGCAGCCGCGTGTGAGGTGAGCATGACCTATTTCGGATTCTTATGGCGCTTTTTGATAATCCCCATCTTGATCTTCCTGGTGCTGACTCTTCTCGATCAGCGCGCCGGTCGCAAGATCAAAGGCTTAAAGGGTGGTGCCGGGGTCTGGTTCGCGATTGGCCTGCACGTGCTGGTTGCGGTGCTTTACACCACCCCCTGGGACAATTACCTGGTCGCGAGCGGCGTATGGTACTACAATCCGGCACTCGTGACCGGGATCGTCATCGGTTGGGTTCCAATCGAGGAGTACACTTTTTTCGTGCTCGAGACGATCCTGAGCGGATTGTGGTGGTGGTTCCTGGCGCGTCGGCTCTCCCCTCCCGCGCAAATGTTTAAACCCAATTTGCAATTGCGAATAGGGGCCGCAGGCATCGTCTTCATCGCCTGGTTGATCTTCACGGCCGCATTTTTCAGCGACTGGAAACCCGGCACCTACCTGTCGATCACCCTGTTCTGGGCCTTGCCTGCCATCCTGCCGCAAATGTTGTTCGGCGCAGACATCTTATGGCACCATCGCAAGCTGGTTAGTTGGGCAATCCTGCCCATGGCGCTCTATCTTTCAGCGATGGACCTGATCGCCATCACCTCCGGCACCTGGACGATCAACCCGGCCCAATCGACCGGCATCTTCATTGGCGGGCTGCCGGTCGAGGAAGCAGTTTTCTTCCTGATCACAAATCTTTTGATCGGCTTTGGCATCACCCTGCTGCTGGCTGACGAAAGCCAGGCGCGCCTGGCTGCACTTCGCGGCTGGCTGAAATCCAGGAAATAGCCATGAATCCCTGACTCTGGACGCCAGTTGTTTTCCTCCGGCTGGTTATCTTTTCACTGTGGATCAGGCAACTGGCGCGATTTGTTAGTTGAATGCGGCTATCCCCGGATGAACTGAAACGAAAAAGCAGGATTTAAGCGTAAATTACTCCCAGCCCAAGAAACAGACCCGCCTTTTCGGACGGGTCTGTATATTTTAATCTTCCGGCGCTTCGCGGACAATGTAAAGCGGCCGGCCTTTGGCTTCGTCATACAGACGGCCGATATATTCCCCCAGAATCCCGAGCGAGATCAATTGCACACCGCCCAAAAATAGAACCGCGATCAGCGTGGTGGCCTGACCAGTTAACTGCCCTGAGCCAGTCATGCGCAAAATAATCACAACCGGGATGGCCAGGATGGCGATCCCGGCTGATACGAATCCGAAATAGGTCGCCACCTGTAATGGGAAATAGGAAAAGCCGGTGATGGCGTTCAACGCCAGTTTCAGCATTTTTTGGAAGGGGTATTTCGTCACACCCGCGTGGCGGGCGGCGCGTTTATACTCCACCCCTATTTGTTTGAAACCGACCCAGGATGACATGCCGCGCAGGAAGCGATGACGCTCACGCATACGGTTCATCACGTCAACCACTTTGCGATCCATCAAGCGGAAGTCGCCGGTATCCAGCGGGATTTTGACATCGGTGATGCGGTAGATGATGCGGTAAAACAATGAGGCGGTAAATTTCTTGAACCAGGTCTCACCTTCGCGTTCGGCACGCACGGCATAGACGACCTCGTAACCTTCACGCCATTTGGCAATCAGGTCGAGCACCACCTCTGGCGGATCCTGCAAGTCAGCGTCGATGATGACCACCGCCTGGCCCCGGCTATAATCCAATCCGGCGGTGACTGCAATTTGATGACCAAAATTCCGGGCAAAGATCACCGCCCGGACGCGGGGGTCGGCTGCGGCTAAGTCGCGAATCGCGTCTGTCGAACCATCGGTCGAGCCGTCATCGACCAGGATAAATTCCCAGCTTTCGCCGGTCGAATCCATCACTTCCTTTAGCCGTGAATAGAGGTCCGCAAGGTTACCGATTTCATTGTAAATTGGGGCGATGATCGAGAAGGTGATATCCATCAAGCTCAATCTTTCCGTTTAGGAAGTCGCGGCACCTTGACCGGGCGCAGGTTCTTTTTCATAGGTGTCTCTTTTGGCGGGCGTATGATCGGACGACGAGGTTGAAAAGGTGGTTGCCCCAAGATGCGTGCCCGCAGATAGCGGCCGATGATAATGATCGAAGCGATACCCGGGACGATAATCAGCACACCCAGGATGCCACTCACCATCAAGGCGACGATGATCGCAACGAAGACCAGACCTTCATGTAACTCTACGTTGCGGCCCAGAATGCGAGGCTGCAGATAAACAGTCTTAAAGTAATTCAAGGCCAAATAAACGCCCAAGATCAGGACCGCATACCAGAGATGATTCATGGCCGGAAAATAGTTCGAGCCCTCGAACAAACCGATGACCACCGCCAGCATCCCGGCCATAAATGGGCCCAATTCCGGGACGATATTGAACAGACCGGTCAGTAAACCAATGATCACCGCGCCGGGCAATCCGATGATCAGCCAGGCGGCAGTGTAAATGAGCGCCAGGAATGCCATCAGGGCGATCTGACCCCGCAGGTAGCCGGCCCAAACTTTTTTGATCTGCAGGAAAAGACGGCGCGCATCCTTACGGTAAGGCTCGGGTACCTGGCGCATGAACCACTCGCGAATGCGGTCCCAATCATTCAGCAGGTAGTACACCACAACGATGATCACCAGTGCCCAGGCCGCGTTGCGTGAAGTCGATTCGAGCACCTTCAATGCATTTTCCGGCACAATCGTCACCAGATTATTGATCACCTGTCCAATACGCGGCAGCAACGTTTCAAGATGCAAGCTGTAACCAGCCAGGACAATCGGCTGGCTGAGCATGGACTGTAATCGAGTCGAAAGGTCGGTCAACTCCACCGTCAGGTCCTGAAACTGGGACAATAAGATCGGCACCAACGTGGCCGGGATGGCCAGGATGATGCCGAGGCTTAGAAAATAAACCAGATTGACTGCAAGACCTTTTGAAAAATGAGCCCGGTTTCGAAACCAGTTGACCGCCGGATTGAGAATATAAGCAATCAATCCCGCCACGATCAGCGGCTGGAACATAGCGCGCACGTACCAGCCGATGACCAGAATGAACGCAATCACAAAAACCAGCGCCAGGTAGCGCGCCGGCGTACTCCAGGTACGCTTCATGGGCTAATTATAAGATATCTTTTAGGGCAGCAAGAGAAGGCTCGATTACGGGTGCTTCCTGGACAGCCTGCATGGCTGCCTTGACGTCTTTCAGTCCACTGCCGGTATTCAGCAGCAGGATGGGATCGTCAGCGCGGACCAAACCCAGGTCCAGCGTCTTGAGCAATCCAGCATAGGAACTCGCCCCGGCTGGTTCGGCAAAGACTCCCTGTTTACCGAGTGCGGCGATCGCAGAGAGGATTTCCTCATCACTAACCGCGACGTACTTGCCGCCGGTCTCCCGGACAGCCCGCACCGCACGCACACCATCGCGCGGCAGATCGACGGAAATGCTGTCGGCAATCGTCTTGGCCGAGACAGGTGTGATTTCCTCGGTTCCGTCTTCGAAAGCATTGGCAATCGCAGCCGAACCCTGCGCCTGGACGCCGAATATACGCGGTATCTGTTCGATCCAGCCCAGTGCATACAAATCCTTGAAGCCTTTGTGAATGCCGGAAATGATATTGCCGTCACCGACCGGGACAAAGATCGTCAGCGGCCCATTGGGTGCAGCCTCATGACCTTTCCATTCGCTGCGGCTTTCCCCGGACCACCACTCCCAGATTTCGAGGGCGCCGGTTTTCTTTCCCTCAGCCGTGAAAGGATTGTAGCCCGTGTTGCGGCAGTACCAGCCGAATTCTTGTGAAGCCTGGATGGTCAGATCGAAGGCCTCATCATAGGTGCCGTCTACCAGGATGACCTTTGCTCCAAAAACCAGTAACTGCGCCACTTTGGCTGGAGGTGCGGTCCTGGGTGCAAAGATGACCGCTTTTTGTCCAACCGCGGCCGCCATCCCGGCCAAGGCCGCCCCGGCATTGCCGGTCGAGGCCGTGACGACAACCTCGGCTTTGATCTCACGGGCGCGGGCCACTACGACTGCGCTGGCACGATCTTTGAAAGACGCGGTCGGATTACGACTTTCATCCTTCAGCCACAAATAGTTCAAGCCAAGTTTCTCACCCAGGCGATTTAAATTAAAGACCGGCGTCCAGCCCGCAGCATGCAGGGGGGTTTCTTCGCCACCCGGGTCGGTCACCGGCAGCAGCGGCAGATAGCGCCAAAGCGAAAAATCCGTTCGACTGGTGATATCTTCCGGCTGGTATTTTTTCTTGAGCCCGTCATAATCCAGGATGACATCCAGGTTGCCCCCATCTTGCGGACAGGTATACGTCACCTGACCAGGCATGTATTCTTGCCCACACAACGAGCAGCGATATCCTACAAATTTAGGCATAATTTTCCTTTTCTAGCCTTGATTTTACCCTATATGGGCGCAGACTTGAAAAAGATTCCCCAGTTTGAAACCCCATGGTCTCCTTTTGGCTTTATTTATCTTTGCTCTCCCACAACGCTCTTGCAATTAACTCCTGATCCACTGGCAACTTATCAATGCGAACACCAACCGCATTGTAAATCGCATTGGTGATGGCAGGTGTGGTGGGAATACTACTGATCTCCCCCACTCCCTTCGCGCCATACGGTCCCGCCTCAACCGGATGCTCCACGATAATGGAGGTGATTTCCGGTGTAAGCATAATGCCAGGCATGCGGTAGCGGGCGAGATGGTCTGTGACGACCTGTCCCTGCTCGACGATGAATTCTTCGGTGAGGCAGTTGCCAAGGCCCATCATCACACCGCCTTCGACCTGTCCCTGCAAGCCAAGGGGATTAACCGCCATGCCCACATCGTTGGCTGCAATGACTCGCAGAACGCACACCTCACCTGTCAATTGATTGACTTCCACCTCGGCAGCTTGTGCGGCAAAGGAGAAGGCGAAATGCATGTCGCCACCCGTGCCGAGCGGCTGAGTCTGGGGCGCTTCATATTCATAACGGACCCGCGGCTGCTGCCCAAAAGCCGTCATTTCTTTGTAGACTTCCGTATAAGTCAGCGAATGTCCATTGACATGGACCAGGCCATTCTCATAGCGAATCTGCCTGGGACGTACATCGAATTTTTCGGCCATCGCTGCGGTGATTTGATCGCGCAGGGTCATGGCAGCATAACGCGAGGCATTGCCCGTGACAAAGGTCTGACGGGAAGCGGTCGTCGGGCCGCCGTTGGGTGTCAGGTCGGTGTCCATGACCAGGACGCGCACCTGCTCAGGTGGGACGGACATCTCCTCGGCCACGATCAGGCGCATGACGGTGACCAGGCCCTGGCCGAGTTCGGCCGCGGAGCTGCGAACTTCGAAAGTGCCATCTTCGAAGAGTTCGACGTCCGCGCCGGATTTGTCAGGTGCACCGCCGCCCAGGCCTGTGTTCTTGTAGGCTGCGGCAAGCCCCCAGGCTCGAACCAGGTTTGGATTGACAGGATCAACAACGGGGTCGAATGGGTGCGGGTTATGCTTCCGCATTTCCGCCTGCACCTTGTCGATACATTCCACCAAACCAACCGACTCGCTTAAGACCTGTCCTGTGTTGGTAACACTTCCGACATGCAGCGCGTTCATGCGGCGCAGTTCGACGGGATCGAGCTTTAATTTCTCTGCAAGCATATCCATCATCGTCTCGACTGCAAAGGCGGACTGCGTGACCCCAAAACCGCGGTAGGCGCCCGCCGGCGGGTTATTGGTGTACATAGCATAACAATCGGCCCGTACGTGCGGAATGTCATAAGGTCCAGCCGAGTGGGTGGTAGCACGCGTCATGACCTTCTCTCCCAGCGAGGCGTATGCGCCTGTGTCGCCGTAAAGTTCGGTTTCCATGGCAAGCAGGCGGCCGTCCTGCTTTGCTCCCAGCTTGACGCGTATTTGCGTGGCATGCCGCTTGGGGTGCACGAGCAAACTCTCGTGGCGGTCGAAGAGCAACTTGACAGGGTGTTTGGTCACGTTGGCAAGCATGGCGACGTGGATCTGTCCCATTACGTCTTCCTTGCCGCCGAATCCGCCGCCCATCAGTTGACCCACGATGCGCACACGCTCTTCAGGCCAGCCCATCACGCGCGCCACCTGCAGTCGATCCTGATATGGGATTTGCGAGCCGACATAAATTTCCATACGACCATCAGGCAGGGGCACACCAATGCTGCATTCGGGTTCCATGAAAGCATGCTCGGTTGTCGGCGTGTGGAAAGTGTGTTCAAGAATCACATCCGCTTCAGCAAAACCCGCCTGCATATCGCCTTTGCGAACCTTGATGTGTTTGAGCAAATTACCCTTCTCGTGAATTTGCGGGACGCCATCCTGTCGTGCCTGGACCGGATTTGTGATGACAGGCTGGAGGTCGAACTCGGCTTCAATCAGACCGATAGCCTGCTCGGCGATTTCGGGCGTTTCCGCAGCGACGATGGCCAGCGTGTCCCCCACGTAGCGGACCCGTTCCCCGATCCCGACCATGACTGGCCAATCGAAAATAACCAATCCATGATTGTGTTCGGCAGGAATATCCCTGGCGGTTAAAACCGCTACGACACCCTTCAATGCTTTGGCGTTGGAAATATCGAGTTTCTTTAAATAGCCGTGCGGGATCATGGCTCGCTTAGCTCTGGCATATAACATACCATCGAATTTGAGGTCATCAGTGAAGATGGCTTGGCCTGTGACCTTCTCGACCGCTTCAGGGCGCAGGTGCGAATGTCCGACTATCTTGTGTTCGTGAATCGAATTGGGGATGTGGGTTGGTTTGCGGACAGGTTCTCCCGTGCGCAAGGCCTGCGCAGCGGCTAGAATAGCATTCTCGATGGAAGGATAGCCCGCGCAGCGGCAGAGGGTATCCTTGAGTGCGGAACGAATCTCCTCCCCCGTCGGATTCGGAATGCGCTTGAGCAGCGCGTAAGCGGTCATAATCTGACCGGGGATGCAGAAACCGCATTGCACTGCACCGTGTTCAACAAAAGCTTCCTGAAGAGGATGAAGTTTCATCTCCGCGTGAACGCGCTGGGCGAGGCCTTCGATGGTGAGGATGGTTTTCCCATCCGCGCGCTCGGCGGGATAAGCGCAGGACATGATCGGCTCGCCATCCACAAGCACGGTACACGTACCGCACTCGGCCTCGTCACAACCGATTTTTGTCCCTGTAAGGCGCAGTCTCTCACGCAGGAGGGTGGAAAGTGTCTCGCCTGCGACGGGTTCGAGCGTATGCTGGGTACCGTTAACAATCAGCGTTATTTGAGTGTTCATTTTTTTACTTCCTTACCTGTTTGATGGCAAAAAGAACTTTACGAGACTGCCCTGTCGAGACCATTGACTTTAAATTTGCTTTTTCATTCATTCGTTTCAGCGTTCTGATCGAAGGGAAGCGCTTCGAGGAGTTCAGCGCGTCAGCCCAAAGGTTACTTTACCAATAGTAATGAATTATTATTTTGCTCGCTGCCAGGCTGTATCAAGCACTTCTTTAAACAAGCCTCCCGCAATGTGCCTGCGATAGTCCGCACTGGCGCGGCGGGCGCTGCTTCGAAAATGAGCCTGTCCCTGCAGGGCATCCAGCGCACGCGCAAAGGTCTCGGCATTTAAAGGCTGATTGTGCAGTGCGTCTTCCGCTTCCGTGGCCCGGAAGGGAGTTGCACCACCCGGACCGACAGCGATATGAATATCTGTGACAATTTCCTGTTTGCGTTCCAACCAGACCGCGCAATTCAAGATGGGAAGCGCCACGCCCTGTGGGCGCATAATGCGCTTGAAGCAGGAGGCCTGTCCCGTTCTGGTCTGAGGGAGGTAAAAGCCGACAATCAGTTCCGAACTTTTATCAAGCGCAGATTTACCCGGACCAAGGAAGAGCGAAGTGAACGGCACGCGGCGAGTCTCTGAAATTCCGGCTACTTCGACTTGGGCATCGAGGGCAGTCAGGGCAATCGTCCCATCGGCAGCCGGCAGGGCGTGCGCCACGTTGCCGCCCAGCGTGGCGGTATTACGGACCTGTGGCCCGGCGATCAGGTCACAGCCTTCAACCAGAGCCTGGGCATGCACGACCGTCAATCGGTCGCGTGCAACGCGGTTGACCGGTACGGCTGCGCCGATGTAGAGCTGCTCGCCTCTCAGTTCGAGTGCGGTCATCTCTGGGATGAATGTCAAATCAACCAGGGTGTGAACGGGGGGATGATGGCCCTGCCGCAGGTCGAGCAGCAAATCCGTGCCGCCTGCGATTGGCATCACCGGGCCGGATGCGGAAGTTAGGGCTTGAATAGCCTCTTTGACGGAGGTGGGACGTTTATAATCTTGCCAAAGGTTCATTGGTGGCACCTCTTTCTGACGGCGGCACTTTTCGATGGGTCATGACCCAACGCCGCTGGTATCTCACAGCGACCACCAAACCGATGGATATTTTATTGTACTACCTGTTTGCAGTACATCTGCAAGCTTTCAACCTGCTTCCGAAGTCTGTTTGATCCCTTCCTCGGGATTCACGCCGGCCATGAGCAGACCGAGTTTTTCAGGCGTAGCGTTTTCACGCGGGACGATATCCATGATCTGGCCTTCGTATATAACTGCAATACGATCGGAGAGAGTCAGGATCTCATCCAGGTCTTCAGAGATGAGCAGGATGGCCGCACCTTTTTTACGCTGTTCGAGCAACTGTGCCCGGACGTATTCGGTCGCGCCAATATCGAGACCGCGGGTTGGTTGCGCTGCCAGGATGGCGCGTGGGTTGCGTGAGATTTCACGCGCAAGCACAACTTTTTGGATATTCCCCCCTGAAAGATTCTTGGCAAGGGTTTCATGCGATGGGGTTTTGACTTGAAATTTCGCGATCAATTCATCTGCATGTCGAGAGATATTTCCCAAATTAAGAAAGCCATAGCGCGAGTAAGGCTGCTTTTGATGTTCGCGCAGGATCAAGTTCTCAGCGACGGTAAAATCCTTGATCATGCCATCGCGCATGCGCTCTTCAGGAATATAAGAAAGCATCCGGTCAGTTATCTCACCTGGAGAAAGCCCGGTGATATCAGCGCCTTCCAGAAAAACTCTGCCACCAGTTACTTTGCGCAAGCCTGTAACAACTTCAGCCAGTTCGCGTTGGCCGTTACCCGAGACCCCCGCAATCCCAAGAATCTCGCTCGAACACACCTCCAAGCTGATGCCTCGCAGGCCCGGCGTACCACGGTCGCTGCCGCAGGTAATTTCTTCCAGTTGCAGGCGAACCTTCCCAGGGTTAATTTTGCCGTGATCGAGGGTTAATCCTACCTCGCGTCCAACCATCCAGTTGGCAAGATCTTGTTTCGTTGTCTCGGAAGTCGGGCGGGTGCCAATCTTGCGTCCATCGCGCAGGACGGTAACGCGATCACTGATTTCGACAACTTCATGTAATTTATGAGAAATAAAAATGAGTGCGTGGCCATCCCGGACCATCTGGTGCATGATGCTAAATAATTCATCCACTTCCTGAGGCGTCAGAACCGCCGTCGGTTCATCCAGGATGAGTAGGGCTGCTCCGCGATAAAGCGCTTTGATGATTTCAACACGTTGCTGTTGTCCTACGGAGAGTTGCCAGATATAGGCAGAAGGGTCAATTTTTAATCCATAAATTTCGGCCAATTCAACAATTCTTTTAGAGACACGGTCGAGATCGGTCAGCGCGCCGCGAGAAGATGGAAGACCGAGTGCAACATTTTCGGCCACAGTCAGGGATTGCACCAGCATGAAATGCTGATGGATCATGCCAATTCCGAGATTGATCGAATCGTTTGGGGAAGCGATGTTCACCTGTTTTCCATTCAACAGGATTTCACCTTCGTCGGGATGGTAGAGGCCATAAAGGATCTTCATCAAGGTGCTTTTACCAGCGCCGTTTTCACCCAGCAGGGCATGCACTTCACCCGACCGCACATCAAAATCAACCCGGTCATTCGCAAGCACGCCGGGAAATCTCTTGGTGATCCCGCGCATTTCGAGACTGTCAATGCGGGTCTTGCCGGAAGGGAGGATATTTGATTCGGGCATTGTGCCAACCTAATAATCGTTCAGGGTAAGACTTCGGAAGTCTTTATAGAGACTTCCGAAGTCCTTTATAAAAAGCTACTACGGCAGGGTAATCGTGATCGTGCCGTCAGAGATTCCCTTGATGGTTGTATCAGCCAGCGCCTTGACATCCGCGGGGATGGCGTAATCCGGATTGAACTCCATTACTTCACCACCGTTCTGAAGGTTGATGGTAAAGGATTCACCGCCGAGGGTTCCGGCCTGGATCTTGCTGATCATTTGCTTCAACACACCTTCCCAGTGATAGACCTGATTGGCGACCACGATAGAAGGGGCAAGCGAGGTCTGGTTGGATTGCGTGCCAAACCACAGGACATTGGAATCCTTGGCTTTTCCGATCGCACCAACAACCATTTGAGCCGTGCCGGTCAGGACATCCGCACCAGCAGAGATGTGAGTTGTCGCAGCTTCAGAAGCAAGCGCCACATCCGAGAACGATCCGATGTAATTCACGTTCACAGTGACATTGGGATTGGTCGCTGCAACACCGGCTTTGAAACCATCCACATACAGTTTCGCGTCACCGGTCTCAATGGGGCCGACCACGCCGATCACATCAGACTTGGTCAGGGAGGCTGCCATCACACCGTTCACATAGCCGCCCTCTTGGGAGGCCGCTTCATAAGCGAAGATATTTGGTTCTCCAAAGGTATCCACCGTCGTACCCCAGGCAAAACTGGTCTTGGGGAAATCCGGAGCGATTTCCTGCAGGGATGAACCATATTGCGAACCGTGAGCGATAATCAAGTCAAAGCCTTGAGAAGCGTAGTCGCGGATTGCCGCCGCAGCGTCGTCCACGACGAACATATTATCCGAGTAAACGAAATCGAATTTGTCAGGCCCGCCCATTTCGGTTTGAACGCGAATGAGGGCATCATACATGCTCTGGCTGAAAGCCAGATCATTAATGGCGCTGGGCATCACGACTGCAACGCGGAAGGGAGTTGCCGCAGGTGCCTCAGTAGCCGCTGCGGGTGCTTCGGTAGCAGGTGCCTCTGTGGCAACTGGAGCGGCGGTTGGCTGCGCTGGGGTTCCACAGGCGCTGACGGCGAGGGCAACCAGCATGAGCAACGTGATCATACTTGCAATTTTCTTCATTTTCTTCTCCTTTTTTGATGTGTTAACTTATGGACTTGCACTTTTTTACAGGTTGTGTCGGGTGATTTCTACAAGCAACCTCCTTTACCAAATGAACCTATTCCTCCCGCCCAAAAGGTTTCGTCAGCGCGGATGGAGAGCGAACCCTTGAAACGGTGACAACCAAAACCAGGATCGTAAGCACGTATGGCATCATCACTGCAATCTCCGATGGAATGGGGATCCCCAAGACCTGAATCCACAATTGCAATGAGTTAACCAGGCTGAACAATAGTGCGCCGCCCAAAACCCCCAACGGCCGCCAGGCGCCAAAGTACACCAATGCGACCGCGATAAAACCAAGTCCGCTGGTCATGTTCTGCTGAAAAACATTAAGCAGGGCAATCGAGAGTGAGGCTCCGGCAACCCCGGAGAGGGTTCCTCCCAGGATAATGGTGAAATAACGGACGCGCGCCACGCTCACGCCAAGCGAATCTGCCGCGTCCGGATTTTCACCTACTGAGCGGATCATCAATCCCAGATTCGTTTTATTCAATACGAAGCCTGCCAACAGGACGAGAAGAAAGGCGCCATAAACCAGAATATTTTGATCGAAGAGTATTTCCCCAAGGCCAGGAATTTTGCTCAGGATGGGAATAGCAATTTTTGGAAAACCTTCGACCGTATGCACTGTACCCATCAACTTTTGAAAAAGCAGGTCGCTCATTCCCAAGCCAAAGAGGTAAAAACCAATCCCGCTGATGCCTTGTTGTGCCTGCAAATTGACAGTAACAAATGCCATGGCCAGTCCCATCAGGGCACCGACAAACATGGCTGCCAGCACGCCCAGCCAAAGGTTTCCGGTATTCATCGCCACATAAAACGCGGCAAACGCGCCAAGCAGCATCTGTCCTTCCACACCGAGATTCAGAACGCCGCTGCGTTGTCCGAAGGTTTCGCCGATAGCGGCATATAAATACGGGGTGGCCAGACGGACGCCGGATGACAGGATTCCGATCAAAACGGTGACGGTAAAGAGCTCCGAGATCATGAGCTTGCCTCCACAGGTTGGGAGGCATTATCCGGAGGCGAAGAATCATCCAGATTAGCACGCGCCAGGCGCTGACGCTGTCTTCGCCTGCGCAGGAATTCACTACTGACAACGAACACAACTACCAGGCCATTCAGCGCGGTGATCAATGCAGAAGGAACCTGCACCACCCGCTGCATTTGGTTCGCTCCGACCAAAAGAGCACCAAACAATATTGCTGCCGGAATAGACCAGATTGGATGCAACTGCCCGAACAACGCCGCAACAATCCCATTGAAACCCGCATTGCCAGTAAAGCCTGAAGCCGAACCATCCGTAATCATGCGAAAGTTGACTCCATACACTTGAACTGCGCCTGCCAATCCAGAAAAAGCGCCGCTCAGTAACAATGCCATGACAACGTACCGCGGGACTTTGATACCCGCATAGCGCGAAGCCTGCGGATTTAATCCCACCGCGCGGATTCGATATCCAAGGGTGGTACGCCATAATAAAATGTAGACCAGAATAGCAAGGACAACCGCGATCAATGCGCCAAGATGCAAACGGGTAGGCGCCCAACGCGCTAAACGATAGGCTTCGATCAACCTTGCAGTTTGGGGAATCCTTGAAGCTTTTTGAGCCTGCACCGGATCGATCATCGGTCCGCGCAGCATGAAGTTCATGATCTGCACAGCAATGGCGTTCATCATCACAGTACTTAAAATTTCGTTGACGTTAAAATATGCCTTGAGATAACCCGGAATTCCGCCCCAAATTGCGCCGCCCAAAAAACCTGCAAATAGACCCAGTGTGATCGCAAGCCAGCCAGGCAGATTAGTGAATGCCAGTCCGATCCATGTGGCAAAAATACCGCCGATGATCATCTGACCTTCACCGCCGATATTGATCACATCACCACGGAAGGAAATGCAAATCCCCAGTCCCACCAGAAGCAGCGGCGTAGCCTTGACCAGCGTTTCCGCAAAGGCGTTGGCGCTTCCGAAAGCACCATCCCACAGAGCCGCGTATGCCTCAATTGGGTTGACCTTAAGTAACAGGAGCATTACTGCCCCTACGATGAGGGCAGCCAGCGTGGCAATGACTGGCAGTAAAGCGTCAAAGATGGCACTCAGTTTTGTTCGCATCGAGACCTTATCCTCCTCAGTGCCGGATCAAAGGAGCAGAAATCCAAGGGAACGAGTTCAAGTCCAGGCCTGCACCAATCTCAGTCGCAAGCTTGAATCATCGAAGTAATTCACACCCAGGGCAAGCGGTAGATTGTTCTTGCCATAAAACGCCACCTGTAATTGCAGAATAGTCCTGCCTGCCTCGCCTCCTAAAAGTTCAAGCGTCTCTGATCCAATCAATGTGGAATGAATATCTGTGATAGCAAATGCGATCTTTTCGTGACAATACCGATAGAGAATCTCGCGGATATGGAGTTCGCCATCAATACTTTCCAGCGGCTCCCGCAGCAATGAAAGGGGGATCACATTATTTGACAGGATGACCGGCTGTTGATCAGCGATGAATAAGCGGCGCAGCAAAAGTAAATTCTCCCCCGTTTCCAGAGCCAGGGCAAGTGCTTCTTTTTCCGTTGCGGGTCTGTGCTCTACGGCGAGTGAGCGGATGGAAGGCTTGTATCCATTGCTTTCAATCAACTGCACCAGGTCCCACAAATTTCCTGAGTGCGCACTGATTTCCTGCACGCGCGCGTTCACATATGTGCCATCCCCCTGTTTGCGGATGATGAGACCATTAGCTGCCAGCTTAGCAAGCGCCGTCCGGATGGTGGCGCGGCTTACCCCCAGTTCATCCGACAACTCGATTTCAGATGGCATGCGCCCAGCGGCTGGATACACACCACTTCGAATCCGCTCAAGGAGGATTTCGTCGACCTGATTGGCAATCGTTTTCGCTTGAATGATGCGCATTGGTAATCGATTTGTTGGATGATAGTCGTCTGACGTTTATTTTGTATCATATTTCACAACCGATTGCAAGTGTCAATTGACCAAATTCTGATTTTTTAAGTTATTCGGATTCGAAGGGTACGCCTAACGCGGCCGGAGGAGAAGCTCGCAGCGAGCGTAGGATGCGAGCGATCAAACGCCGCGTCGGTTCGGGTAGCGAAGCCAGTGTCCGTTCCACCCATTCGGCGTTGCCGATGTTGACCAGTAAAAGCGTCAAGATCATCAGAGGAAATGGCGCTACTTGCAACACCTGCGAGGGAATACCCGGCATACTGGGTTGCAAAACCAATCCCAACCATTGTAGTAGAGCAAACAGATAAGCACCGAAGGCTGCACGCATTGGATTCCATCCGCCGAAGATGGTTATCGCCAGCGCGATCCAGCCGATCCCGTCCAGGCCAGAAATGGTCCCCTTCCAGCCGGCCTTGACACTCAAAGAGTACATCGGGCCGGCCAAACCCGTCAAGGCGCCGCCCAAGACTGTGTAGAAGTAACGCATACGCGTAACATTAGCCCCACGTACGAAGGCAGCCGCCGGACGTTCGCCGATCCCCTGAAGCATCAATCCCGGCCGGGTCTTGAAGATCCACACCCAGGCCAAAAAGATCAACAGGTAACTCAGGTAGGTCATCAGGTCCTGGCGAAAAAACAGTGGGCCCAGGATCGGGATCTGGCTTAAGAGCGGCAGATTCCAACCGGGCAGACGCGGACCCGGGAGTCCCATAAAGGGATTGCCGAGAAAATAAGCCAGGTCGCGGGTGGTCAAAACCAGCACGTAACCAACCGCCACTTGAGATAGTTTGAGGGTGATGCTGCTGAAAGCCACGATCAAAGCCACCAGGGCGCCGATCAGAGCGCCCATCAGAAATCCAAGTAGCAGGCTATCGGTCCGAACCGCGACGGCGAACCCGCCCATGGCGCACAGGATGATGGTCCCGTTGACGGACAGGTTGATCACGCCCGCTCGTTCGGAAATCGTCTCGCCAATCACGGCAAACAGAACCGGTGCTGCCGAGGCCAATACTCCAGCTAATCCAATTATGATGGTTTCCGTAGTCATAGCTACCTCACGAACGGCGCAGCAGACGTTGGCGTACCCCTTCGCCGAGTAGGACGAAGAGTACCAACATGCCTTGCAGCACGCCAGAGAGTGACGAATCGAGTTTCAAGACGATCGGCAAGCGGATGCTGCCAATATTGAGGGCAGCATAAAACAAAGCCACCGGTGCAGCCCAGATCGCCTGGTAATTGATCAGCATGGCTACCAGCAGCGCCAACCAGCCATAACCGCTCGAGATCGAGGGGATCAGGCGATGGTAGACCGCCGTCACCTGGATGGCGCCAGCCGTCCCGGCAAACATACCGCACAGGATGAAGGAGAGCATCAGGTACTGCCAGGTAGGAACGCCCAACAGGAAAGCGGCTTTGATGTTCTTGCCCACAGCTTTGAGCTTCAGACCAAAATAAGTGCCTTGCAGGAGAAAGTAGACAATCACCATCCCAACAATCGCCAGACCCAAGGCCCAGGCGCTGATCCGAAAATCCGTAATCTGCGGTAGCCACAGGTGTTCGGGGAAGGGTTCCGTACCGCTCATCGAGCCGATACCCGGCCGCTTCCACGGGCCGAAGATCAACCAGAGGGTCATGGCGGTGGCGACGAAGTCAAGTCCCAAACCTCCAAAAATTTCGTTCACGCCACCGAAGGTCTTCAAAACTCCGGCCAGGGCTGCCCAAAGCGCACCTCCGATCATACCAGCCAGGATGGCCAGGATCAGGATCAGGGCCGGTGGCCAGCTCGAGTCCTGCAGTAAGCGCAGGACCCAGGTCGTGCCGATCGCACCCAGGACAATCTGCCCCTCGACACCGATATTCCACAACCCGGCTGCGAAGGTGATCAACAGTCCCGCGGTGGTCAGCAGAAGCGGAACCCAGGCGACCAATACGTTCGAAAAACTGTCCCACGAGCCAAATGCCCCGGCAAGAATGTTTTTATATGCCTGAAGTGGAGGCGCTCCCACCGCCAGGAGAATCAGCGAGGTAAAGAGCAGAGCCAATACCAGGGCTGCGATTTGGAAGATAAAATTGATCCAGCGCTTGCTCTTAAGCATGAAGACTCCTTTGTGATGCGAAGGTGTCTGACCAACCTTTTCCGCCAATCAGGTAACCCAATTGATCCACACTCGTTTTCTCCGCTTCCAAGGGCGGGGAAACCTGCCCGCTGAAGAAAACCAGGACACGGTCACTGTACTGCAGAATTTCTTCCAGGTCCGACGAGATAAAGATGATCGCCGACCCCTGGCGGCAGCGTTCTTTGAGTTTGCTCCAGATGTAGATGACCGATTCGATATCCAGGCCGCGCGTGGGATGCTCAAGCAATACCAGGGAAAGCGGATCCTGCAACAAGGCCAACAGGGCACGCTGCTGGTTGCCTCCCGAGAGTGACTCGACTGGACTGACTGGCATACCGCGAATATTGAAGGCGGAGATTCGTTCCTCAGCCAATTTACGCCCCCAGCTATTATCAATGAAAAGCCCTTGCGGTTTCTCAGCCAGGATGAAATGCTCGGTCAGATTCAATCCGGGCACCAGTCCGTCTTCCAAACGGGCAGCGGGTAAAAAGCTGACCCCTCTCCTTTTGAAGCCGTGGTAGTTCTTGCCCGTCAAATCACTATCACCAACAATAACTTTCCCGTTGACCGGCCGCACCAGACCGGCACAGGCACGCAGGAACGGACCCTGCCCGCTGCCCTCCATGCCTGCCAGGCCAATTACTTCTCCGGCATGGACTTCCAGGTTTATGTCACTTAACTTTAAGCGTGCATCTTCAATGGCAACATCCCGTAGACTTAAAATTACCGGTCCGGGTTTGAATGATTTTCGTTTGCCCAGTGTGATCATTTTTCCAAACATCATCTCGACCAGTTTTTCGATCTTGTAAGGCGCTTTCGTCTCACCCACCAACTGACCCGCCCGCAAGACAGCCACGCGATGGCAAAGCTGTTCCACATCTTCCAGCTTGTGCGAAACAAAGATGATCGTTTTGCCCTGTTCAGCCAAAAGCTTTAGGGTCTTAAATAATTTCTCTTTTTGCAAGGCGCTGATACCTGTCGTCGGTTCATCCAGAATCAATGCGCGTGCCCCCAACCACAACAGACGGATGATTTCAAGCTGCTGCCGTTCGCCAACAGTTAGCGAATCGACGTAGGCTTCGGGGTCGAGCGAAAAGCCGAATTTGTCAGCCAGCTGCTTGATTTCACGTACGATCGCATTGTGATTGGGAAATAAGGCGCCGCCGCGACCTATTATAAAATTATCGCTGATCCGCATCGGTGGAAAATCCAGCGGGTCCTGATGCAGCATTCCCACCCCATGCTGGATGGCATCCGCAGGGGAATTGATGATCACAGGTTGGTCGTCCAGTAAAATCTCGCCGCTGTCAGCCTGAATAAATCCGGAGAGAACCTTCATAAGGGTGCTTTTTCCAGCACCGTTTTCCCCCAAAATCCCCTGAATCGTCCCAGCCGGGATGCTCAGTGTAATGTCATCATTCGCATGCACTGCACCGAAGTGCTTGTGGATGTGCCTGAGTTCAACGTTCATGGGCCGTCCTGTCTACAAAAGCTGTCGCCAAGTGACAGTTGAAGGAAGGGGGAGGGCAGAAAAGGCCCTCCCCCATGTCAAAACAAAGTTTACTGAGAGGAAACGCTCTGGCCTTCCATGCCTTCCAACAGTTGCGGCAGGTACCAGATCTGCTGATCAGTAGCAACTTCGCCATCCTGCAGATAAGCTGTGCCATCTTGCAGGGAGATTGGACCCGTCCATAGATCCAGCCCACCGGCCAAAGAGCCGATGAATTGATCCAGGTTGGAAGCAGCATCCGCGCTCAAAGCCGGACCCTTCTCAAAACCAACAGCCGAAGTGTCCTTGTTGTTGATGTCAGTCCAGTCGGGGGCATTCCATTCAAAGTGCGACTGCCAACTGCCATCCATGGCACTCTTGATGGCGATCACATAGGAGGGACCCCAGTTGAAATACGGGACGCCCAAGCAAATACTCGAGCCTTCAGCGCAGGCGCCTACAAAATCATAGGGTACCGCCCAGACATTTTTACCGCCATCGGCCATCTTCTTGGCCTCAGCCAGGGCTTCGGTGGTGTCGATACCAGAAATAACCACGTCATAGCCGCTGTTATAGAAGTCGTCAGCAACTTGGGTCGGGTCAGAGGTAACACCAGGAATATTGAACCAGAAACCAATCCAGGTAACCTTGAATTGCAAGGCAGCCGGGTCTTTACCCAGGTATTCTGTCCAGCAATATTTGGCGCCCAGATAAGCGGAAGATGCCAGGCGGCGAGTCTCATCGTTGATCAATGGTCCAAGGTAACCGATCTTTCCGGTCTGGGTGGTCAACGCAGCCGCGCAACCAGCCATCATCTTGCCATAAATCATCTTGCCCATGATGTTGGTCATATTGGGCATAGCGGTGTAGTCCTTACCATCTTGCCAGACCTGGTCACCGGAGGCCATAATGACAAAGATGTCAGGGTGTGCCTGGGCAAATTCCGTGCTGCTGTCTTTCATATCATCCGAGTTGAAGATGATCAGCTTGGCGCCCTGGGAAACCAATTCCTCGGCCAGTTGAGCCGGGGTGGTACCGGGGCGATCAGCGGGGTTGACCTTGTCAATGTAGATCATCTTGGTGCCGGGGATCATCTGCTCGACATACTGGCCAGCCTCGTAGTGAGCCTGGCTCCAGCCGTGGTCATTGTAGGGTCCAACCATCAGTATACCGAAGATGAAATCCCCAGCTACCGGTGCTTCGGTCATGGCAGGGGCTTCCGTGGCTGCTGGGGCCTCGGTCATGGCCGGGGCCTGGGTGGCAGGTGCCGGAGCCGCTGTCGGGGTTGGTCCACAAGCGCTCACGATCATGACGAACGCAACTGCCAGTAAGGCGACGTGCAATATTTTGTTTCGCATACTTTATCCTCCTCCTAGAGAATAGAGATAGGGTTAAACACCAATGTTAGGAAGCAATGCTACCTAGGCTTTAATTTTTTTTTTCGACCTCCTTTCTCTCGGATATATTTTAGCATGAGTGGTATCCGACCACTGACCAGACTTTATGAGGAGCAACCGAATTGACCTTGGACATCCTTAAGGGTAACCTGCTTGTCAGGAGTGTCAGGTGTGTTCTCAGCGATGCGCTGCCACAGAGCACATAAGGGCGCGCCCAGATATTCCGGGGATATGCGGTAGCTTTCCTTCGAAAGCTGGGCCGCGCGCTTCCAGTTGCCAGAATGAGCATAGCCTTCGATGAAGACGAAACGCTCCAGCGGATCATTGGGGTAATCCCCGGTTGAAAAAGCCTGTTCCCCAAGTTTAACGACCTTTTGCCAATCAGCCTGCTGGCGAGCCAGGTCGGCTTTTTCGAAATAGTAGCACCACCCATGGGCCGGGCCGCCCCCATATAGGGATGGCAGCAGGACAGCACCCGCGTCTTGAATGGGGGCGGTTTGCGAAATCCCGGCTGCATCGCGCATCTCCTCCGGGAGTAAGCGATTCCCAGGGTCGATGTCCGGCTCAAGCACACGCAAGCATCCCGGGGGGTCATATTGGATTGCGACCGCCTGGGAAGTATTCCCAGTAAAACTGGCGGCCAGATAATCTTGCGCGATCAGCAACCCCGGCTGCAGAGCCGGAAGTCCGCGGCCCAAGCGCACCGAGACAAAGTACAGCATATAGTCCATGTGCTGGGTACGGTTGCCGGGTGCATAGATCCAGTTCAGGGGTGCGGTCAGGGTGTTGTCGCTGAAATAAGTCAGCGGCAGGTCGTTGACCAGCAATGTCGTTCCCGGTTCAAGGCCAGGCATGCGCCAGGTCATCTGCCAGAAAAAGGCCTGCTGGAAGGCCCAGTCACGGCGGTAGGTGTTGGCCACCGTAACCTGGTAACCGGCGGACAGTGAGACGATCAGACTCAAGACCAGCCACTTCCATAACGAGCGGCCCGGCAGCAGGCCGATCAACCCGGCCAGAACCAGGCAGGCGCCCAGCATGAAGGGCAGCGAAAAGCGGTCGCCGTTGTAATCCAGCTTTGGGAACAGTTTGACCAAATAGAAGGGAACGCCCCCGACCAGTGCCGCCCACAAGCCGACCAGGATAGCAGACTTTGAGGCGCTGCGCTCAGGTCCCGGATCGGACTCCAGCCGCTGCTGGCGCAGGAACCACAGCAAGCTCGCGGCTGTGAGGAGCACCACCCCGACGAAAAGCACCATCAAACGCTTCCCACCTTCCCACAAAAAAGGTTGAGTGAAGAGTCGGGACCAGGCTGTCACAAGCGTCACCCACAGACTGGCGACCACAGACTGGAGCAGGTGCCATGATCCGGCCAACGGAGCAGAGCGGATTTCATCCAGGAGCACGTATTGGTAATTGGTGTTCTGGAACTGGAAGAAGAAAGCACGCCAGATACCAATCCCAAATATCAGGAACAGATAGGGCCAGTAAACCCGCAACGTACGTTTGAAACGCGCACGCCATTCGGGTATTTCATCTCCAAGAGCCACCCACAACAACACCGGACGGATGAACTCCAAAAAGAAGAAGTACTCCATCGTCAGCAAGTTGATGAAGGATAACAACAACGCTCCCGCATGCAGCCAGGGTGCCCGGTGCGGCTGGCGGAGTGCCAACAAGTTCAGATACAAAGACCCCAGGAACGCACACAGCACGATGAAAAAATGGCTGTACATCAGCGAAATGAATTGTTCGATAAAGCCGGGATAAACCAGGAAAAACAGTCCGCCCCACAAAGCCAGATTGGAATTTCGCCGCCAGGTTTGGCGTAATATGCCCCAGGCCAGCACCGCCGCCAGCCAGCGCCAGAAAATGGCAAATAACTGCCAGCGCCAGGGAAACGGACCAATCAACGGAACTGTGATCTGATAAATCATCCCCCAGAATGGACGGTTAGTCGCAAAATAATGCGCCAGCCCATCCGGGCCAAGCTGGGTGCCAATCCACAGTATGACCAGTTCGTCCCAATAAAAACCCAATTGAGTAAAAAAGGGGCCGTACGCCAGCAAGGCCACCAGCGCCAACAACAACGGCACTGCGATGGGAGAGGCGATGATGCGAGAGGAGCGACGAATGGCGTTTTTCACTATTTTGGTCTGATGGTCAGGTTACTAAATGCTCCTGGAAGAAGGATAACCTTCGCTTCCAGGCATCATTTTCAAACTCGGTTCTGGGTTGAGTGAAAATGGGAACCCCGCTCGTTTCAGTAGGGAACATATCACAAGTTTCCTTCTAGATCTACTGGCGGAGACCTTTAGAGGTCTCCGCCAGTAGACCAAGACTAAGGTGTAATCCAGGTGCCAGTCTCTTTATTGAGCGCGTGGCCAATATTCTCCGGATTGGTGATCAAAGCCTGCTTACCACCATTTTCGAGAAACCAGGTGATGGCCTTGATTTTCGGCGCCATCGAGCCCTTGGCGAAGTGAATCCCTTCAGCGAGATATTTATCAGCTTCGGCTTTGGTCATGGTGTCCAACCATTTCTGATCGGGCTTGCCGAAATTCAGCGCAACTTTCTCGACAGCAGTGGAGATCACGAACATCTCGGCCCCGACGTTTTGGGCCAGCAAGCTGGAACCGAAATCCTTGTCGATCACCGCTGCAACACCCTGCAAGTCGCCATGGTCGTCCCGGATGACGGGGATACCGCCGCCACCCACCGCGATGACGATCGCGCCCGCAGTGATCAAAGCCTTGATCGCCTCCAGCTCGACGATTTCCTTCGGGAGCGGCGAGGCAACGACCCGCCTCCAGCCGCGGCCGGCGTCTTCGACCATGTTCCAGCCCATCTCGGATTGACGGCGCTTGGCCTCGGCCTCGGCCATGAATCCGCCGATCGGTTTGGTCGGGTTTTTAAAGGCCGGATCTTCGCGATCGACCAGAACCTGGGTCACAACGGTTGCCACCGGCTTATGGATGCCGCGGCGGCGCAGTTCGTTTTGCAGGTTTTGCTGCAGGGCATATCCAATCGCGCCCTGAGTGTCGGCTCCGCAGACGTCCAGCGGGACTTCATGCATGCCCTCGATTTTGGCGGCGATCTCCGAACGGCGCAGGATGAACCCGACCTGCGGTCCGTTTCCGTGACCGATGACCACATCCCAGCCGGCTTCAATCATGTCCGCAATGTGCAGGGCCGTTTCTGTGGCAGCCTGGTATTGATCCTCGACCGTCTGGTGAGATTTATCTTTGATCAGCGAATTGCCACCGATGGCAATAACAGCAACTTTTTTACCCATAAATATTCTTTCTCCTTTTAGCGCATGGTCAGCGCCATGACAGCTTTCTGTGCGTGCAGGCGGTTCTCGGCCTGATCAAAGACAACCGAGTTCGGTCCATCCATCACCTCGCTGGTGACTTCGACGTCCCGGTCGGCGGGCAGCGGGTGCATGTAGATGGCATCGTCCTTGGCCAGCTTCATCTTGCGGGCATCTGTGATCCAGTGCTTGTACTGGTCCTGGATGCGCTTGCCTTCTTCAGGATCCTGGGTGGTCAGCAGCGGCCCCCAGGATTTGGCATACACCACATCGGCATCCTTGAAGGCTTCTTCCATGTCGTCCACAACCTCGAAACCGGTATGGAATTTGCGCGCCTGTTCCTGAGCCTGCTCCATAATATCGGGCATCAGCTTGAATTCCGGCGGGTGCGCCAGGACCACATCCATACCAAAGCGCGGCATTTGCAGGATCAATGACTGCGGTACCGAAATCGGTTTGAGATACGAAGAGGCATAGGCCCACGAAACAACCATTTTCTTCTTGCGCAGGTCGCGGCCCTTCTTCTCCATGATGGTCATCAGATCGGCCAGACATTGGTGCGGATGGTAGATCTCACACTGCATGTTGAGCACCGGTACACGTGAGGCCTGGGCCACCAGATTGAGATAACGGTTGCCGATCCCCCAGTCCACATGACGGATGGCGATACCGTCAAAATAACGACCGAAGATCTCACCCATTTCGGTCTCGGTGTCGCCGTGGGAAATCTGGGTAGTGCGGCTTTCAATGAAAGCCGCGTGACCACCCAACTGCGCCATGCCGGCTTCGAAGGATCCGCGCGTGCGTGTGCTGCTGAAGAAGAACAACATCGCCAGCACCTTGTCGCGCAGGTAAGCATGGGATTCGCCCAACGCGCGCTTGCGCTTCAGGTCCCAGGCAACCTCCAGGACGGTTTCGACTTCTTCTTTGGAAAAATCCAGGTCGCCGATCAGATCGCGACCTCTCAGGTCAGTCTGCATTTCTTTTGTCTCCTAATGATGAGTAACTACCCAACTAAACTATTCCATCTTGCCCAGAACCAGGGCCAGCAGCGCCATGCGCATGACCACGCCGTTGAAGGCTTCCTGCCAGTAGCGGGACCAGCGGGTGATGTCCACATCGGAGGGGATTTCGTCCATGCGGGGCAGGGAGTGCAGCAGGATCGCGTCGGACTTGGCTTTGTTGGTCAGCAGGTCACGCGTGATCTTATAGTTATCGGGCGTTGTGGGCAGTTCGCCAGAGCGCTCATCACGAGATTTGGTGTAATCGGGCTGGACGGTCGGCTCGACCAGGATCACATCCGCCTCACCGATCACATCCCCGACATGCTCAGCGTAACTGAAATCCAGAGCCATATCTTTGAAGTCTTTTTCATATTCTTCGGGCATTTCCATGCCGGGAGGCGCCACGAAGGTGATCGGGCAGTCGAACTGAGTCAACGCGTGACCCAGTGAGTGCATGGTGCGCATGCGCATGTCCCCGACGGCAACCCAGCGCAGACCGTCGATGGTGCCGCGTTCCGTCAGGACCGTGTACAGGTCGGTCAGGATCTGGGTCGGGTGCTCACCCCAGCCGTCGCCGCCGTTGAGAATCGGGATCGAAGCCCACTTGGCGGCTTCGTGCGGCGCGCCTTTCTGGAAGTGACGCATAACGATCACATCGCCGTAGTACTCCAGCATCTTGACCGTATCCTTGATCGACTCCTGGTAAAAGTCGCCAGCGCGGGTCATTTTGGCGTCCGAAAAACCGGTCACGTGACCACCCAGGCGGTGCATGGCGGCTTCGTGAGCCAGGCGGGTACGGGTGGACGGCTGGTAGAAAGCCGTCACCAGGGTTTTCTCGGTCAGCAAGTCGGTGTTGCGACGGCTGCGAGCGATTGGCTCCAATTCATCGGCGACTTCGAAAACATGGAAAAATTCGTTCCGTTCAAAATCCTTGAGTGACAAAATGTCACGACCAGCAAAACTACGCATTGTAAAACCTCCAGATATTTGATAATTGAGATTATTTTTTATTGTCGCGTTTTACACACGGCAAGTTATCCACCAGTGCCCACACGGCGCACGACGTGGAAATTAAAATAACCGGGGATGAAATAGCTCAGGGTGTAATCTACCACCCGGCTCTTTGCATCGAACAATTGTGACTCGAACTGCAGCAAGACGTCGCCACGTTGAATTTCGATGGACTTGGCCACCTCCGCGCTGGCGCCGATCGCGCTGATAGCCGTGCGCGCAACAGTCAAAGGTGCACCGCACGCGACCAGGTGATCCAGCACCGAACCCGAAAACGAATTAGGCAAATCTTCCAGCTTGAGCACATCTTCCGGCAGGGTATCGATCAGGTAAGCTACCGGGCGCTCGTCGGCCCGGATGACCCGACAAATGCGCGAAAGATGCGTAGCCAGGGGTACATCCAGTTGTTCAGCCAGATTCTGATCAGCAAAAACCCGCTCGGTCTGTAGATCACTGAATGTGACTTCCAGGTTCAAGCGGCGAGCCATCGTATCCAGGCTTTCCAGGATCTCCAGCCCGCTTTCGAGCACGGGTACCTGTCCAACGACGAATGTCCCTGCACCCTGGCGACGCCGGATCAGGCCCTGGGTCTCGAAGGTACGCATGGCTTCACGTAAGGTAGCCCGCGAGACCCCCATTTTCTTGGCCAGTTCCGGTTCAGAAAGCAGACGCTGACCAGCCGGGGTGTGAGAGATCAGATTTGCCAGTTCGGATTGCAGTCGTTTAAAGGGGAAATTTGCCACGACCCACCTTTAGATTTTCTCAAGCACCGGCACGAGCTCAAAGTGGTTGACGTCCACCAAGCCCTTGTCCGATATACGCAGGTCAGGGATAACCACCAGGGCCAGCAGGCTGAGCTGCATGTTGGGGTTGTTCAGCTTGCAACCGCAGGCGCGGAAGCCCTCCAGCACGGTTTTTGCCTTGCGCGCCACTTCTTCGACACCCTCGGTCGACATCAGCCCGGCAATGTTCAACTCGACCAGGCCGATCACCTGCCCGTCCTTAACTACCACCTGCCCTCCGCCAACCTCAGCCAGCTTGTTGGCAGCCAAGGCCATGTCGCTCTCCTGGGTGCCCACCACCAGCATGTGGTGGCTGTCATGCGCCACAGTCGAGGCAACTGCACAGGGCTGGTTGAATCCGAACCCGCTGACCAGGCCGAGACTTATGCCACCGGTGGCCTTGTGGCGTTCGACCAGCGCGACTTTGGCCAGATCCTGCGTTAGGTCGATCTGCACCTCGTCAGAATTGGTCGGGAGTTCGAGCATGATCTCGCGCGTTGGGGCCTGGTTCTCGATTACGCCGATCACGCGCGCCTTGACCTTGCCGTTCTGTCCCTCTGGAGCCAGCAAGCGGAAATCATCGGCTTTGAGCGGGCGCTTCAGGTGGACCGATTTGGTAGCCCAAACCGGATACGAAACAGTGGGCAAATCAACCTGCCATTTGCCATTCTCGGCGATCAATTGCCCTTTCGCGAACACCAGTTCGACCCGAAAATCGCGCAGGTCATCGACTACCAGGATATCGGCCCAGCGGCCGGGTGCGATCATGCCGATCTCTCGCGTCAGGCCAAAGTGCTCGGCTGCGTTGAGGGTCATCATCTGGATGGCCGTCAGCGGCGCCAGCCCTTCCTTGATCGCATGGCGCAGGACGCGGTCCATGTGACCGTCCTGCGAAAGTGTCTCGGCATGTGAATCGTCGGTGCACAGGATGAAACGGCGCGGGTCGATCCCCATCTTGGTGATGGCCTTGACCTGCGAGGCCACGTCGTGCCAGGCCGATCCGTAGCGCAGCATGGGCCGCATACCCTGGCGTACGCGGGCGATGGCATCTTCCATGCGTGTCCCTTCGTGGTCGTCCTCAGCGCCGCCGGCCACATAAGCGTGGAAGGGCAGTCCCAGGTCGGGACTGGCGTAATGCCCGCCGACGACTTTCCCGGCCGCGTGCGTGGCGGCTATCTCGGCCAGGAACTTCTCTTCCCCCGCGATCACGCCCGGGAAGTTCATCATCTCGCCCAGACCAACGATGCCCGGCCAGGTCATGGCCTCGGCCACGTCGTCGGGTCCGATCGAGGCACCCGGCGTCTCCAGTCCAGGCATAGACGGGACGCAGGAAGGCATCTGCACCCAGACATGGACCGGCTGCTTGGCAGCTTCGTCCACCATCAGTTTGACACCCTTTAGTCCGAAGACGTTGGCGATCTCGTGCGGATCGACGAACATGCCGGTGGTGCCGTGCGGCGCTACAGCGCGTACGAACTCAGTGACGGTCACCATGCCCGACTCGATGTGCATATGCGCATCCAGCAGGCCGGGGACGAGGTAGTGGTCGCCGGCATCCAGCACGAGCGTATCCTTGCTGACGCAATGCGAGGCATCCTCACCCACGTATGCAATATGCCCGTCTTTGATCGCGATATCGGTATTGGGGATAATCTCACCGGATTGCACGCTCACCCACTGACCGTTACGGATAACCAGGTCAGCCGGTTGGCGCCCCATGGCAACCTCGATCAGCGTGCGGGTGAGCTTTGTGGAAACGGGCATAAAACCTCCAGAATCTGAAAAACCTATCGACTTATTTAGACAGTAACCGTTTGGCTGCCTGGTTGTGTTTCTCAATCAGCCGGCCTTCATCCAGCGTGACGAGCTGGCCCTGTTTGATCACGAACTTGCCGCCGACGACGGTGTAATCAGCCTTGACCGGCTGGGTAAAGATCGTGGCGGCCAGCGGGTCGTGCAACGCCCCGGCATAGTCGAGGCGGTTAAGATCGATCGCAAAGAAGTCGGCGCATTTACCGGCTTCGAGCGAACCGATGTCAGAGCGACCGAGCACAGCCGCGCCGCCGCGCGTGGCCAACCACAGGACGTCGCGGGCGGTCATCAGCGTGCGGCTGGGATCATCCGAGCGCGAGAAGCCCGTGATGCCTTCCCTGACACGTGCCAGCAGCATGGCCTGGCGGGCTTCAGCCAACAGGTGCGAACTGTCGTTCGAGGCGGAGCCGTCCACGCCGATGCCCACGTCGACACCTGCGGCCAGCAGTTCTTTGATCGGGGCAATCCCGGAGGCCAGGCGCATATTCGAGGAAGGGCAGTGGGCTACACCGCAGCCGGTTTTGGCATAAAGATCGATTTCTTCCTGATTGACCCAGATCGAGTGTGCAAACCAGACATCCTGGCCGACCCAGTCGACTTCCTGCATGTACCCGACCGGGCGATGGCCGAAGCGCTCGAGGCAGAAAGATTCCTCGTCCTCGGTCTCAGCCAGGTGAGTATGCAGATGCACCCCATATTGGCGCGCCAGTTTGGCAGATTCACGCATCAGATCGGTAGTGACGGAGAAGGGTGAGCAGGGTGCCAGCACGATCTGGACCATGGCGCCAGGTTTGGCATCGTGATAGGTCTCGATCAGGCGCTGGGAATCTTTCAGGATCTGCTCTTCGCTGTCCACCACCGAATCGGGCGGCAGGCCGCCCTGCGATTCACCCAGGGACATCGAGCCGCGCGAAGCCTGCAGCCGCATCCCCATTTCTTTTGCGGCAGCTATCTCGTCGTCAAGCTTCGAGCCGTTGGGAAAAAGGTAAAGGTGATCGGAAGCTGTCGTGCAGCCGGAAAAAGCCAGCTCGGCCAGCGCCGTCTGGGTCGAAATGAAAATATCATCCGGAGTCAGATGCGCCCAGATCGGATAAAGCGTCTTGAGCCAGTTGAACAGGTTGGCATCCTGGGCGGCCGGGACGGCGCGCGTCAGGGTCTGGTAGAAATGGTGGTGGATATTGACCAGGCCCGGCAGCACGACGTGGCCGGCGAGATCCAGCACCTGGTCGGCGTTTTGCGGCAGTTCGGAGGTCGGCCCGACCTGCTCGATGAAACCGTCGCGAATAAAAAGACCACCCCCGGGAATCTCCCGCCGGTGGTCGTCCATGGTCGCCAGGACCGTCGCGTTTTTGATCAGAAATGTGCTCATAAGATTCTCGAGATAATTTGTCAGACAAATTTTTCTAAGTTTAGCAAAAAAAGGGCAGACTGTCAATCGAAAGGTGAAAAAAGTCACAGGTTTACTCTGACAGAATTTACTTCCGGCCGGTTATTGACATTTGGCCCGGATGTGAAATAATGGGACAAACCGCAATCCCAGAGGAGGCGCACAGCATGGACAGCATCTATCCCTTCGGCATCGCCATCATCCAAGGGCTGCAAACCCTTAGCCCGGGGTTGGACGGCTTGATGAAAGCCGCCACATTCCTCGGCACAGTCGAATTTTATATCCTGTTCATCCCGCTCTTGTACTGGTGCGTTGACCAGGCTCTGGGGCTGAGGGTGTTGTTCATCCTGCTCCTGACCGATGTCCCGGCTTCCTACCTAAAGCAGCTTTTCCACCAACCGCGTCCATACTGGATCGGTGGCGTCCGGGCGCTGTCCGCTGAAGCTTCCTACGGCATTCCCTCCTCGCACGCCAGCAACACGCTGGCCGTCTGGGGGTTGATCGCCTCCAGGGTGAAAAAAGCCTGGCTGTGGATTTTCGCCATTTTGCTGCTTTTGCTGATCGGTATCTCGCGCCTGTACCTGGGCGTGCACTTCCCGCAGGACGTACTGGGCGGCTGGCTGCTGGGACTGGTTGTTCTGTTCCTGTTTATAAAATATGAAAGCCGCTTCCTGGCCTGGTGGGACCAGAAATCGCTCGAAACTCGCATCCTGCTCGGGCTGATCTTCTCGGTCGTCCTGATTCTGGTCGGTCTGCTGGTGGTCTGGGTCATTTCCGTTTCCCCCGATCCGCCGGCCTGGGCCAGCTTTGCCACGGAAGGGCGCGACCTGAGCCATTATTTCACACTGGGCGGTTTCCTGTTCGGGGCCGTGGCGGGCGTGAGCTGGATGCAGAAATACGCCCGTTTCCAGATGGCTGGCTCGCTCTGGCAGCGGATAGGCCGCTATGCGCTGGGGATGGTCGTACTTTTCGCCATCTATCTGGGGCTGGACATATTATTCGCCCTGTTCGCCCCGGACACCTCCCTACTGGGGTATTTGCTGCGTTATGTCCGCTACGCCTGTGTGGCGCTGTGGGCCAGCTTCGGCGCTCCCTGGGTATTTTTGAAAGTGAGGCTAGCGAAGAAGGTCGATTAAAAAGAAACGGGACAGCAAATTGCTGTCCCGTTTGTGGTCTAACAGATTGAAACCGTTTAGATAACGGTCACGTTCTCTGCTTGCAGGCCTTTTTGGCCCTGCGTCACAGTGAACTCAACGCGCTGGCCTTCTTCCAGGTTGCGGAAACCATCACCAACGATGGCGTTGAAATGTACGAATACATCTTCGCCTTCAGCACGTTGGATGAAACCGTAACCCTTGCTGCCATTGAACCACTTGACGGTGCCTTGTTCTTTTTCAGACATGATTTGGAACTCCTTTCCTTATAGAATGTCGCTGAGTTAAGCATGGGTTCCAAATCAAAAACTTACACTTTGTATTAGAACTTCTGTTTATCAAGCAATTTAGTATAACCTACAAGCCAAATCCGTGTGTTAACCTTTTGTTAGAATTTGGCCGCTCAGCCTTCGTGGGCCGCTTTGCCCTTTTTGAGCAGGGCAGCGATTTCATAAGAGGCCTCAGCCTGCGAGCAGCCTTCGACGACCGCCCATTCCTGGCACAGCACGTTCAGGATGACGCGCTGGAATTCTGACAGCGGTCCATACAGCGGCTTGCGCCAGCCGAAGGCCGCCAGGTCCCTGATAACCTCGCAATGCGCGACGATCGTCCCCTGATTGATGTGCTCGGACAGGTTGGTCAGCAGGCCGCGTTCCGGTTTGAGTGCCCGCGGTGCCGACTGCAGCACCTGACGGCACTGCTCGAGCTCCTTTTTTTCACTCAACTTGCGCAGCCCGGAGGTGGGCAGATCGACCGGCACCCACAGGGTGGTATCCGGAATGGAGATCACATAATACTTACGAGAGTGGTTCGGTTCAAATTGCTTTTCCTCCAGGTTAGCCACATAGCCAACCCCGTGCTGCGGATGGACTACCTTGTCACCAATATCGAATTTCATATCTAAAATTTCAGTCATGGCTCTCAGTCTGCCTGCCCTTTTCAAGCAGGGCTTCAATCTCAATCTGGGCTTCCGAAAGGGTTATGTCCTCTACAGCGGCCCATTCCTGGCACAAGACATCCTGGGTGGTACGCAAAAAAACAGCAATTGCCCCGCTGAGCGATTTGTGCCAGCCATAGGCGGTCAGGTCACGCACGACTTCGCAGTGAGCGGTCAGCGTCCCCTCTTTGAGATGATTGCTCAGTTCGGTCTGGCGCAAACGTGGGTCGGAATTGAGAGGCGCAGCCGGAGCCTTTAGCAAACGGCGGCAACTGGCGACTTCACTTTTGACCGTCAGCTTTCGAATCCCCGAAGTCGTCTGACTCAAGGGCACCCACAAAGTGCTGCCCGGAAAAGATATTTCGTAATACGGGCGCTTTTCTCCCGCCACAAATTGCTTGATAGCCAATTTGGTCACGTTTCCTAATCCGTGCCGCGGGTGAACCACCCGGTCCCCAACTTTGAATGTCATAACATCCTCTAAAACCGGCGGTTCCCTCCGCCGTGTTTTTGATTACGATCCCGCACCTGCCTGCGAAAAGAGTTCGCGCAAATCATCTTCGGTCGTATCGTACGACCTATTTCCGACGTAGAGCTTCGCTTCTATTCGCTTGTTCCTTTGAAGGCGACGCAAAATTTAGCCAAAAAAGCCGCCAATCCCGATAATAGGGATGACGGCAATGTGAGCGCGCTTGACCTGTTATTAGTTAATTGATTATATCATAGCCGACCCAATTTCAGCGTTTGGTGGTAAAATTAGTCTACAGTTTAATAATTGGAACTGCGTGGCACCTTGGCCGCCGTCCCACTTATGGGGCGGCGGCCATTCTATTTACCGGATCATCCGGAGAAAGCAGCACAAAATGAATGCCAAGTTATACGTAGGCAACCTAAATAAAGCAACCACCCAGGAAGAACTCAGCACCCTGTTCGCCCAGGCCGGAGAAGTGACTTTGACGGAAATCATCTCCGAACGAAACAGCGGTATATCAAAAGGCTTTGCATTTGTCACCATGAGCACGGAAGCTGAAGCCGAAAAAGCCATCCAACTCTTCAACGCCTATTCCCTGAATGACCATGAATTAAAAGTGGATGTAGCCAAGCCAAAACGCGAGAGCTAGGCTGGCCAAAGAACGTCCAGGCGTAGCCACCAGTCAAGGGTTATCCATGAACGCATTCTCAGACCCCACCTATGAAAGCACGATCGGGAAGATGCGCCTTGAATTGGTGGCTGCCATTCGCAAGCACCAGGTTAATCCAGATTCCGGTATGAACCTCAGAGGCCGCTTAACTTACAGGAGCAATCCTTCATTGATCTTGGAACCAATCCCCCCGGGGAGAAGTTCCGCCAGATACTGCGGCATGCCTTATAAAAAATATGTTTGTGACGATAAGCTTCTCCGCTTGATTCCATAAGGAGTCCGCCATGGAAAAGAACCAAAAAAATCCATTGTTAGCAGGCGTGTTAAATATGCTGCTGCCCGGGTTTATCCATGTTTACATCAAGAAGGAATGGCTCAAATTTATCCTGACATTTGTCGGCCTGGAACTTGTGCTGGCAATTGTCATCTGGTTTGGGTCTTCGCTACAAAATACACGTTCCTTCGCTATCCCCCAGGGATTATGCCCGGGAGCCCTGGCACTGTTCGTTCTGGTCCCCTTGTTCGTGAGCGGCATGAAAGCCACCACAGAATACAACAAAATTCTGGATAGCGAAACCATGTACCAGTCTCAAAAACCGGTTTCCCAGGACGATGATGAAGAGCAATTGAGGAAAATCCAAAAGCTTCGTGATGATGGCCTGATATCCTCACAACAATATGACACGCGAAAGAACCGGGTTGGCAAAAAGAAATAACAGCCTTCCCGAACGAGAATAGAAAAACCGCGAATGATTACGATCAATATGAGCTCGCTGATCTTGCGACCTGTCAGCGATGTATTCGTCTTTGTTTCCACGCCGGAGAACAATTCTCAGTGGCAGTATGGGTCGATGGAATCCTCTCAAATTTCTG
Source organism: uncultured Anaerolineaceae bacterium (assembly GCA_964407265.1). Lineage (GTDB taxonomy): Bacteria > Chloroflexota > Anaerolineae > Anaerolineales > Villigracilaceae > CAYOUV01. The sequence goes on along the minus strand of CAYOUV010000002.1, from coordinate 8,060 downwards.
AGGGGAGCGTGGCGGTCGGCACAAAATTCAGCAGTTTCGGTCATTTCATGGGACGCCGTATTCAGACCACCTTTGAAGTAACCGAGCTTGAAGCAAATAAAACTTATGGTTTTAAAACCATTTCTGGCCCGATTCAACTGCAGACCTCCTACAAATTCGAGAGCGTCAGCCACGGAACGAACCTAACAATTCTTACCCGGGTCAGCCCGGGTGGGTTCTTCAAACTGGTGGACCCGATCGTCGGAATGGTTGCCAAGAAACAATTTGAAGAGAACGTTTCAAAGCTGAAGGAATTATTGGAAGCCAGAGAATTTATTCGCCAGGAATAGCATCTATGCGAACAAAAGCCATCCTTGACAGTCCTGCCTTCATCGGTTATCGTATCAACCTTATTTATTAGTTCAGCAGTCGTTGCCGTTGTTATTTTCTTGAGCCCCCGCTCGATCCCCCTTTGACATCCGCCTGACTACTGAAGAAAAGGAACATTTGTGAACTTTGACCAGTTCAATCTGGATTCTCGCCTACAGACGGGTATCAAGCGCGCCGGCTATAGCACGCCAACGCCAATTCAAACACAAGCCATCCCGGTCGCCATGGCCGGCCGCGACATCATCGGCACCGCCCAGACCGGAACAGGCAAGACAGCTGCATTCGTGCTGCCCATTTTGCATAACCTCATCAATGGACCGCGCAACCAGACACGCGCCCTGATCGTTACTCCTACGCGTGAGTTAGCCGAGCAAATCAATCAGGCTATCCGCATGTTATCCGTTGGAACCGGACTGCGCAGTGGGACCATTTATGGAGGCGTGGGAGCCAACCCGCAAATCCAGGCTTTACGCAAAGGCGTTGAGATCATTGTCGCCTGCCCCGGTCGGCTGCTGGACCTGATGTCCCAGGGACATGCCCGCCTGGACCGGATCGAAGTACTGGTCCTGGACGAAGCCGACCGCATGTTCGATATGGGATTCCTGCCCGACGTCAAACGCATCATCAAAGCCGTCCCATCCCAGCACCAGACCATGCTGTTTTCAGCAACCTTCCCGCGCGAAGTGGAACAACTTGCCAACCAGTCGCTCAAGCAGCCAACCCGCATCGCGGTAGGACTCAGCCGCCCGGCACACACCGTCTCGCACGCTCTCTATCCGATATCGCAACACTTGAAACGCAATTTATTGCTGGCGCTGCTTAAACAAACAGATACGAACTCGGTGCTGATCTTCACCCGCACCAAGCACCGTGCCAGCCGTTTACAAGCACAAATCGAGAAAGCCGGCTACAGTGTCACCAGCCTGCACAGCAACCGTACGCAAGGCCAGCGTCAGACAGCACTGGCCGGCTTTAAAAACGGGAAATACCAGATCATGGTCGCGACTGACATCGCCGCCCGCGGCCTGGACGTGGACAGCATCTCGCATGTCATCAACTTCGACATGCCTGACACCGCCGACGCTTACATCCACCGCATCGGGCGCACCGGGCGGGCTGAGCGCAGCGGCGATGCCTTCACCCTGGTCACACCGGAAGATGAAAGCATGATCCGCACCCTGGAAAAGATCATGGGGCACAAGCTGGATCGCCAAATGCTGGAAGATTTTGATTACAAGGCCCCTGCTCCGCCCCGAAAAACTCAGGCGCCGCGCCAGGCGACCGAGCGGCCTACGTACAAATCGCCGCATCCTGAGCGTCCCCGCTCCCTGCGGCGTCAGCACGCCAAGGCGAGTCACAAATCACAAGGACGATACTAAAATCAACGCTCCCCTCCATTTGGAGGGGAGTTTGCTTAAGTCATAGACCTGAAGCTATTCAATAA
>CAYOUV010000002.1:0-6147 GCA_964407265.1 uncultured Anaerolineaceae bacterium | reverse complement strand
ATTGGGCTATAAATTTGACCGCATTGCTCCAAATAAGTTAAAATGGGATTAGAAAAAAAGGATGATTAAAAGCCAGGAGCAAAATTCCATATGAAAACTTCCATCAAGTTCAGATGGGCCAGCTTGCTATTCTGCCTGCTCCTGTCTGCCTGCAACCTACCGGGGAGCGTTGGAACGTCCGCGCCACCCGCCTCCCCGTCTAACGCCCTCACGTCCGGAACTGTGGCACCTGCCACGTCCACCTCCGCATCGTCGGCACCCGTCGAGCACCGCATCGGAATCCGCGTTGTGAACGGCGTCGGCGAATTTTTCGATCGCCAAACGGGCGGGAAATTCGTGCCGCGCGGTAACAACTACGTCCGTCTTGATCCACAAAAAAGGGACGACGGCAGCCAGCAGACTTACCATTCCGTCTTCGATCCTGGAGTGTATGACAAAACGGAACTCACAACCGCATTTCAGCAAATGCACGAACTGGGCTATAACACCGTGCGCGTCTTCATCAGCCAGAACACAATTGGCACCGCGGACGACGGGCTAAACCAGGCCTATATGCAGAACGTGGTCGATTTTCTCAACCTGGCGAAGGAATACGGTCTGTACATCATCTTCACCCAGGACTGGCTGCCGGGCGGCAAATACGGCCAGATCCTGAGCAAGGATTGCTGCAACACCTTCACGATGATGAACGTCCACTTCCTTTCCCCGGCCGGGTTGCAGGCCAACATGGCTTACTTTCAGGATTTCGCCCGTTACCTGATCGCGCATGATGCGCCGATCGAGATGGTTTTTTCCTACGAACTGCGCAACGAACTGTTCTTCGACATGGACTTCCCGCCGCTTTCCATGACCTCGGGTAATGTCACCGCTTTGGACGGGAAGACTTACGATATGTCCAGCCTGGAGGACAAGAAGCGCATGATCGACTCCAATCTGGTGCTGTGGATGGACAAAGTTCGTGCGGCCATCCTGGAGGTAGACCCAACTGCGCTCGTCTCGGTGGGCTTTTTCTGGCCGCAGGAACCCAATCCGGCACGCGTAGGCGATGAGCGTTACATCAATACTGCCCCGGCCATCTGGAATTCAAAGCTCGATTTCATCGACCTGCACCCTTACCCCGGTGGAGAATTGACCTTCCCGCAATACGTGGAGAATTTTGGCATCAACGGCATGCAGGAAAAACCGATCATCATGGGTGAATTCGGAGCCGCAACCGAGGCAGTCCCCTCGGTCAGCAAGGCGGCTTCCATGCTGATGGATTGGCAGGTGCAATCCTGTGATTACGGTTTCGATGGCTGGCTGCTGTGGACCTGGGACATTTACGAAAACAACGATTTTTACAGCGCCAAAAGCGACCAGGGGCAAATCGGCCAGGCGCTGGCGCCGGTCAACCGCCCGGACCCGTGCCAGACGAAGTCCTTCGACTTCATCGAAAACAATGTGGCGCTACACAAGAGCGCAAGAGTCTCACGCGCGCTGTCCGACCAGCCGGGCGCCAACGCCGTGGATGGTACCGGGGCGCAATGGGGCGCGGGCGCCTCCCCCACCCAGTGGATCCAGATCGACCTGGGGCAGACGTACACGGTGAGCCTGATCCGGCTGATGGTGGGGCAATATCCGGACGGAAATACCACTCACAATGTTTATGCCGGCAACTCAGCGGATAATTTACAGCTGGTGCACAGCTTCGACGGGCTCACCAAAGACAACCAGCTCCTGGAATTCCAGCCCGAATCTCCGCTGACAGGAGTCCGATATGTGCGCATCGTGACTACCAAGAGCCCTTCCTGGGTCGCCTGGAAGGAGATCGAGGTGATTGCGCCTTGAGAGAATTTTTTCCTTGTGCCGTGACATGATTTCGCCTACAATGAGATCTATCAGAGGAGGTTCGTATGAGTGAAGAGCAAATCGCAACCGAGCAAGAATCGGCACCGGAGTCCAAGCAAACCTGGGTCTGGTGGCTGGTCGGCGGTGGCTGCGTACTGCTGGCCTGCTGTGTCCTGGTTGCAGTCGCTGCCGGCGCCTTTTTCATGCTCAGCCCGCAAACCGGACAGGTCTTCAGCACTATCACCACCGAAGTGCCATCTCTCCCCCAACCGCCCCTGGCTACTCAGCAACCTTTTGTACCGGGATCAGGCGAGGTCAACCTGCCGGAGCCGCGCCAGCACCCGATGGCGGAGAGCAACCGCATGGGCGATCCGAACGCGCCGGTCAAGATCATCGAGTACGCCGATTTCCAATGTCCCTACTGCGTCCGTTACTGGCAGAACACGGAAGCGCAGATCATCGAGAACTATGTGGCGACCGGTAAGGTCTTCTACGAATATCGCTCGATGGGCGGATTTATCGGTCCCGAGTCGGCTGCGGCTGCTGAAGCGGCTTATTGTGCAGGGGCGCAGAACAAATTCTGGGAATATCACGACATCCTGTACGCCAACTGGAGCGGTGAAAACGTGGGGGACTTCACGGATGCCAAACTGCGTGCCTTTGCCGCGGCACTCGGCCTGGATCAAAATGCCTTCGACCAATGTATGAGCAGCGGCAAGTTTGCCGACCGCGTGCAACAGGATGCGGCCAACGCGAAGGCTGCGGGAATTAATGGAACCCCCGCCTTCCTGATCAATGACACGCTGGTCAAAGGCGCACAGCCTTACAGCGATTTTGAACAGGCTATCGAAGCCGCCCTGCAAGGGAATTAAAGCCGCCGCTGCCTGGGCAAAATTAACACTTGTAATCAGACAATTTAAGTCGTAATATAACCAAGGGATGGCCTTACCCGGCCATCTCTTGGTTGTTGGTGGTGTACAACCCCAAAATTCTTAGAGGTATAAGGAGAAGATAGGATATGTTCAAGAAAGTTATGAAATGGTTCGGTATTGTCCTGGGAAGTCTGCTTGGGCTGGTAATTTTAGCTGCGGCAGTATTTTTTATTAAGGGCAACCAGCGTTTCAGCAAGACCTACCAGGCCCCAACGGACCAGTTGACCATCCCAACTGATGCAGCCTCGATCGCCCGCGGCCAGCATTTTACGGCAGCCATTTGCGAGGAATGTCATGGATCGAACTTGAGCGGCGGCAAGATCCTGTTCCAGGCGCCCCCACTGGGCCAGGTCAAGGCCGCCAACCTGACCAGCGGCAAAGGCGGCCTGGGTGCCACCTTCACAGACGCCGACTGGGTGCGCGCCATCCGCTACGGCGTCAAACCGGACGGCAAGTCGGTCGTGATCATGCCCTCGTATTTCTTCTACAATTTCACCGACCAGGACCTGGCCGACATCATCGCTTACATTAAAAGCGTCCCGCCGGTCGACAACACGGTCACAGACGTTCAGGTCACGCCTCTGGCCAAAGTGCTGATCGGCGCCGGCAAGTTGCCCCTGCCGTTCAGCGCCAGCCTGATCCCGGTTGATACACAGCGGGCAGACAGCATGCAGCCCAGCGCCAGTGCCGACTATGGTGCTTATCTGGTCAGCGTCAGCGGCTGCCACGTTTGTCATGGCGTGCAACTGTCCGGCGGCAAGGACCCCGACCCAACCGCGCCGCCCGCGCCCAACCTAACGCCGGGTGGCCTGCTGGGCAAGTGGAGCGAGGCCGACTTCGTCAACGCCATCCGCACCGGCGTCACACCCGAAAAACTGCACCTGGAGGATTTCATGCCCTGGAAGACATACAGCAATTATTCGGATGACGATCTGAAAGCCATCTGGGCTTATTTGCACTCCCTGCCCGCCATGGCGACCACCAGCCAGTAATACAGCGAACCACGATCTGGCCGGCACCCCGCCTGATGACGGGGTGCTTTTATATCTCAATAGAAACTCTATAGAAAAAGAGAGCCTGTCAATAGGAATTGGCAGCCTCGCGCATATAGGCTGGGATCTAGTTCATCATGGAGGTATTGACATGCAACTGATCTCGATCTTTCTTGCGCTTTTGAATTCTCTGGCTGCCATACTTGTCTTGGGATCCGGCCTGTCAGGTGGGAATGGACTTTCGTTGTGGGGAGTACTGAAATTCATCTCAAGCCTGCTGGTGCTCGCCAGCAGCCTCCAGGTCTGGCTGGCCAGCCTGCGTACAGTCAGCACCGGGTCGATGCTACTGAGCGGTTTGGCGCTGGTAGGGTTGGGAGCTGCCATCACCGTCTGGAGCTTGCATCTGGCCCTGGTCACCGGCAGCATCGTAAGCTTCATGTTCGCTTACGGCGGGAGCCTGATCGTCCAGGGGGCCGCCTCCCAGCTGGGATTTATCGCCGAGCCGCGACAGACGACCTCCTCCCGATAATTCGATTGAAATGTTCACCGGGATTGTCCGCTATAATGGCTTTGTTCCGACGGAAGCCGTGCCATGAAAAAATCACTCAGCCTGCTGCTGCTTCTCTCTTTTACACTTTCAGCCTGTAAGGTCTCAGCCGGGTTTGTTCCACCGACGGCGACAGCGACGGTTGTAATTCCAAGTCGCACGCCGTCCGAGACAGCCACCCTCCCGCCCACCCCAAGTGCAACACCAACCCTGACGCCTTCGCCTACGATCACCCCCATCCCGAGCCCCACGCCAACCTACGCCATCCTGCGCGGCAAAGTCAATGTGGAGAAGGTGAGTTGCCGCTACGGTCCCGGTGCACCTTATCTGTACCTGTATGGCATGCGGCAGGGTGCCGTGCAGGATGTGATCGGCCGCACGGATACCGGCAAATGGGTGCTGACTCGTTCCCACGGCGATAATAAATCCTGCTGGGTCAAGACCGAGTTTCTGAATCTTAACGGTGATGTGATGAGTCTGGAAATCGTTTATCCGGATAAGTACCGCATCCCACCATCCAACCAGGGCTATTTGCCGCCCTGGGATGTGGCTGCTGTCCGGCACGGCGACCAAGTCGTGGTTGACTGGAAGAGCGAAGCCCTGCGCCCCGGTGACGAGGAAAGCGCCAGCATGGTGATTTATATTGTCGAGGTGTGGACCTGCCAGGACGGACAACTGACCTTCCAGCCGTTCGGCACCTCGCTGACACAGGTAACCCTGACCGATGAACCCGGTTGCAGCGAGCCGTCACACGGGCGGGTCTACTTCCAGGAAAAGCACGGCTACGCCGGTCCGAGCGAAATTCCCTGGCCGCCATCCGAGCCAGCCACACAACCCGCCCCTACGCAGACCGGCCCGTAGTTTGACGCACAAACCCGCCAAGCAGATGGCTGAGCTGGCTATTACCCAAAGATTTCTAACTAACAATATTGTTTTTTGATTTAAATTTTGTTTATGATAGAATGAATCCAAGGAGAACATTCCGGATTCCTGCTTGAGTGGAATCAGTTTCATCTTCTGGTATTAGGGGGCAATGGTAATTGGACAGGCTGTAAGCTTTTTGGACCCCTATTTATTGGTGCGCACAACTATTCCACATAAGCCTTCGATTGGTTCCCGGGAAAAGCAGGCAAACCGGTGTTTCGCCTCCTTTTATGCGCGAAAGCCGTCATTAATTGCAGAACCAACACGGCGGCTGGCAATTCGTAGCAGTTGTGAGGGGCAGCTGTATCCAAAGAACGGCAGGGGTAAACCTTGCCACACAAGGAACCTTGCCCGCCTCTACATTCCGGCATCTACTGAATTCAGGCGGCCTGTTTCATCAACGAAGGGAGTAGGGAATGAACTTCAAAAAGCTCGGCATACTCTTGGGGGCAATCCTGGTTGTCTTAACCACGGTCGTCTGTTCAACTTTCAGCATGCCATTGGGATCCGCAGCCTCGCCAACCCCAAGCAGTATTGAAGATTGGGTAGAGGGTCACTATTGGTCGATCAAGGTCGTCAATGTTGAAACCAAAACCCAACTTGATGGAAAATCGCCACAAAATGACTTGTTTATGCTGGTGGATGTGCAGTGGAAAGCCAACAGCCTGACCGAATTGCACCAAATGGACGGGGTCGATTACAAGATCGTGGATAACAATGGAGATGAGTACGCCATAACCGGCATGATCTACGAAAGCGGTACCTTTGATTCCTTTTCAACCAATGCGGAATACCAAAAGGGCAAATGGAGAGTTTCCAGGGTCAGCGGAACGAAAGGCGACACGTATCGGTTGGTATTCGACATGCCTACTACGGCTAAGGGCTTGAAGCTGTGGTTCCGCAGTTACCCATTGATCGACCTCGG
>CAYOUV010000001.1:0-137181 GCA_964407265.1 uncultured Anaerolineaceae bacterium | reverse complement strand
AGGCTGTATTCTACTTCAAAAGATGATATTTACAAAACAGTTCCAGAGAGGGATGTGCGATTGTTGACCCGTTTTTTTCTTCGTGATAGACTTAAGGTTCTGTGGGATTTTATAGGAGGAGGATACCGTGAACGATCGTCCCGGATGTCTGGCCGGTCTGCTCGAATTGTTCTTGCTGGATAAACTCTTCGACTGGCTGCAAGACCATTTTGGCTTTGGACGGGGTTGCTCGTGCACCGGCTTTGGATGCGGATTGGTTTTGTTGCTAATTTTTATTTTGATGTCCTGTTCGATCCTCTCCGGCACAAACTGGTTTCGGCTCTTCTAAGACCAATGCGGCGATTCTTCCTGAGTTTGGGTTTTTTAACAACGATCTGGCTCATACAGCCTGTTTCTGCGCAGGTTGAAACATCCCCCGTCGTTATCACTTCACCGCAGTCCGGCCAGGTTATACAGGGACCAGTCACTATCACCGGGACGAGCGATGTGCCGGGTTTCCAGTCAGCTGAGATCGCATTTGCCTTTGCCGGCGATACATCCAGTAACTGGTTTTTAATCCAATCCAGTGAACAGCCGGTCAAGAATGGCCCTTTGGGAACCTGGGATACAACCACTCTTACCGACGGCACTTATACCCTGCGCTTGCGGGTAAATTTACAGGACGGTAAACACATCGCGACGACAGTTTCCGGTCTAAGAGTGCGGAACTACACCCCGGTTGAGACCCCCACCCTGACCGCTACTCCTGCGAATCAACCTACTCCCCAGGTGCCAACCATGACTTCGACACCATACCCAACCCCGACTCTCTTACCGCAAAACCCCGCTGCATTGACGCCAATAAATGTCTATACCAGTCTGCGCCTGGGCGCGCTTTGTATCGGTGGATTCTTTTTAATCTTCGCTGTTTTACTTCGTTTACGCAAAAAATAAATTCTATCGATGACAGATAATTCTCCTTTTCTGATTGTTGGCCTGGGAAATCCGGGTCGCGAATATAGAGATAACCGGCATAACATTGGCTTTATGCTGGCGGATCGGTTGGCTGTACGCCTCAACCTGCGTTTGAACCGTATGCAATCCAAGGCGTTGGTTGGATCGGTGGTTTACGATAGCAGAAAATTACTCCTGGCCAAGCCGCAAACCTTCATGAACCTGTCCGGTCAGGCTGTGCAGGGATTGGTGCGTTTTTATAAGCTGCCGTTAGAGAACTTTTTGCTGGTTTACGATGATCTTGACTTACCTTTTGATACCATCCGGCTTCGTCCTGACGGAGGCTCGGCCGGGCAGAAGGGTGTGGCTTCCACCATCCAAAGGTTAGGCACACAGGCTTTTCCCCGTTTGCGCCTTGGCATTGGCCGCCCACCCGGTCGCATGGACCCAGCCGATTACGTGTTGCAGGATTTTCCTCAAACTGATTTGACTCTGCTCTCAGAGTTTCTTGACCGGGCTGCCGATGCTGCCCTGATGTTTGTATCCGAAGGCCTGGATGCCACGATGAATAAATTCAATGGCGCAGGCAACGGCGAATAATTTCATCTGCTTGACCTAGCTCGGAATGAATTTTCTTCTCGATCAAATCCGCAATCTGCCAGAATATCAACATTTGCTGGCTTCGATCCGATCCGGTGAGAAAGTGAACGGATTGGGACTGCCGCGTGCTGCCCGCTTGCCTGTCCTGACAGCTTTGCATACGGATCTGGAACAGCCTATCTTGTTGGTCACGGATCGGGCTGACAAAGCGCTCTCGCTTTTTGACGAGCTGTCTTTCTGGATGGATAGAGGAACGCGATACCTGTTCGCAGAACCGAACCCGCTTTTTTATGAACAAGCAGCCTGGGGGAGTACCACCCGTCGCGAACGCCTTCAGGCTCTGACTGCCCTGGCTGCGTATCACCTGCCGTTTGTACAAAAGCCGGACGTACCACCAGTCATTATCAGCTCAGGCCGGGCGTTAATGACGCGCACTGTACCACGCCGGGATTATCTCAAAGCCAGCAAGCGTATTAAGGTCTCGCAGATCTTCAAGCCGGACAGCTTGTTGCATTCGTGGGCACAGATCGGCTATCAGCGCTTAGATACCGTGCTCGAACCAGGTCAGTTTTCACGTCGCGGCGGTATTCTGGATATCTGGCCGGTAGCTGAGCGCCTACCAGTTCGTCTTGAGTTTTTTGGCGACGAGATCGATACCATCCGTCTTTTTGATCCGGCTTCGCAGCGAACAGTGGAGAATCTGGAGTCGATCCTGGTTACCCCGGCCAGGGAATATATCTTGCCGGAAGCAGATAATGCCTCGGTCAATGAGTTGTCCGAGTTTTACATCCCTCGCTTGCATGCCGTTCCGGCCTCCATACTGGATTACCTGCCCGCGAAAGCAATCGTACTGCTCGAAGATTTAAGCGTAGTTGAAGCAGTTGTGAATGAGATCGAGGAGCAGGCGGTCAAATTCCGGCAGGAAAGCATCAATGAAGAAACACTGGATGAAGATTTCCCTATCCCTTATCTGACCTGGTCAGAAATAGTCGACAGCTTGGGTGCCCGTCCGTGGCTGGAACTTGGTCATTCCACCGCTGAGGTTGATGGAACCGACCAGAGTTTAGCCAAAGCATTTGCTCCCGGTCCTCGCTATGGAGGACGAGTCAAACCGTTTATGGAATATGTCTCTGACCTGGCGTGTAAAGGTGAACCGGTGGTGATCGTGTCGCGCCAATATGCCCGCCTGCAGGAATTGTGGACGGACGCGGCCTGCCCCGATGCGGCTCGGGAACCCGAATTCATCGAAGCCAGTCTGTCAGAAGGGTGGGAACTGCATCCTCCCGATCGGCCACCACTGCACCTGTTTACGGATTCGGAGATCTTCGGATGGAAACGTCCGCAGCCTCGCATGCGCCAGCAGCCGATGGCTGAAGCACCCGAAGGGGTCTATGCCGATTTGCAGTCGGGCGATTTTGTGGTCCATGTGGATCACGGCATCGGGCGTTATGTCGGGCTCGTCCAGCGGCAGCTCGATGGGCACGAACGAGAATTTCTGTGCCTCGAATATGACGCCGGCGACCAGCTGTTTGTCCCCGTTCACCAGGCTGACCGATTGACACGCTATGTCGGTGCGGAAGGCGGATTGCCCGGCTTGGACAGCCTGGGCGGTCAAGCCTGGCAGGAGAAGAAGGCGCGAGTAAGGGAGGCCGTCCAACAGATGGCCGGGGAATTGCTCGATCTTTACGCACGCCGCCAGGTTGTGCATGGCTACGCCTTTAGCGATGATTCGGTCTGGCAGCATGAATTGGAAGACTCATTCCCTTATATCGAGACACAAGACCAGCTACAAGCCTTGAACGACATTAAACACGATATGGAAACAGCCCGGCCGATGGATCGTTTACTTTGCGGAGACGTTGGTTACGGTAAGACCGAAGTAGCCTTGCGGGGGGCGTTCAAGGCCGTAATGGATGGCAAGCAAGTAGCAATTTTGGTTCCTACCACAGTGTTAGCCCAACAACATTACGAAACCTTCCGCCAGCGCCTGGCGGCTTTTCCGGTTGCTGTCGAGATGCTTTCGCGATTCCGTACACCGCGCGAGCAAAACGAGATCATCTACGGTCTGGCCACCGGCGCGATCGACATCGTCATTGGCACGCATCGTTTGATATCGCCTGACGTACAGTTCAAAGATCTGGGGTTGGTTGTCATCGACGAAGAACAACGTTTTGGTGTGACCCATAAGGAGCATCTTAAGAAGTTGCGAACCGAAGTGGACGTGCTGACCTTGACCGCCACACCGATTCCACGTACTTTATATATGGCTTTGACCGGCGTTCGTGACATCTCAAACTTGAATACACCTCCGGAAGAGCGTTTACCAATCATTACGCACGTCGGACCGTATTCACAGCGCTTGACACGACAGGCCATTCTGCGTGAACTGGAACGAGGTGGACAAATATTTTTCGTGCACAACCGTGTACATACGATTGAGGCGATGAAGATCCATCTCGAAAATTTGGTCCCGGAGGCCCGGATTGCAATAGCTCACGGTCAGATGCCGGAAAGTGAATTGGCAAATGTTATGCGTCGATTTACTTCCGGGCAGGTCGATGTACTGCTTTCGACTTCGATCATCGAATCGGGCCTCGATATCCCCAATGCCAATACGTTGATTGTTGATCGCGCGGATACCTTCGGCTTGGCACAGCTCTACCAGTTGCGTGGGCGCGTTGGGCGCGGTGCTGTACGCGCTTATGCTTATTTTTTCCGCCATCGTAAAAAATCCCCAACTATAGATGGACAGCAACGCCTGGAAGTCATCGCAGAAAACACCCAATTGGGTGCGGGTTATTCGATCGCCATGCGCGATCTCGAAATTCGCGGCGCGGGAGAGTTGTTGGGAAATCGTCAGCATGGGCACATCCAGGCAGTTGGTTTTCATCTTTATACGCGTCTTCTGGCGGATGCCGTGCGCCGCCTCCGAGCCTCGGCTGGGGATAGATTACCCGACACCGGATCAGCATTCGAAGCCTTCAACGCACCGATTGCCATGCCGGTCAATGTGGATTTACCCCTGGCGGTTGGCATCCCACGCGATTACATCCCGGATCAGGACCTTCGCCTGCGCTTGTACCGCCGTATTGCTGATATGCGCGATGAAAGCGAGATCGACGCTCTGCGTTCCGAATTTAAGGATCGTTTCGGGCCACCACCTGAGATGGTCGAGAACCTCTTCTATCAGATGCGTGTCAAGTTGAACGCAGAAGCGGCAGGACTGACGTCAATTGGGATGGAAACCGGTCAGATCGTTCTGCGCTATCCGGCTCCTCCGGAAGGTACCCCGATGAAGTCGCTGCGAGATTTGGGTCCTAAGGTGCGCGGCGGTAAAAATGCCTATTGGTGTAACTTTGGGCGCGAAGCGGATTGGCAAGAGAAGCTGCTAGAGACCATCTCTTTGCTGCAGAGGACTACATGACAGAAACAGCGATAAAGACAACCAGATCATCCAGCGCTCGACAGACCTCGTTGACCGAATTGCGACTGGTTTTTCGTCGCATTGCGAGTATGTTGGGGACTTTGTTGGTGATCGCCTATCTAACTTCCTTTGGATTGATCCTGGCCGAGCGCGGGCGTGAACACCTACCGGCTCAACCGCTCAATGCAGCTTTGGAAGCATTGGTACGCGTTGGCCAATATCTCGTCGTCCATCCCCAAACCTACTATTGGCACAAAGCAAATTTACCGGCTTTCGGCCTGGTTTCGGGGATACTTGGAAACAGCGCTGTTTTGTTGCTCTTCTCGCTCGGATTGGCGGTATTGATTGGAGTCCCGTTTGGGATTGCAGCAGCACTATCCAAACACAAGTCAACAGCCTCGGTGATGATGTTGGTTTCGGTTTTAGGTGTTTCCACGCCCAGCTTTTTATTGGGCATGCTGTTTTGGGTCGTCAACATCCAAATGTACCGATGGTTTAATGTGTCGTTATTGCCTTCGGTGGGTTTTGGCTTAGATGCGCACCTAATTATGCCGGCACTGGTGCTGGCCATGCGTCCTCTGGCTCAAATTGTCCAGGTAACTTATGTTACTGTGACAGATGTACTGCGACAGGATTACATCCGCACCGCCAAGGCAAAAGGTGTGCCGGAGTTTTTAATTCGAAATCGACACGCCATGCGTAATGTGCTCATCCCGGTGTTAACCACCCTGGGGACTTCGCTGCGCTTTTCCCTGGCTAGCCTTCCGGTGGTGGAATTGTTCTTTGCCTGGCCCGGGGTCGGTTTGACCTTGTTGGAAGCCATCTCGCGCGGAAATGCCCCACTTGTAATTGACCTGATTTTGTCTCTGGGCATGTTCTTCCTGTTAGTCAACTTGATAATCGAGATTTCATTTCCGCTGCTGGATGCCCGCCTTCGTGAAAATGGCGGCACGCAAGACCGCGAGGAGCGTCCAACCTTTTTTGGCTGGTTGCGCGAGATTGGAGAGTTAATTGGGGCGTGGGCACGGGATATAATATCCCGGTTTAGAAAAAAATCGACCACTTTACCGCCTTTGCCGAAAATCCCCGATGAGATCCGCGAACTGAACGATCATGAGCAAGGATTGTCACGCAGGCGTTGGGTTCTACATAGCCTTGGTACCAATCCCACCTTGATTATTGGAACTTTGCTGGTGTTGGCGCTGGCAGGGCTGGTCTTCTTTGGGGAGCGTTTGACATCTTCAAGCCCGTATGAAACCCATACGGTCATGATCATTAATGGCAAGGTGTACGCGCCGCCGTTTGAGCCATCATCCGTCTTCCCCTGGGGGACGGATTACGTTGGACGTGACATTCAAGCCCTGGTGTTGTATGGTGCCAGGCAGACGCTCTCGCTGGCATTCTTTGGGATGCTGGCCCGCGTCTTGCTGGGCGTGTTTTTTGGTGGGCTTGCTGGCTGGCAGCGCGGTGGCTGGCTGGACCGGTTGATCACCGGCGCAATCGGGGTGTGGGCGGCCTTCCCGGTGACGTTGTTTGCGATGATCGTGATCCAGGCGCTTGGTATCCAGCAGGGTATGCTGATTTTTGTGATCGGGATTTCTGTCGTTGGCTGGGGCGAGGTGGCTCAGTTCGTTCGTGGACAAGTGATTGGGTTAAAACCGCAATTGTATGTCGAGTCAGCCCGTTCAATTGGCGCGCGCGATGATCAGATTATGCTGCGTCATATCTTCCCCAACCTGGTTGGTTCGTTGATCGTGGTTGCGGTATTGGAGATGGGCGGGGTGCTGATGTTGCTGGCTGAACTTGGTTACCTGAATGTCTTCCTGGGTGGCGGTTTTGCAGCCATGATCGGGGAAGGTCCCGGCATGACCCCAATTATTGTGCATTTCTCTGACGTACCCGAATGGGCAGCCCTGATCGCTAACGTGCGTACATGGTGGCGTAGTTATCCATGGATGGCGTTTTATCCGGGGATAGCCTTTTTCCTTTCGATTATGGCGTTTAATCTGATGGGAGAGGGTTTGCGTCGATTCCTGGATGAGAGTCAGGCTAACCTGAGTCGCATTTTTAATCGTTACACCTTCATGGGAGCCGTCTCGATTGTAGTCGCCCTATCTCTCGTCTTGCGGTCGAATACCCCGCTGGGTGTCTATCATGCTGAAGGTCTTAAGTTTGACCAGCAACGCGTCATGCAGGATATCCAAGCCTTGGCGTCGCCTGAATTCCAGGGACGCGAAACCGGGACACCAGGTGCTGAGAAAGCTGCAGATTACATTGCTAAACGGATGTCCGAAATCGGCCTCTTACCCGCCGGTCAGAACAACACATTTTTACAAAACCTGGTTGATCCACGTTACCATCTGGCTGGCATGCCGGAATTGTCAATCTTGAATGGTAATGGTCAACCGGTTGGCAGTCTCGTTTACCGGCAGGATTATGCTGAAATCGGCCAGGCACTCCTCTTCGGGGATGCTCAGGCACCCGTCATGGGACTGACTTTTGGGCCGCCTCCTGATTCCACTAGTTCGGACTCTTACGGATTGAGAAACAGCCCTGCAGAAGGACGGGTTGTTATTGTCCACGCAGCGGATCTTGGAAAGGTCAATGTTAATGTTGTCGCTGGAATATTGGTTATCGCCGATGACAATTATTCACTGGAACGTCGTGATGTTTATCCATTTCAGCAATTTTATTACGGCCATTCTGTCACCAAGCCTGCTATTCTGATTTCGCCGGCTCTGGCCGACAAGTTGCTGGTTTCTGCAGGAAGCAGTCTTGCCCGGTTTAATCAAATGGCCGGCACCCTGGGCATTGGCCAGTACGCCTTGACCGGGGAGGGGGAATCGGTCAGGATGTCGATCCCGGTTTATGAGAAAGACGACCTGAGTGAGAAATACATCAATATCTTGGGCTTTATTCCGGGTGAGGCCGCAGAAGTGGGTTCGGGGCTGGATCAACAAGTGATCATCGTCAGCGCTTACTATGACGGGCTAGGCGTTGGCCCGGATGGTACGCTCTATCCAGGGGCAAATGATAATGCCTCCGGCGTAGCCATGATGCTTGAATTGGCCCGCTTACTGAAGGAAAGTTCTTACAAGCCGGATAAAACCATTCTGTTTGTCGCCTGGGCCGGCGGCGAACGCAGGGAAGGCTTGAGCGTGGTCAATATCATGAATGCCAAGACGGGCTTTAACCTGCTGACGGTCGAAGCGGTGATTGAATTATCCGGGGTGGGTTCGGGCAGTGGGACCTCAATTGCCTTGGGTGAGGACAGTAGTTATCGGCTGGTAAAATTGTACCAATCTGCAGCCAGTCGATACAATGTCGCGACGACAACTCGCGGCCGCAGTCCTCATTATGGGCACGAGGCTCGACCAGGCTTTGGACAGCGATCTGCGCTGACCCTTTCGGTAAGCTGGGATGGCTCGGACCAAGATGTCCACACTCCGCGTGATGGCCCAGAGATCATCGATCCGAAAAAGTTACAGGAAATCGGGCGCTCAACGTATCTGACCTTGTTGGTTTTAGCGCGCGAGACAGAATATTAATAAGAGCGTCTATCATATAGCTTGTATTACACATTTCAAGCGTCTTGTCTGAGGAGCCGCTATGTCTGAAAACCAGTTGCTTTACTTGTCACGGGCCGATGTGGAAAACGTTGGCCTGGAAATGAAGACCGTGATCGACTTGCTGGAGAAGGCATTTCTTGAAAAGGGTCAGGGCAGGGTCGAAATGCCTCCCAAGCCTGGGATTCACACCATGCCGGACGCCTTTATCCATGCCATGCCGGCTTATATCCCCTCGATGCGCTCAGCCGGAATCAAATGGGTCAGCGGCTATCCCGATAACTTTAAGCGCGGACTGCCTTACATCTCCGGTTTGTTGATCTTGAATGATGCCGAGACTGGGATTCCGTACGCGGTGATGGACTGCACCTGGATCACGGCCTATCGCACTGGCGCTGCCAGTGGATTGGCTGCCAAATATCTGGCGCGACCCGAATCGGAGACCGTCGGCATTCTGGCTTGCGGTGTGCAGGGACGGACCAACCTGGAAGCCCTGGCCTGCCTCTTCCCGATCAAGCGCGTCTATGCCTATGATGTGCTGCCCAAAATCCAGCAGAAATTCATTGACGAGATGCGTGTAAAGTTCGGATTCGAGATGATTGAGGTCCAGGAGCCACGGCAAGCGGTGGTCGATTCAGACCTGGTGGTCACCTCGGGGCCGATCCTGAAGCACCCAACCCCAACCATCGAGGCGGATTGGTTACAGCCCGGTGCGTTCGGTTCGGCGGTCGATTTCGATTCGTATTGGACCGGGGCTGCATTTCGGCAAGCGGACCGTATTTCCACCGATGATCACGCCCAATTCCAATATTACAAATCAGTCGGTTACTTTCAGCAGACGCCCGATCCTTATGCTGACCTTGGCGAGATCGTGGCAGGCCTTAAGCCTGGTCGCCAGAGCGAAGACGAGCGCACGCTGGCCATTAATCTGGGTTTAGCAATGGACGATATGGCCGTGGCGCCGGATATATACCGCCGCGCCCGCGAGAAAAATTTAGGAACCTGGCTCTCACTTTGAACGCTTGAATTCGCAAAGAATTCACTCAGCGCGAATCCAATCCTGTATTGGCAGGTGATTTCGTAATTAATGGGCTAGAATGATACGATTTGTTCGAAAAAATACTGGTAAACCAAGGAGAGATACTGTATGTCGAAGAAGTGCTTATTGAGTGCCCTTATACTTTTGGGATTGGTTGCCTCTGCATGCGGACCTGCAGGGGCGCCGCCAGCACCTACCCAGGATGTGAGTGCCATTGTCCAGGCCACATTTCAGGCGCTGACCGCCCAGGCTCCGGTGGAGGCCGTCCCGACGAACGCGGCGGCAGCTGTTCCCACCGTTCAAGCTACGTCCTCTGAGATGGGTACGATCACCGGAAAATTAACATATCCCGCCGATGCGATGCCAGCCATGCGGGTTGCTGCCTATAAAGTATCGACCGGTGAGGTCAGTTTTATGGATACTGCTGCTGGGCAGACGTCCTATTCCTTCGATTTGCCGGCAGGCATTTATCATGTCGTGGCCTATTCAATCGGGGGGGCTGGCTTTCCTTCAGGTGTAGCTGGAGGGTATACACAAGCAGTCTTATGTGGCTTTTCGGGGGGGTGCAACGACCATTCGCTGGCTGATGTAAATGTAACTGCTGGAGCGACTGCGTCTGACATCAATCCCGGGGATTTTTTTCAACCGGAGGGAACCTATCCGCCCATGCCCGGAGTGCAGGCGTCTGCAGGGGCTGATTCGAACCCCGGCTATGGGAGCATATCCGGCTCTTTGAGCTATCCGTCCAGCGCGTTACCCGGGATGGTTGTGGTTGCTTTCACCGTCAACAGCAGTTTCTACTTTTATGTCATCACCAACCAAGGTCAAAGCACTTATCGAATCGACGACCTCCCGGCTGGGACCTACCATGTGGTGGCGTATTCGCAGGCTGGCGGCAATTCCGCATCAGGATTGTCAGGCGGCTATACGGCCGCCGTACCTTGCGGGCTGCAGGCCAGTTGCACCGACCATTCCCTCCTGGATGTGACCGTCACAGCCGGTCAGGTTACGTCGGACATCAATCCGGGAGACTGGTACGCTCCGTCCGGAACTTTCCCGGCCAATCCGGTACCATAAATCAACCAAACCAAGAAAATCCCGCTGTGAAAACCAGCGGGATTTTTGTATTTTTCTGGATTTTGCGATATAACAGAACAACTGTTCCCCCCAATCTACGCAGATATCCTCTGGAATTTAAACTTCAAGCTCCGTGAATTCAAAATCAATTAATAGACATGATTTATAAACAATGCAGATTGACTGATAACTGAATTTTTTTCTATTATAGGCGGTTGCGGATTTCTATTTTGCGCATTGAAGATATTCTTTTGTTTCTGCTACCGCATCATTTTTGCCTGGTGAAGAGGGCGCATTATTGTTGAGTGCTATCCAGGCCGGGCACAACAAATCATTCATATTTCTGCTGATCTTATTCGATTGTCGCGTAAGATTTGCGGCAGTTTTCCAATCTTTTAAGTTAGCATAAGCTTCAATAAATGGTATGTATTCAAACCCATTTGAAGGCCTAAAATTATTGGCCTTTGCACCTTCCCAATATGAAATTACCATTTTCCAATCCTTAAATTGGCGTGCTAAATCTGCTTGTTCATAGTAGTTACACCAGTTAACGGTTTGATTTCTTTCAATGGATCTTAAGAACAATTTGTCAGGTGGCGTCCTTTTTATAAGGCCTAAATTCGATACTTTGCTTGCTTCTTGCAGCGAAGGCGGAAGGATCCGCCAAGCGGCATCTTCTGGACGTAGGATCCAAAGGCATTGGCCGGGAATAATGTTGTAAGCGATGACCAGGCTGTTTTGGCTTCTCCCACTAAATTCAATGCCATACCGTGAGTAATTTAATAAAGTCCCGTCGGTCAGGGTTTCTGCTCTGCCATTTAGGTCCGTTGCGATTGGTAGGAACCAGTAATTAATTGTATCTTGTGGATGAGTATTTGGAGGTAAATAAGTCGTATTGATCGCAAATGTGGTCGGATAATCTCCCATAAATGGTAACAACTCCTTTTCTGCCACAATAGTTGAATTTGGGAGAATATATGGTGCGCGAAGATTGAGTTGTTGATAAAAATCCAATTCCTCTTGCCACGCCCATCTGTAACCATTGGCATTGCGGATATGCCATCCAATTAGCAATCCAATCAGGATTGCCAGAACGATATTGCGAACCTTTGGAGATGTAATCATTGACTCGAAAATGGCGGTAATGATTAAACTTGCACCAAGTTGAGCTCCCAGACCCAAGCGAGAATTCCACGGTGAAACCTTGAGATGAATGATAAGTCCAGCGGCGTAAATGGTAATCAGACCAAATATAAATGCAGCTGCCCCTAAGGTGATTGCTTGTTTAATCCAATCCTGCGACGAATCCTTTGTTGACTCGTGGTAGTCTATCCGAAAAAAGTAGAATGCTGCAATGCTAAAAACTATGACAATATATGGAAAAATCAAACGGTTGGCAGGAACGAAAAAATCTACTACCGCTGGTTTTAGAATTGAATACCAAGAAGAGAAGAGAATAAGAACGAAATCGGGCAGGGATAATTTGACTATTGAGACAATCGTTTCGAACGGGTGATGTAATAAATTAACAACATTCGCAGGCATGTTCCGTGCCTCGGTAGGACCATGGTAAAGATATCCGCGCCAGACGATGAACAATAGAAATGGTATCAAATATGGAAGCCATCTTTTAAATATTTCTAGGAACTTATCCCGCCATCTTTTCTTTCCAAGCAAATACCAAAGAATGATTGGGCGAAGAAGTTCCAGGCCGGTAAAATATTCAACTGTAACCAAATGGGTGACCTCGCTCATAAGAGCAATTGAAGTGAAGAGCCAGAAGTGTTTGGGATTCTTGTAGGCAAGAATCATGGCCAGCAACGATCCACTAAGAAGAAAATAGGTAACCCAGTGAGGTGCATATGCAACCGAAAGTGGTTGTAAAGTGTAAAAAGGGTATAATGCAAATAGCATTCCTGCAATAAAAGTCTGGCGCGGGTATTCCGGCCAGATCTGGTTAAATACTCCCCAAATACCCAATACGGTCAGACAACGGACTGCGAGCAATGCAATATGCCAGCGTATTGGGGCAAATCCTAACCATGAAAATCCGATCTCGTATACCCAAACTGCAAAAGGGCGTCCGTCGCTATTTGTTAGGGTCAATAGATGATTTAATCCCCGAGCGTAGGCATAGTAAATAAAATGCCAGTCGTCTTGATAAAAACCGAGGTTAGAAATTAATGGACCAAATGCCAGGATCGTAACGCCTATTAGGGCCAGTGGAATCGTAGCTTGGTGAAATTTAATATTTTTGATTTTAGAACACATAATAATGTCCTGAATTTAGATTAGAATCCCTATTATACATTCGATAATTAGTTGCCTTCATGATAGCTTGTCTATATTACATTTTCTCGATTACAATATAGAACTAGCGTTCTTTTATCTTGCGAGAAAATATGGATTTTAAACTTCAAGCTCCGTTTATCCCAACCGGCGACCAGCCGGAAGCAATCGCCCAACTCGTCCGAGGTATCCGGGATGGTATGCGCAATCAGGTGTTGCTCGGCGCAACCGGCACCGGTAAGACCTTTACGATTGCTTCAGTCATCCAACAGTTGCAGAAACCTGCTCTCGTCATGGCGCATAACAAAACCCTGGCAGCCCAACTGTATGCCGAGTTCAAGGATTTTTTTCCTGAGAACGCGGTCGAATATTTTGTATCATATTACGATTATTATCAACCCGAGGCATATGTCCCGCGTCATGACTTGTACATTGAAAAAGAAACCGATATTAACGAGGAGATCGAGCGTCTCCGTCTGGCGGCAACCGCGGCCCTGACTTCACGCAAGGACGTCATCATCGTTGCCTCGGTCTCCTGTATCTACGGACTTGGCAGTCCGGAGGAATTTTTACGCGGCGCTGTTGTGTTGCGCGTAGGCGAAATCTACCGTCGTAATGCACTTATCCGTCAGTTGGTTGAGAGCCAATACCAACGCAATGACATCGAATTGCGTCCCGGAACTTTCCGCGTTCGAGGCGACACGCTAGAGATCATCCCGGCATATATCGATAAACGAGGCTACCGCATCACTTTTTTCGGGGATGAGGTTGAACGCATCATGGAATTCGGCCCGCTGACCGGAGAAGTCTTCGCTGAGCCAGAGGAAATCTCGATTTACCCGGCCAAGCATTATTTAACCCAGGATGAAAAACTAAAGCAGGCAATTAACGATATCGAAAAGGAACTTGACGATAGGATCGCTTTCTTCAAATCGCAGGAGAAATATCTGGAGGCCCAGCGGCTGGAACAGCGGGCACGATATGACCTTGAAATGTTGCGGGAGGTCGGTTATTGTTCAGGGATCGAAAACTATTCCCGTCACCTCGACCAGCGTGCGACTGGCACGCCTCCCTGGACGCTGATCGACTTTCTACCATCGGATTACCTGCTTATCTTGGACGAAAGTCATATGACTGTGCCACAGATTCGCGGCATGTACAATGGTGACCGCTCGCGCAAGGAGACGCTGGTCGAGTATGGCTTCCGCCTGCCTTCGGCATTGGATAATCGTCCGCTCAAATTCGACGAGTTCGAACAGCACATGGGTTTCACAATTTACACCTCAGCCACGCCCGGACCTTATGAAATGCAGCATGCCGATCAGGTGGTCGAACAGATCATCCGTCCGACAGGCCTGGTCGATCCAGAGGTCGAGGTGCGACCGAGCCAGGGTCAGGTGGACGATTTAATTGGTGAGATCAGGCAGCGTGTCGAACGAGGCGAACGCATCCTGGTTACCACGCTGACCAAAAGGATGGCCGAGGACCTGGCCGATTATCTGATGGAACTGGGCATCAAAGTCCACTATCTGCACTCTGAGATCGACACACTAGAGCGCATCGGGATCCTGCGCGACCTGCGCCTGGGGGTATTCGATGTGGTGGTCGGCATCAACCTGTTGCGTGAGGGTCTCGACCTGCCGGAAGTTTCCATGGTGGCCATCCTGGATGCGGACAAGGAAGGTTTCCTGCGATCCGGGACGGCTCTGATCCAGACGATCGGACGTGCCGCGCGTCACATTAACGGGCGGGTCATCATGTACGCTGACCGCATTACCGATTCGATGAAAACAGCGATTTCGGAGACCAATCGCCGTCGTGCCAAACAGGTCAAATATAACCAGGAGCACGGGATTACACCTGTCAGCATTCACAAGGCGATCCGCGATCTGACAGATGGCCTCTCGCTGGAGGCGCGCGCTGTTGCCGAACGCCAGACAAAATATGATGTAAAGGGGAGCGGCCTGCCGCGCGGCGAGTTACAGAAGATCATCGCTGAGTTGGATAAACAAATGAAGGAAGCCGCCAAGAACTTGGAGTTCGAGAAGGCTGCTGCCTTGCGTGATGAAATGTATGAGTTGAAAACGATATTGGCCGAGGAAGAGAATTTAAAACCCTGGGAGCGCCTCAAGCTCTTAACCGGCGGAGAATAGAAGGGTCAGTCCGATTCCAGGCTTTTCAAACTAGATAACCAATCGTGAAAAAGCAAAGTGCCCGCCGCCCGGCGGGCACTTTGCTCGCGTGAAAACTATTTTACGATTTCGTCGATTTGCGCCATGACGTCCGGAACTAATTTGGGCAGCACTTCGACAGCTTTCATATTCTCTTTTACCTGTTCCACGCGGCTGGCACCTGTCATAACTGTGGTGACGTTGGGATTCTTGGCGCACCAGGCAATGGCCAGTTGGGCCATTGTGCAGCCAAGCTCTTTGGCAATCGGTAATAGTTTCTTGACCTTCTCGATGCGCTCCTGGTTGGTCAGTGAATTTTTCAACCAATCGTATCCGTCCAATGCACCCCGGCTGCCTTTCG
This sequence comes from uncultured Anaerolineaceae bacterium, assembly GCA_964407265.1. Classification (GTDB taxonomy): domain Bacteria; phylum Chloroflexota; class Anaerolineae; order Anaerolineales; family Villigracilaceae; genus CAYOUV01. The sequence continues at coordinate 121,721 of CAYOUV010000001.1, read as the reverse complement.
GAATGCCGTTGATATACTTGCCCGTCAGCATACCCGAGGCCAGCGGGCTCCAAGTAGTCAAGCCGATTCCGATATCTTCATACAGGCGGGAAAATTCGCTTTCTACTTTTTCGCGCTCAAAGAGATTATATTGCGGCTGTTCCACCTGCGGCTTATGCCAGCCATATTTGTCGGCGATCAGCCAGGCGGCACGGATCTCGCCTGCGCTCCACTCGGACGTACCCCAGTAGATGGCTTTGCCGCGGTCGATAATGTCACTCATGGCGCGCACAGTTTCCTCGATGGGAGTCTCCGGGTCCGCACGGTGGCAATAGATCAGATCGATATAATCCAGACCAAAACGCTGGAGCGAGCCGTCGATGGCTTCCAGCAGGCGTTTGCGGTTGAGGGTGTTTCGCTCGTTTGCCCCATCGTGCAATCCCCAATAGAATTTGGTTGAAACCATGTAGCTGCCACGCCGCCAGCCCAATTTTTTAAGGGCTGCTCCCATCACTTCTTCGGCCTTGCCTCCCGCATAGACTTCAGCGTTGTCGAAGAAATTGACACCCGCGTCATAGGCGGCCGCCAGGCAGCTGGCTGCTTCGTCAACTCCCATTTGGTTACCAAACGTGACCCAGGCCCCAAATGAAAGTTCACTTAGTTTAATTCCGGCTTTGCCGAGTCGTCGATATTCCATTTCGCATTTCCTTTACTTTGTTGATTTGAATCCAATTATACCCTTGCTGGCTTGGGGATAATCTTTTTTAGTTCTTTCCGGTTTCTTTATAAATCCTTTACATGGATTTGTTATCCTTTGCATAGTAGAACAGCAAGGATAGCTTGCTGAAAATTCAAAGGAGAAAACAAATGAAAAAGACACTTTTGATCGTTACTTTGGCTCTGGTCGCGCTTGGCGCGCTGGGCGTGGGCGTAGCTTTTGCCCAAGGGCAACAGCCCCCGGTTCGGCCTTTCGGTCCCGGTATGATGGGGCAGAATGCCGATGGTGATGTCGGTGTGCTGCACGACTATATGATCGCTGCTTATGCCGACGCTCTGGGTACCTCAGTCGATGACCTGAACAGTCGCCTGGCTGCTGGTGAGACCATGTACCAGATTGCCCTCGATAATGGTCTGACCCAGGATGAGTTCTTCAGCCTGATGCAGGCTGCTCGTTCGAAAGCGCTGGATGGCGCTGTTGCGGACGGGGTCATCAGCCAAGATCAGGCTGATTGGATGGCCTCCCGCGGTTTCGGTCGCGGCGGTATGATGGGCGGTAACGGCTATGGAAATGGCGATTGCCCGATGTTTGATGGACAACCCGGTGGCTTCGGCCCCGGCGCTGGCGGTGGACGTGGGGGGCGCTGGCAGAAGGCTCCGCAGGGCGGCCAGTCCTAACTCGTAGCTTGGAATTCAAAGACAGAGCAGGTTACTGCCCTGTCTTTTTTTATTATTGATGTCAATCTAATGTGATGTTGATCAAACCCAGCCGAAGAGCCTGGCGATACTTGCTGTCATAAATGTAACCACAAAAGCCAGTCCCAGCGTGATCAGCACGCTGACCGTGGCCCATTTCTTGCTGCCAGTTTCTTTATAAATTGTCATAATGGTGGTTGCGCAGGGATTGTGGAGCAGCGCGAAGAGCATCAGGTTGACGGCGGTCAATAATGTCCAGCCGTGCTGGTCGACCAATAGAGTGCGCAATTCTGTCAGACCCGGAATGTCGGTCATCATACCGGTGCCCAAGTAGACCATCATCATGGTCGGGACCACAATCTCGTTGGCCGGAATGGCGATAATATAAGCCAATAGGATGACGCCGTCCAGGCCAAGCAGCAAGCCAAACGGGTTTAAGAAGTTGGCAATGTGTTGCGCCAGGCTGGGGCCGTTGAGGTAGATATTGGCCAGGACCCAGATCACGGCTCCTGCGGGCGCGGCTGTCTGGATGGCGCGCCACAGGACGAAGATGGTGCGGTCGATGAGCGAGGTGTACAGGATGCGCAGGAAATTCGGCTGGCGGTAGGGAGGCAGTTCGAGTGTGAAAGCCGAAGCTTCGCCTTTCAGGATGGTCTTGGACAATGCCCAGGAAACGACCAGGGTGAAGAAAACGCCGATCAGCACTACGCCGACGACGGATCCCGCGGCCGCAAAAGAAGCAAAGGCTGGAGGAAAAGCCGCCGCCATGAAGACCGTGGCCAGCATGATCAAGGTCGGGAAGCGTCCATTGCAGGGTACGAAGTTATTGGTCAGGATGGCGATCAGGCGTTCACGAGGTGAATCGATCACGCGAGTCGCGATTACGCCGGCGGCGTTACAGCCGAATCCCATTGCCATGGTCAATGACTGCTTACCATGTGCGCCGGCTCTTTTAAACATCCAATCCAGGTTGAAGGCTACGCGTGGCAGGTAGCCCAGGTCTTCCAGAAAAGTGAACATCGGAAAGAAGATCGCCATAGGCGGGAGCATTACGGCGATCACCCAGGCCAGCCCGCGATAGACGCCGTGCCAGATAAAGCCGGTAATCCACCAGGGAACACCCAGGTTGGTAAAGATGGCAGCAGCCTGAGCCTCGACCCAAAACAAACCCGTAGCCAGCATTTGCGATGGGACGTTTGCGCCGACGATGGTGAGCCAAAAAACGGCTGCCAGAATCAGCAGCATGATTGGCAAACCCAGGATGGGTGAGGTGACCAACCGGTCAATTTTCTGATCGAGATCGTATTTGTGATTACCCTTGCTTTGCACGGCGCGCGCGGCGATTTGTTCGGCTTCGTTGTAGAGCGATTTTACGATTTCGTCGCGAAAACCGCTGCCGAGCGTGCCGCGCAGGGTTTTGGCTTGTGAAAGCACATCTTGGGGATTTAAGCTGACTTCAGTCATGGGCCGATTTACCTTTCAAGTTTTATTTCGATTTTCTAAGCATAAAGTGATTGACAAATGCCGACCGGTGTTGTTGTACGGGGAAGATTCCCTCCTGGGTCGAACGAACTTCCTCGATCGATAGAAATGCTTTCGGATGGTGCAGATGGATGATATTGACTACTTCGGCTAGGTCTTTGCGTTTGACGATTGTATAAATCAGGCTGACCTTCCCGCTCACGCCGTGAGCGTCCACGAAAGTTACCCCATAACCGGCATCGTGAAGTTGTTGGACCAATTCACTTGGGTCCTGTTTTACAATGACGCGCACAATCAGCGTACCGATGGCCATCTTCTCTTCCAGCGAAAGACCGATGAATGTTCCGGCTGCAAAGCCGGCAGCATATCCCAAATAGGCGGCAATGTTGTTTACGTTTTTCATGATCTGGCTGATGGCAACAATCCAGATGAAGACTTCAACGAAGCCAAAAATCGGGGCCAGTGTACGTTTTCCGCGCGAAGTAAAAATGATGCGAAAGGTTCCCAGCGTAACATCCGTCACGCGAGCCAGAAAGATGAGAATCGGTAGGATGACCCAGGTAAAAACGCTTGAATTAAACAAATCTTGTAAGGCGGTCATATAATCGGTCATCGCACAGCCCTCCTTGTATTATTGTCGTCCCTCAACAGCCATCTTGCGGCTAAATTGCACATCTTCCTGATGTTGACGTGAAACTTGCTCGGACAATTCGCCGCTGACCAGCGCCTGCTCAACTTTCGAATCGCCGTCCAGTAACCGAATTGCCAGCCAGCGCGCATTTGGGAGGCCCGGAGCTAAGCGTTCGATCATCGGCACGAGTTCGTTGACAGCATGCTGAAATTCGGGTGTGCCCTGCATGCGTAGCGGTTTTGTAGGCGTTTCGCCGGATATGACCTGTTCAACGGTCGACAGTAAGGTATGGATGCCTTCGCCGGTGCGGGCTGTGACCGGTACGGCCGGAATTCCTAAGTCGCGGGCCAGGCTGCGTGTATCCACTTCCAGGCCTTTGCGCTTGGCTTCATCCATCAGATTGACGGCCACGACAACCTTGTCGGTAATTTCCATGACCTGCATCACCAGGTTGAGATTGCGCTCAAGAGCGGTAGCGTCCGTAACGACGATTACGCAGTCTGGCTGACCGAACAGGATGAAATCGCGGGCCACTTCCTCATCCTGGCTGGTGGAAAGCAAGGAATATGTACCTGGCAGGTCGACCAGCTTGTAATTGACCTGGTTGAACTGATAGCCGCCCTCTGCGCGCGTGACTGTTTTACCCGGCCAATTTCCGGTGTGTTGCTTTAGGCCGGTAAGGGCGTTGAAGAGGGTTGATTTGCCGGTATTGGGATTTCCGGCTAAAGCCACCACGCGGTCAAAGTTATCCAGTTTTAGTCCCATGTGTTCCAATTGTGTAAAGGCAGGACAGGTCTCGCAATGTTCGGTGGGGAGTTGACTCTTCTTTTCGGGCATATGATTCTCTCCTGTGACTACGAATTTCTTTGGCAGCCTGGGGTAAGCGTAGATAAGGCGAAAGATCGTTTCGTAGTCAATCTGTTACATATAAAGATTTGTAATTGCTATATTTAAATATTGCTGCTAATTTTATGATGGGCCGATGCAGCGAGTAATTCTATGCAGTTGGGAGTGGAATGAATAGGATTGGGATGGTCGTTTGGCGCGCGACGTTAGGTGCAACGCTGCGTGCCCAAAAGGCATCCAATCCAGCTTTGCGATGGGTGCTGAGCAATATCAGATCGGCTTCAATTTGATCGGCAACGTTGACGATAGTCTGGGCAGGATCGCCTCTTCCAACCTCAGCGGAGACCCGGAACCCGCGTTCGGTCAGTTCATTTAGATGTTCCTGAAAGTGTTGCCTGGCGAGGTCCTCTTTCATGTCGAGGTAAACACTGGTGGTACCCGGCATCAGAGTCCCGGCTGCGGCTTGCTCTCCGGATAGGGTACCATATGTTGGAATAACACATAGCAAGTGAAGTTCCGCATGATAGGCCTTAGCCAGGAATTCGGCGACAGGCAAGCTGTCGTCGTGGTTCGATTCGCTATCCAGGGGGACCAGGATTCGGCGAAGTTTGAATGGTTGCGGCTCACCAGGTTTTTTAGGCTGAAGCAGCAGCAGCGGAGTTTCGCCTTGCGCCAGTACTTGCTGGGCGATACTTCCAAATAGCACATCGTGAACATCGCCGCGCCCGTGCGAGCACATCACAATCAGGTCTGGTTCAAGCTCGCTGGTGTACTCGACAATGCTGCGCGCCACGTCCTTGATCTCGGCTTTGTGGACGTGCCAATCGACCTGGGTTCCTTTGGCAAAGGATTGGTGCGTGACCTGCCGTAAGTATTCATCCGCCTCACCTGGCTGGGTTAGGTGGCGATCCTTGTGGACAGTTTTAGGAGCATTCCTTTCGATCAGGTGTAGCAGTGTGATTGGTGCATGTATTGTTTGGGCCAATGAGGCGGCTGGAGGCAGCGCAGCCTCAGCGAGCCTGGAACCATCAAGTGGAACGAGAATATGCTTGAACATGACTAGCTCCCCACAAAGATGATCTGGTACAGTAAGAATAGATTGAGGGCCACGATCAAAGCAGCAACAATGCTGGCAACGATGGTGGTAATGCGGCGATTGACCAAGACCCCCATGAGATCGCGCCTGGCCGTGAAAAACACCAGCGGAATGATCGCGAATGGCAATCCAAAGCTCAAGACTACCTGACTAAGTACAAGCGTGGTGGTCGGGTCGAAACGAAAGCCAATCACGATAAATGATGGAATCATCGTCATCAGGCGTCGGATCCACATGGGGATTTTGCGATGGATGAAGCCTTGCATGATGACTTGGCCTGCCATCGTCCCCACAGTGGATGAAGAATGCCCTGAAGCCAACAAAGAGATTGCAAAGACAAAGCTGGCTGCACCTCCCAGTAATGGCGTGAGGGTCCGGTAGGCTTCTTCGATTGTACCGATATTGCTCAAGCCGTGGGTGAAGAAGGTCGAGGCTGCCATGATCAGCATCGCGGCATTGACCAGGCCAGCAATGGACATCGCAATTAGGATGTCTACCAATTCAAAGCGAAAAAGTCTCCGTAATTGATGATCGTTGTGAGTGGTGATTCTTCCTTGCATCAAACCGGAATGCAGGAAGATGGCGTGCGGCATGACAGTTGCGCCAAGGATGCCGGTTGCAAGCAGGACGCTGTTGGTGTCGGAAAAGTACGGGACAACCGAATGGTATGCTAAAAGGCCCCAGTCGGGTTTATCCAGAATGGTCTCAATCAAATAAGAAACGGCAATTACACCAACCAACCCAATGATTAAGGCTTCCAGTGGGCGGAAGCCGCCGTGCTCAAGTAATAAGACAACAAAGGTCAAGGCTCCCATCAGAATGGCCGGGATCAGCAGGTCCGGTAGACCAGTTAAATTTCCGATTCTCTGGAAAATACCAGGGATGAGCAGATAAATTCCCAAAGCTGCTCCGATAAACTCAGCCAAATCGGTAGCCATGGCAACTAATTCCATCATGAGCCACATGATAATCGAAGCCCAGCGAGGGTAGTGGTCGCGCATCATTTCCGCCAGATTCTTCCCGGTAGCGATCCCCAATTTAGCGGACATCGTCTGGATCAGCATGGCCATCAGGTTACTGGCGACGATCACCCACAATAGTTCATAGCCGTATCTTGCTCCAGCTTGAATATTAGTGGCATAATTTCCCGGATCCAGGTAAGCAACCGACGCAATAAAGGCTGGACCGAGGAAGGGTAAAAGTCGCCCGAAAATGTTTTTTTTGCTGCGCCCCTCTAGTACTTCTCTGGCTGTCGAAACGGTACTGAAGTCGGCAGGTTTGACGATTTGTTCGGTTTGCTCGCTTTTGGTTTTTTGGGAATTATCTGCCATTTTGTGCCTTAATTATTGTCTGTTATTTAATTTGTTTGGGCATAACCCAGATTTGTGCAGCCTGATCGTTGCGCAAGGCAATCAGGGTCCCGCGTATCCGGTAGGCACGCGGTTCGCCAAAGAAATTCTTCAACTCCGGGTATATCTCAGTCCCGGGTGTCAAACCCAGGTCCAGGAAGCGTCGGCGGGTAAAGCCCTGAACCGCCTCGTCCAGGATGATGACCTCACCTCGCTGGTCGTGTTTTAGTTTAGAGAGTGGGATGGCTTCGGAGGGCAAACCCACCTCCTGCGGGAGCGGCGCGACCTGTACATTGGCTGCCACAGCCGGAGCAAGGCGATATTCGCTCTCGCCATCCGACAAAATATATCTTTCCTGGTTGGATTCTAGGATGCGGATGGTCTGTCCGAGGCGCAGACCGGCTGCCAGGATTTGCTCAAATGCAATCGCTGGTTCATCCTCAAGGTGGATGATACGGGCCGGGCGATCGGTTTGCCAGTCTGTCAGCGGCTGGCCCTCCAGGGGGACGAGTTGCCCATCGCGGGTAGGGATGGGGTCGCCGTGCGGGTCAAGCGCGGGGTGCCCGAGTTGGGCGTCCAGTTCATTCAATTGAGCAGGGGACAGGCTGTGTTCGCGGCGATTGGCTTCCTTGTGAACGTTTGCAAGCGGCATACGGGCTTCGTCAGCCAGATACCGCTCCCACAAACGATGAGCGCGGACGATGTGCATCGCCCAGCGTTCGCCTTCAGAGGTCAGGTGTAGTTGCATGCCGCGGTGTTCGATCAGATTCTGGGATTCCATGCGGGTAATGATCCGCATCACATCCCCGGCAGGCAGGTTCAGGATCCCCGCCAGGGATTCGGGTGAGGCGTGGCGCCCTTGTTGTTCGCGGTCAAGCAGATGTTTGAGAGCGTCCTCCACCTGCTCGCGGCGGCGCAAGTCCCGCCAATCAACGATGCGCGTAAATAAGCCATAACGTGGGAAGAAGACTATCAACATCATTACGGCTAATAGAATAAGAAACCAGGTGACCAGGGTCATTCAAATACCTCAACAAAAATTTGATTTGTAATGGCCGGGCCCAGCACCACAGGTTGGCTCTGGTCCTCGACCTGCAAGCGCAGATTCTCATCGGATTCGGTGAAGTCCAGGATGGTCAGGCGCGATCCGGGTTTTAATCCCAGGTTTTCCAATTGGCGCAGCAGCGCCGGGTCTTCGTCGTGTACGCGTGTAATGGCGGCGCTTTGTGGAGGACGCAAAACTGATAGAGGCAGATCCCTATCAAGCGGCATGGCCAATTCAAGCGTGGGGATGGGTGCACCATGTGGATCGCGGGCCGGGTTTCCCAGGTGTTCGGCGATGCGTGCTTCTAAACTCTCCGAGATTGCATGCTCCAGACGGCAGGCCTCGTCGTGGACTTCGTCCCAGGTGTAGCCGAGAGCGTCGACAAGATAGGTTTCCAGCAGGCGATGGTGGCGGATGACTTCCAACGCCGCCCGTTCGCCAGCGGGTGTCAATTGCACACCGTGGTGTTTGCGGTATATGATCAGGGCCGGTTCGGTTGCAGCCAGGCGCTGCAGCATACCTGTCACGGAGGCCGGTGCGATCTCCAGCCTGGCGGCCAGGGCAGACGTGGAAACCGTCCCTTCTTCGGTATTTAGATCGTATATGGCTTTCAGGTAGTCCTGAATGGATTGAGTAAGTATCATTTCATGCGTGTTAGATGTGAAATTAGGTGAGGCTAAATTAGTCTATCCTAAAAACAAAGCCGAGTCAAGAGGCAACTTGACTTTATTAAATTCATAGTCATTGTTTAGGCAAGCTTCAATGCCGCCTCGACAATCCGTTCAACGTTGGGCAGGGTTTGAGCCTCCAGAGTACGAGCGTAAGGGATTGTGGTCCGGGTACAGACACGGGAAAACTTGACTGAAATGCCTGCCTCCAGCACGATCGCAGCCAGTTCGCCGGACAAGCCGAAGGCTTCGTAATCTTCGTCGACGACCAACAAGCGCCCTGTCTCGGATACGGCTGTGCAAACGGTTTCTTTGTCGAGTGGGGCGACGCTGCGTAAATCCACGACGCTGGCTGACACACCCTCATCCTGCAGAAGCTGTGCGGCTTGGATGGACCGGTGCAGGCTGACTCCCAAACTGACGATGGCCAGGTCGCTGCCAGAGCGTCGTATCACAGCTTTACCAAAGGGTACCGGCTCCCACTTTTTAGGGACCCCACCGCGTTTCCCCTCTTCCGGAACGTCAAACCGGATGGTCTGGCGCCCGCCTGAGCCTAAAAATTCCAGGTATGACTCGGAGAGCAATTTGTGTTCCATGAAGATGACCGGCCCCTGGTTTTGCAGCGCAGCCAGCATCAATCTTCCGGCGTCAGCGGGAGTCGATGGCACGACCACCGACAGACCGGGGATGTGCGCCAGCCAGCCCCACAGGGATTGCCCATGCTGTCCGCCGTCACCGTAGCCTCCGCCGCAGGGCGTGCGCACAACCAGCGGAACGCTCCATTTGCCTCCTGAAAAAGTCTCGTTTTTTGCGGCATGATTTAGCAGCGCATCCATGGTCACTCCCAGAAAATCGACCATGTATACTTCGACGACCGGGCGCAATCCTGCCATGGCAGCCGTCACACCCGCGCCTAAAAAAGCACTCTCGCTGATCGGAGTCCCGCGTATGCGTTTGGGGCCGAAACGCGCCAGCAAATTGCGACGCAGAAGCGGCACATCCTCACCGTAAACAATGATGCGCGAGTCGGTCGCCATGGCCTGGCCGAGCGCATCGTCAATCGCTTCGCTAAAGTACATGGTTTTCATGCGGCAGGCTCCTCGCTCGTCTTTGCCAGAGCGCTTTGCAAGATTTCACGCACTTCCAGCTCGATTTCATCTTCCAGCGCGCGCAGACGCTCGGGATCGCTCTGTAATTTCAGGCGGGCGCGAATCACGGGATCGTTTTCGCTCTCACGACGCGGATCACGAAAGGTTTTTAGCATGGAGGCCAAAACGGTCCCAAGGCCGGGCAGGCGCTCGATAAACGTGCTCCCTTCCCGGCTTAGGAAGGAGCGCATCAGCGGCGCTGCAATTCCAGGAATTTCACGCACGGGATTGCGAATCGCGCGGATCAATTGTAAGCCCAGGAAGTGCCCCTCCAGGTGGACGCAGGTGGCATGCAGGAAAGCTGGTCCCTCTCCGCTGCGGGCGCCAAGGAGAGCTGTCTGAGCCGCCAGCCAGACGGTTTGCACGTCGCGGCCATCGGCTTCAAAGGCTTTCAAGCCCATCGCCCTGGCTCGGTCAGCGAGAGTTCCGCCGGTCACGCTGGCGGAGTCGGTCGTGATGGCCCAGTTATCGTCCTTACAGACAAACAGGACCGGCAGTTTCCAGGCGGCAGCCAGGTTGAAAGCTTCCATCAGCATGCCCTGGTTCATCGCGCCATCCCCAAAGAATGCGACTGCCACTTTCCCGGGACGAAGGTATTGGGCAGCCAGTGCGAATCCGGCTGCGGCCGGTCCTGAGGCACCGACGATCCCCGATGAAATCGCCAGCTCAGATTTGGAGAACAAGTGCATGTGTCCACCCTGGCCACCGCTCAAGCCGTCCGGGTGACCGCGTATTTCCTGCAGCAGCCGGACCGGGTCTACGCCGCGCATCAACATGGCAGATGTGGCGCGATGGTCGAGCGCCAACGCGTCGCCATCCCCAAGTTGTGAAATGACCCCGGCAATGATGCCCTCTTCTCCGGTTCCCAGGTGCATTTCGCCGGAGATCAGGCCGTCATTCCAGATTTGCTTGATGGCTTCTTCGTAAAGACGGCTTTTAAGCATCAGGCGATAAAGAAACCATACATCCGGTTGCATTTCCGCCTCCTTTGGCTAACTTATCAGAGAACTACTTGAAAAATTCGCGACGATTTCGCCAGGTCAGGGTGATCAATACCGGCCCAAGCAGAAGCAACAGGATAACGATCACCAGTTCGGTAGCGGCCTCCGGTGTGAACGGCACGAACATATTGTGCTCCAGATCGTAGAGCAAGTCCATTAGTCCGAGGAACAGTCCCGCACCGCCGGCCAGCAGCATGAACAGGAAGCCCCAGTCGCGCATCTTCCACAGACCGATCACGCCGATCAGGGCTGCGAAAGCCACCCAGCCATCTGCCAGTGGGAATGCCTGCTCAAAATTCACGTAAATCTGGTAATCGGCTGCCTCTGGGGTCCGCGCCTGGATGAATTGCGGGGCGGAGAACCAGGTCACCCAATAAAGGATAATCGCCAGGATGGCAAAAATGCCAATTCCAATCGCAATATTAATTTCTCGCGGTCGTTTCATCATCTAACTCCTCAATGGTCGTAGCGCACTTCCGGATAAAAACGCGACGGTCCGTCAAATAGCGAAGTGTTTTGTCCCTTTAAGGTCGCCGCAAAGAAAGCGCGTTCGTAGTCGATTGTGATTTGCTCGGCGCGCTTTCCGTTCAGTGGTCCCTTCAGACCGAGCTGGTGTGCCAGTGGCGACAACATCGGTAAGTCACTTAAATCATAGTGCGATGTGCCGAGAATTGTGACGACCCGGTCAGAGGGCGGCAGGTGCGAATATAACTGCTCGAATAAACGCGTGTTCTTTTCAGTCGGGAAAGCCTCACTGAAGATGAACAGGAATGGTTGTTGCAGGCCGCTGTTTAGCACCGACTCGGAAACAGGAGTCATGAAAGCGTCCAACGTCAGCCCAGCCTTGCAGCGCGGATCAGTCCCGCAGAATTGGATAGTCGCCCCGCCACCTGTCGAGTGGCCGAAAACGCCGACCCGTTCCAGATCGAGCATTCCGGTGAAATGTCCATCGGGATCGTTGGCGTTTAATCTGGTCAGATAGTCCAAGGCGAAAGATAAATCGTTGGACCACTGGTTCACCAGCTTGCGGGCAGCGGCATCGTATTCTGCTTCCGGAGCACCTTTAGGCAGCGCCTTGGGATTGTTATAGGCCACTTGACCGTCCGGGAAAACCGTCACGACTGCGCCATAAGTGTGTTCCAGGGCCGCCACAATATAGCCGTAGCTGGCCAGTTCCTGCATTTGGTAAGTATTCTGGGCGCGGAAGCCGTTCCAGCCATGTGAAAATAGCAGTAATGGATAAGGGCCATCTTCAGCCAGAGGCGTGGCGTTTAGGTAGGATGAAGTCTTAACCAGGGTCAGGTGATCCAGGAAGAAATGCGGCAGCTTGAGATAATCGGCGATGCCTGGTGCGACGATCCCGGCATCCTGCATCCAGGGCGCACGTTGGTCGTTCGGCCCAGGCTGAGCGGGATACCAGACTTGCAGCATGTATTTGCGGGGCTCATCGATCCCGGAATACAATTCCCGGCGCGCGTTGTCGGTCAGCACGAAGGTGGTTGTGCCCACCGGATAAGGACCGGACGGTTGCGGAACATGCGGGACCGGCAGCAAAATTGGCAATGCCGTTGCAAAGGCCAAAACGATCAATCCAAGCGTCGAAGCGGTTATCGTCCCCCGAGGGGAAATATGTGCTGGACGAAACAGGCTAATACCTGCGACCAGGGCAGTGATCGCGACAATTACATAGATGGGAATCATCTGCCAGCGGTATTTCTCCACCAGCAAGTGTACTGGCGTCAGGGTAACCGCCAGGAGCGGCAGGGCGGCAGCGTAGGCCGGTCGCTTGGCGCGGGTCAAGATGGGCCACAGAAAATAGGCTGCGAGCAAGGCGGGCAAGATGATTTCAAGCGGTCTCATACATACTCCTTTGGCACGATCCGGTCTCAGGTCAATGGTGCTACGGTGGCCCAGACGGCGATGAAATGTGCAGCGGCGGCCAGCATGACGAAGATGTGCCAGACTTCATGGAAGCCAAACCAACCCGGTTTGAAATCCAGGATCTTGGTGATGTAAACGACTGCGCCGAGCGTATATGTCACGCCGCCGATGATCAGCCAGATCAAAGCAGTCGTTGGCAAGGAAATCAGCATTTGCTGGATGGCGGCGATGCATAACCAGCCCATCAGGATGTATACCCCCGCATTGAGCCAGCGAGGTGCGCGGATGATGAATATTTTAACCCCTACGCCGATCAGCGCCAGCGACCAGATAATGATCAGCAAGCCCCACTTCCAAAAGCCGCTGAAGGCATTGATGCAAAAAGGCGTGTAGGTCCCGGCGATCAATAAATAAATGGCGGAATGGTCGATCTTGCGCAGGATTTCGATGACCTTGGGCGTGGAAATGGTCATGTGATAAGTGGCACTGGCGGCGAACATGGTAATCAGGCTGACGCCGTAAACCACCAGGGAGGTTACTCTGGCTGTGTTTCCCCAGCCGATGATGATCAGCCCGATCAGTCCAAAAACAGATGCGATGGCTGCGCCCAGGTGAGTCAGACCGCTGATAGGGTCACGAAGTTTTTCGGAAAGCATGCGAGTTCCTTCAATCTGGCGATTTGGGTTTGTCAGGCTGGCTTGTGGGCCAGGATGATCAATAGCATACTTGATTTTACATGAAGCTGTTCGATTTCCACCTCGAATCCTGCTTTTTTAAATGGAATTCTCAAGCGTTCGGCGACGGCGTCTGCGGGGTCATTCGGGGCCTGGCCGGTAATGCGAAACAGGCCGGCTGCCCAGCGTTCCATCAGTCGGTGGCCAGTGATCCAGGCCGCAGGCAAGACGATCAGGCATCCACCGGGGGCGAGCACGCGCCAGCTTTCCGTCAGTGTCCGCGAGTCGAATATATATTCGGAGGGGAAGGTCGCGAAGACAGAATTGAAGCTCTTGTCCGCGCAGGGCAGACACTGGGCTAAACCGCGCACCAACCTGACTTTCGTGTAACCACTAGAGCGCAAGCGGCGTTTGGCCAGATGCCCCATTTGGCGCGATTCATCGAGCCCAAACGAGATCAAACCCAGGCTGAGCAGGAGAGGTTGTAAATGTCCGGGTCCGTGTCCCAGTTCCAGCACGCGTGGGCCTTTGATATACGGCAAAACACATCTGGTCCAGTCATTCCAACGACCCAGCGAGACGGTTGCTGAGACGAGGTCGTAAGTCCGGGCCAGGGGATGGTAAAGCAAACGAAAGAAGGCGCGCAGTAGCGCAGCGAGCCAGCGCATCTCAGGGCAACAAAATAAGGGTTTGACCACCTGCTGTGATCAAACCCTTGCATGCAGACTGGATCAGGTTATGCCTCGGCGGATTTGCCTTTGGAAGTTTTCGAGGCCGGTTTCTTGGCGGCTTCGACTACATTTTCACCGCGTTCGCGGACTTCTTTGACAACGCTCTCCCCACGCTCACGGACATCTTGGTAAACACTTTCACCACGCGCGCGTAACTCATTTGACAATTCTTCGGCACGCGCACGTGCTTCTGCAGCTGCTGCCTCAGCGCGGGCGATTACATCTTCAGCAGAAGTCGCGGCTTTATCACGCAATTCGATGCTTTTATCCTTGATCAATGCCCGGGTTTCCTCCCCGGATTGAGGTGCAAGTAATAATGAAGCAATAGCGCCGCTTAAACCGCCGACAATAAACCCTACTAGGAAGGCACCAAATTCATCTCTGTCAGACATGCTTTCTCTCCTTTCAAATATTCTGAATTATTTACGTTTCATTCCGATTAATTCTAACATACGTTGTAATCCGGCCATATAGGTATTGAGTTTAATGACCGGCTCAACGACGTTTTCACTTAAAAATGCGGTTGTGCCGCGCAAGGTGTGGACGGTCTCGTTGGTGGCCTCAAGGATCGGGCGTACCTCATTCTGCAGCAGGTTGATCAGACTGGCTACCTGGACAATCAGGATAATCAGCGCTGCGCCAATTACCAGCGATTCGAAAGCCATGAAGATGATAAAGATATCGCGAATGCGTTCTGTAGGTGTACCGGGCTGCAGTAACGCCCAAACTGCGACGATGATCCCGGCCAAAAACAGGACGGCCAGGACAATCACCACAATCAGGATCGTCTGTTGGCGGCGCGCTGTTTCTTTTGATGTGGATTCTGCGGAAACAGGCGTCTGTGGGGAGTTTGGTACCTCAGAGTTCATAAATTCATTATAGCATATCTATTTCAGGTAGTTTTAATCTCAATTTAACACCTGCCCCCTTGACCTGGGAAATGGATTCTGGTATGCTTAAACTACCGACCGTTCGGTAGGGAGTGAAGCATGACACGCGATGACATACTTGATGCTGCAGCACAAATCTTCCGTCAAAAAGGATATCATGCTGCGTCGATGCAGGATATCGCCGAGGCGGTAAACCTCCAGAAGGCCAGCCTGTATTACCATGTTTCCAGTAAACAAGAGATCCTGATCAACTTGCTGGATCGCGCCCTCGAACTGCTCTTCGAACGTATTTCGGCAATTTCAACCCAATCCCTCCCAACCGACGAGAAACTGCGCCAGATGATGCAGGCTTATTTGGGCGCCCTGACCGAGCAAATCGACCTGGCCGCTGTCCTGTTGTTGGAGCATCGCTCCCTGGACCCAGCGTTGCATGCCCGCCATGTGCCCAACCGAGATCGTTTTGAGGCTTTGTGGCGGGATTTAATTCGTCAAGGCGTGCAAGATGGCACCTTGACCTGCTCCGACCCATCCTTGGCTGCCCGCGCTCTGTTAGGGATGATGAATTGGACCATCACCTGGTATCGGCCAAATGGCCCAATGTCAATCGAAAAAATTACAGATCAGTACGCCTCCCTCTTTATGAACGGTCTGCTCACGAAAAGTGACTAAAACCGATGGCAGCCACGCATTCTTTCCAGCGATTTGAAACTTCAGGGGGAGCACATGTATTTCGCTTGCCGGTCGAGGCTTTTCCAAATTTTTGGGCTTATGCCTATTTGGTTTTAACAGACGATTTACGTGTGTTGATCGATACTGGATCGGGTAGTGACCAGTCGATTGCCAGCCTGGAAGAGGGGCTGCGACGGGTCAATGCTGAAGCCGGTAGCGACCTCCGCTTCAACGACCTGACTCACATCCTGATCACGCACGGGCATATTGACCATTTTAGCGGGCTGGTTTACCTGCGTGACCACACCTCAGCTCTGGTGGGGGTGCACGAACTTGACTTGCAGACCCTGACGCGCCACGAGGAGCGCCTGGCGCTGATGAGCCGTCGACTGGAAGCATATCTCGAAACAGCCGGCGTCCCGGGTGAACAACGGGGTCAACTGATCCAAATGTACCGCTTTACCAAAGCCTTCTATCATTCAGTCCCGGTCGATTTCACGTATGAAGCAGTAGACATGCAGGTCGGTCCTTTTGAGATGATCCATCTCCCGGGACACTGTCCGGGGCATGTCGCCATCCGTCTGGATGATGTCGTTTTTAGTGGTGATAATGTACTGTCGGGCATCACGCCGCACCAATCTCCCGAGGAATTGACACCCTATATGGGCCTGCGCCATTATCTTGAATCGTTGACCATTCTGCAGCATTGGGCGAAGGGTTCCCGCCTGATTTTGAGCGGACACGACGATCCGATCGATGATTTACACGCCCGCGTGGAGGACATCCGCGGGCACCTGGCACAACGTATCCGCCAGGTACTCGATACGCTCGATACGCCGCGCACGATCGCTGAGATCACTGGACAAATTTACCATGGCATGGCAGGGTACAACGAATTGCTGGTGTTGGAAAAAGTTGGAGCCTACGTTGAACACCTTTACCAGCGCGGATTGCTGGAGATTACCAACCTGGACGAAGTAGATGACAGTGGGAAGTTTGCGGCGGTTCGCTACCACCGCATCCAGAAAGTTTTGGATTCTGAGATCCTACCAAAGGAGAAGAGCTATGTATTCGTTTGAACCCAATGAAGAACAGCAAATGCTGATCGAAGCGGTCAACCGGTATGCAGCCAATGATCTGCGACCGGCTGGCCACGATGCGGAGGAGGAGGGAAAACTTCCGCAAAAAGTGGTCAGCAAAGGCTGGGAACTGGGGGTCTTGCAAGCCTCCATCCCGGAAGCCTACGGCGGATTCGGGGAGCAATCCTCCGTAACGGGTGTCTTGGCGGCCGAAGAGATGGCCTATGGCGATCTGGCGGGGACGCTGGCCGTAATGACCCCTTCGCTCTTCGTTACGCCGATCTTGCTTGCCGGTACCGAGGCGCAGAAGCAGCAGTTCATCCCCCCGGTGATCGAAGCCGACTGGCAGCCTTACACTGCTGCCTTGCTGGAATATAAATTTGACTTCGACCCGAACGATCTGCAAACCAAGGCCAAAGCCGATGGCGCAGATTATGTCTTGAACGGCGAGAAAGCCTTTGTGCCTTTTGCCAAGGATGCCGCAGCCATGATCGTCTACGCCAGCCTGGACGGCCAGACACAGGGATTTATCGTCTCCAGGGGGGCGAAAGGCTTATCAGTCGCTGATGAACGAGAAAAGCTGATGAGTTTGAACGCGCTGCCGATGTACCGGGTCAAATTGGACGGCGTTCGGGTTCCCAAATCCAACCGGCTGGGCGGTGAAGCGGGACACGATTACAAGCCGATCCTGGCTGCCCATTGGGTTGCTCAAGCGGCACTGGCAGTTGGCGTGGCCAACGCAGCATTTGAATACTCGCGCGACTATGCCAAAGAGCGTGAGGCCTTTGGGGTCAAAATTGCCCAGAAGCAGGCCATCGCCTTTATGCTGGCCGAGATGGCAACTGAAATTGAAGCCAGCCGTGTCTTCAATTGGGAGGCAGCCTGGAAGCTGGATACCGGTGCGGAAGATGCCTATAAGCAGGCTTACTTATCGGCGATGGGCTCCATGGATATGGTGATGATGGTGACTGACCGTGCGGTGCAGATCCTGGGAGGCTATGGCTACATCCGCGAATACCCGGTCGAGATGTGGATGCGCAACGGACGCGGTTTTGCCACTTTCACCGGACTGGCGATTGTATAGGGTATGAGGAGCTGGATATGTCAATCGAATTTGAAACCCCCAAACCGATCGCGCAACAGCAGTACGTGCTGAAGACGGTCGCTGAAAATATGATGCGCTCGGTTTCGCGCGAGATGGATGAAAACGAGCATGAAATCCCATATGGCTACATCGAGTTCATGCACACTGCCATGAAGGCCACGGGAGCCGGGTCGCTCGCTCCCAAGAGTGAAAAGAAGGAAGAAGATCCCAACAAGCCCAAACGTCCGCCAATTGGTTACCAGTTACTGGCGCACATGCTGGAAATGCTTTCCTGGGGGGATGTGGGTATCTACCTGTGTACACCGGGCGGAGGCTTGGGGGCAGCAGCAGTGCAGGCTGCGGCAAGTCCGGAGCAGAACCGGAAATTCCTGGCACGTTTTGCGGACGATTTACCGACTTTTGCTGCCATGTGCATGACCGAATCGGGTGCCGGCTCGGATACCTCGGCGATCAAGACGAACGCAGTGCTGGACGAGAAGACAAATGAGTGGGTCATCAACGGCGAGAAGATCTTTGTCACTGGCGGTCACAAGTCACTCGTCCCGAATGAGAAATTCGGCAAAGGTTTCATTGTCGTCTGGGCATCCATCGATCCGTCCGCCGGCCGTGCTGGCATGCGCGGTTTTGTCGTCGAGCAGGGCACTCCGGGTGTGACGGTCACCAAACTGGAAAACAAATTGGGCATTCGCGCCAGTGATACAGCGGCCATTTCGCTGGTGGATGTGCGTGTGCCCTATGACCATGTTCTCGGCAGCCCGACCGTCGAAAAGAAGACTGAAAAAGGTTTCAAGAAAGCCATGGCAACCTTCGATGCCACCCGTCCGTTGGTAGCGGCGACCGGTATCGGCGTGGCGCGGGCAGCGTTGGAATTTGTCAAGGAGAAGCTGGCCGAGAACGGAGTCGAAGTCCGTTATGGACTGCCGCGCAACAAGCTGACCAGTATCGAACGGGATGTGATCGACATGGAGATCATGCTGCGGGCTGGTTGGCTGATGGTTATCAAAGCAGTCTGGATGGCAGATAATTCCAAACCAAATGCGCTGGAATCATCGATGAGCAAGGTCAAAGCCGGTGATGTGACTACCAAGATCACACAGAAGGCGGTAGAGTTGATGGGGCCACTCGGATATAGCCAGGAATTCTTGCTCGAAAAGTGGTTCCGGGATGCCAAGATCACCGATATTTATGAAGGCACCGGACAGATCAACCGGCTGGTAGTGGCCCGTCAGATCCTGGGCTACAGCGGTCGTGAGCTTCGATAAATGAGGACTTGGGAATCGTTATCCGGAATTCGAGATTTGTTGCCGGATGCCGGTTTCCCATTCGAAGGAGAGGAAACATGAAATACCACATTCAAAAAGCTGTGGTGGTGGGGGCAGGGACAATGGGTGCGGCGTTAGCGGCCCATCTGGCCAACGCCGGCATCCCTGTAACTCTGCTGGATATCCTTCCAAAGGGAGCCCCGGCGGGGGATAAGGCTGCCCGCAACAAGATTGTCAACGCTGGTCTGGAGGCGGCTAGAAAATCCCGCCCGGCTTCGTTCGCCTCGTCCGACCAGTTTACGCTGGTTCAAGCCGGCAACCTGGAAGACGATTTTGAGGTAGTGGCGGAAGCGGACTTCATCCTGGAAGTCATCATCGAAAACCTGAAGATCAAGCAGGGTCTGATGGCGCGGATTGACAAGGTCCGCAAACCGACTTCCATCGTTGCCACCAACACTTCCGGGATCCCGGTCAAGGATATTGCTGAGGGCCGCTCGGAGAGTTTCAGGCAGCACTTCCTGGGTATGCACTTCTTCAACCCACCGCGCTACTTAAAGCTGCTCGAGGTCATTCCCACCGCGGATACTTTGCCGGAAGTGATCGAATTTGTCAGGCATTTTGGCGAGTACCGGCTGGGGAAGGGAACTGTCCTGTGCAAGGACACACCCAACTTCATCGGCAATCGTGTTGCTTTTGGCACAGGTGCTTTTGCGCTGGATTACATCCTCAAGCACGGGTACACCGTCGATGAAGTGGATGCCATCACCGGTCCGCTCATGGGACGTCCCAGGACGGCAACCTTCCGGCTGATTGACCTGGTCGGCATCGATGTCTGGGAGCATGTCGGCAAGAATCTGACCCCGGCGATCCCGCATGATAAATACGCGATGCCATATCTGACAGCCGAAGCGCCTAATCAGTTGATAGCCACCATGGTCGAACGTGGCTGGCTCGGCAACAAGACCAAGGTCGGTTTTTACAAGCAGGTCAAGGGCGAGGGCGGCAAGAAAGAATTCTGGTCATTAGACCTGAAAACACTCGAGCATACCCCGTCTGAGAAACCGCGTTTTGATTCAATCGGCAAAGTCAAGGATATCGAAGACCTGGGCGAGCGTCTAAAAGCGCTGCTGGCCGAGAGCGATAAAGCTGCGGAGCTGGTCAAAGCCTTGACCTATCAGGGTTTTCAATATGCTTCGGTGCTATTGCCGGAAGTGGCTGACACCGGCAAACCGATTGATGATGCCATCACCTGGGGTTTTGGGCACGCAGCGGGTCCATTCGAGACCTGGGACATGCTGGGCGTAAAAGAGGTGGTCGAACAGATGAAAGCCGCAGGTTACGCTCCTGCTGCCTGGGTGGAAGACATGCTCAAGGCTGGAAATAAAACCTTCTATCAATACTCCGGTAAGAGCAAGATCGGTGTCTATGACGTCACCCAGAAGAAATACACCAAGATCGCGTTTACCCCCGGCCTGGTGCTGCTCTCGGAGTTGAAAGCCTCCAAGAAAACCATCAGCGAGAACGCAGGTGCCTCGTTATATGACATTGGTGATGGCGTGGGGCTGGTAGAGTTCCACACTAAAATGAACGCCCTCGATGATGATATCTTTGAGGTCGTGACTGAGGCCCTGAACCGTACTGAGACCGATTTTGACGGCCTGGTGATTGGGAATGAAGCGGATAATTTCAGCGCAGGTGCCAATCTCTTCATGGTAGTGGTCGCGGCCCAACAAGCAATGTGGGATACGCTCGACCAGGCAGTCCTCAAGCTGCAAAACCTGAACATGCGTATGCGCTACTCGCCAAAGCCAATCGTGGTCGCCCCGGCTGGGATGGCTCTGGGCGGCGGCTGCGAAGTGACCATGCACGCTTCGCGTGTGGTTGCCTCGCTTGAAACATACATTGGCCTGGTTGAACTGGGTGCGGGTGTCATCCCGGCGGGCGGTGGTACGAAGGAGATCATGCGTCGGGTCATCAACCCGCCCATGAAAACGCCGGACGCTGAAGTCCTGCCCTTCTTGCAGCGCGCATTTTTGCAGATCGGGCAGGCCAAGGTGGCAACCAGCGCCGAAGAAGCCCGCCAGATGGGAATTTTGGGTGGGTGCGATCGGGTCGTGATGAATCGCGGTCATTTGCTGGCTGAAGCTAAAAAGGAAGTGTTGCACCTGGTGGCCAGCGGCTATCATCCGCCGGCACCTGAGAAAATCTACGCTGCCGGGCGTGACATGCTGGGTGCGTTGCAAGTCGGCGCCTGGTCCTTCGAAGCCGGCGGCTACATCAGCGAATACGATTTGCAGATTGCTCAAAAACTGGCTTATGTGATGAGCGGTGGCGGTTTGACCAAGCCGGCCTGGGTCAGCGAACAATACATCCTCGACCTGGAGCGTGAAGCATTCCTGTCGCTGTGTGGCGAGGAGAAGACTCAGGCACGTATGTGGTCCCTGCTGAACACCGGCAAACCGTTGCGCAACTAGGAGGTATGAGATGACTAGAGAAGCTGTAATTGTAAGTGCGGTACGCACCCCGGTTGGCAAAGCCAAGCGAGGCTCTTTGGTCACGGTCAGGCCAGACGAGATGGCGGCCAGTGTGGTCAAGGAACTGCTCAAGCGTACACCGAACCTCGATCCGGCCGAGATCGATGATGTGGTTTTGGGTTGTGCCTTCCCGGAAGGCGAACAGGGCATGAACATGGCCCGCATGGTGGCGCTGCGCGCAGGCCTGCCGACCTCAGTTCCCGGCGAGACCATCAACCGCTATTGCTCATCGGGTGTCCAAAGTATCGCCCATGCGGCATACGCGATCATGGCCGGTGATATTGAGGTAGCCATCGCAGGTGGCGCTGAATCAATGTCCATGGTGCCGATGGCGGGATATAAGTTTTCGCCTAATCCATATTTCGCCCAGGATTTGCCACGCTACTATACCAACATGGGTTTGACAGCTGAAAATGTAGCGGCAAAGTACAAGGTCACCCGCGAAGACCAGGACGTTTTTGCGTTGAATTCCAACCTGAAGGCCGCCAAGGCGGTGGATTCAGGCTTGTTTGATCCGGAACTGGTACCGCTTGAGGTCGAGATTGTTGAACTGGACGAGGATGAGAAGCAGGTCACGCGGACGTTTACCTTCAAGCGTGACGAGGGTCCGCGGGGCGATACCAGCCTGGAAGCGCTGGCCAAGCTCAAACCGGCTTTCAAGGAAGGTGGCACGGCCACGGCTGGCAATTCGTCCCAGATGTCGGACGGCGCAGCGGGCGTGGTGATCATGTCGGCGGAGAAGGCTGCCAAGCTGGGCCTGAAGCCGTTGGCGCGCTTTGTCGCCTTCGCAGTCGGCGGCGTCGAACCCGAATTGATGGGCATTGGCCCGGTGGTTGCCATCCCCAAGGCACTCAAGAAAGCCGGGCTCAAACAGGACGAGATCGATCTGTTTGAGCTCAACGAAGCCTTCGCAGCCCAGTCTTTGGCGGTGCTGCGCACGCTGGAACTCGACCAGGAGAAGGTTAACGTCAACGGCGGGGCGATTGCCCTGGGTCATCCGTTGGGCTGCACCGGTGCCAAGCTGACCACGCAAGCCTTGTACGAGATGGGCCGCCGCAAGTCCAAATATGGCATGGTGACCATGTGCATCGGCGGCGGCATGGGCGCTGCGGCGGTATTTGAAAACCTGCAAAATTGATCATCCGGACCCCATCAGATAAGGAGACGATAAAATGCCACTCACGATTTCAGATTTAATGTCCAAGATGCCCGGCGCATTCCTGCCGGAGAAAGCCCCCGGCCTGGATGCGGTCATCCAGTTCAAATTTACCGGCGACGAACCCGGTGATTGGTATGCTGCCATCAAAGACGACAAGGTCGAGGTCAAGCAGGGCGTGCACGAAGCCCCCAAGATGACCCTGACCGCCGACTCCAGCGACTACGTCAAGATCTTCACCGGTGAATTGGACGGCATGCAGGCTTTCATGCAGGGCAAGCTTAAACTGGCCGGCGACCTGAACCTGGCCATGAAGCTGACCCAGATGTTCAAGATTCGCTAAGGAAGTTCGTTATTCGGAAGAAAAAATCGGCGACTGATCAGTCGCCGATTTTTTGGATTCTTTACACCCCAAGCCATTGACCTGCCAGCTTGGGCAGCTGTCCCAGCAAGCCTTGCCGCAAGGTGCACTGCGGTAGCGATTCGATGAAATAGCGCCCGTACTGCTTGGTCATAACGCGTTTGTCGTAGATCACTACCACGCCGCGGTCGGATTGCGTGCGGATCAGGCGTCCGAAGCCCTGGCGGAATTTCAGGATGGCTTCGGGCAGGTAATATTCACCGAAGGGATCCTCGTAGGTTTCGGAGCGGGCCGCGATCAGCGGGTCAGAGGGCACATCGAAGGGCAGCTTGACAATTGCTAAAACAGACAGGGCATCCCCGGGCACGTCCACGCCCTCCCAAAAGGAACGTGTGCCGAGCAGCACCGCCCGTTCGGTGGCTTTGAAAGATTCGAGCAGTGTGTTCGGTGAAGCTCCCTCGCCCTGTTGGTAGACATAAATACCCTGTTGTGACAGCGGACCGCTGATAGCCTGCGAACTGCGCTTGAGTTGGGCGTAAGATGTGAACAGCACCAGCGCCCGCCCGCCGCTGGCGGAACACAACTGTACCAGGCTGCGGTCCACGGCCTGCTGGTATCCGCGGGCGTTCGGCTCGGGGATGTCGGTCGGCAGGAACAGCAGCGTGGAGCTTTCATAATCGAAGGGCGATCCGAGCGCGATCTCATCGGCTTCCTCGGCGCTCAGTGCATTGCGCATGTAATCGAACGAGCCGTGGGTGGTCAGCGTGGCGGAGGTCAGGATCACGCTGGCTTTCTCATGCCACAGGTATTTCTGGATCAGTGGCCCGACCCGCAATGGTGCTGAATTGAGGGATAGTGAATTATTGTTCGGCTTGACCTCGATCCAATAGATTTGCGCTTCGGACGGCTCGGCGATCATGCCGCGGATGTTGGCCTCGGCCTCGCTCAGGCGGCGGTAGATGTTGCTAAGATCGCTCATCGAGTCTTCGATCGTTTCGAGCCCATCAGCGTACAGGCTGGAGGCTTCTTTGTAGAGTTCGGACAGGGTGTTGAGCAGCAGTGCCAGGGTTTCACCCGTCTGGTCCCAGGCCATTTCGACATCCTCCCAGCCGGGCAGTGTCCGTGTAGAAGGCAGGATGCGTTCCTGCCAGGCGTAATTGCTGGGCGGCTGCCCCTCGCGCTGGAAGGCAACGAATTCGCCCAGGATCACGAAGAACTCGCGTGCCAGTTGCTCCAGGCGGAAGGCCATGTCGGTCGCGCGTTTGACCTGCTGCGCCAACAGCGCCTGTTCGGACGGGCGCAAGGCCTCGCTGGTCTCCATCAGCAGGCGGCCCAGCACGCCGGATGAGGAACCGCCGACCTCGCGCAGCATACGCTCCAGGTCGAATTGCGTCAGGCGAAAGGACAGGGCGCTGGTGGTGGCTGATTCCAGGTGATGGGCTTCGTCCACGATCAGATAATCGTATGCCGGCAGCACGTGACTGCCACTGGCTACGTCTGACAGCAGCAGAGCGTGATTGACGATCAGGATGTGCGCGGTCTGGGCTGCCTGTCGGGCGCGATAAAAAGCGCAGGCACCGCCCGTACGCTTGACGCAGGTCTCGCCGCCGCAAGCATCATCCTCGGCTGAGATGCGCGTCCAGACGTCCCGTTCGGCTGGACCGGTCAGATTGATTTCGTTGCGGTCGCCGCTGGGGTTCTCCAACTGCCAGACCAGCACCTTGGCCAACACGCGCATTTCTTCTTTGGTCGCCGGGCTGTGGTGGCGCATGAAATCCAGGCGGCGCGGGCATAAGTAATTCGAGCGACCCTTGAGCACGCTGGCGCGTAATTCCGGTAATTCTGGTTGACTGCCGTCCAGGCCAATCGCGGCACGCAGGTCGGGAATGTCTTTTTTAATCAGCTGATCCTGCAGGTTGATGGTGTTGGTGGAGACGATCACGCGCGTGTTGTTCTGAACCGCAAATAAGGCGGCCGGGATGAGGTAGGCGAAGGACTTGCCCACCCCGGTTCCCGCCTCAACCATCAAGTGGCGTCCGGTTGATAAGGCCTCGGTCACGACTTTGAGCATTTCCACCTGTTCCGGTCGCTGCTCGAAGGCTTCAAAATACTGCGAAAACTGTCCGCCGTATTCCAGGATTGAGGCGATTTCTTCCGGGTCCAGGCTCATCGGTTCGGAAACGGGCTGGAGCGGGGGAATGTTCTTCTCGGTGGTTCCGGTCAGGGCTTCAGGCGATCCGCCACGCACTTTTTTGGCCTTTACGCCCTCGTGCGAGCGGGCACGCAGTACCTGTTGGAAGACCCAGGACGCATCCCACTCCAGCGGCTCGGACAAGCGTACGATCTCGGCCAGCAGGTCGAGTGGCAGTTCGCGGGCGCGCTGCTGCAGGCGCTCGAGTACGGCATGTGTGGTGTGGGCATCGTCCAGGGCGCGGTGCGTAACATGGGGCGGGACGCCCAGCAGTTGGCCGAGCGCGCCCAGGTTGTATCGGCTGGCGGAGGGCAGCAGTACCGCAGCCAGTTCGTAGGTGTCGATCACCTCGTTGTATGCGAACAGGCCGGCTCTTTGCAGGAAACCCAGGTCAAAACGTACGTTGTGGCCGACGACCGGCAGGGTCCCGGCGAAGGCTTCCAGCTCGGGTAAGGTATCGGCCAGCTGTGGTGCCTGCCGGACCATCTCGTCGCTGATTCCCGTCAGGTTGCTGATGAATTCGGGGATATGGCGACCGGGGTTGACCAGTGTCGTCCATTCGGCCTCGACGCGTGGCCCGTTGAAGCGGACTGCACCGATCTCAATGATGACGTCGCGCTCGGGATCCAGGCCGGTGGTTTCGATATCTACGGCGACGATGGCGGTCATGGGCGTCTTGCGCCCAAAGTTTGAATGGTCATGTTTCTAAATTCTCTCGAAGATGGAATACATTTATGTTGGCAAATTATAGAACAAGTGTACCATGTAAACACAAATGTCACTGCACGCTCTAAACGAGCAAAGCAATCTCAAGTCGCGTCTTGCGTGAAATTGCTCCAGGCGGTCTACGCCTGCGCAGTGACATTCCCAGTCTATTCGGGTAAAACGGCTGTGACTTTTTCAGCCTGCGCTTTTGGGAAAGAAATCTCCTTGGCCTGTTTGCGAATATAATCTTTGATCTTCTTGAGCGGCATGGCCGGGATTGGCGCTCCCTCGGTTTCCAGGACCGCTTTGTCTGAGGTAAAGACAAGCGCGGCTTTGATTTCAGGAATTTCATCCTCACCCATGTTTTTTGCCAGATAGCGCTGCAGGCCACCGATCTCTCCGTCAGCTTGCAACTCAGGGCGACCGATCCCCTCTTGCCCAAAGATGCGCATATAGCTGTGCAGCAGCCCGCTGGATTTCTGGCGGAATCGGTTTTTAGAGTAGATGATCGTTCCGGTTTGGTACATGGGCAGTAGCACCCACACACCCGCAGGTCCGACCAGCACGTGATCTGCAGGTGTCATGTAATGGTAAATGCTGTACTCGCCACTCAAGCCTTTGAGGCCGGTATCGATCTGTTCGTCCAGGCTTGGTTTGCGTCCCCAGCGATTGGTGAAGTAGAAACCAACCTGGGTCAGCAGGAAGCCGACCAGCAGAGCGGTCCACAGCCAGGTTACATATTCCGCAGTCTGGTTGCGAAGTCCCAAAACAAATCCGCCCACGAGTACGGCCGCGCCAGCCAGGCTGGTGATCATACCAAGCTGAGAATTGCGTTTAATCAGTTTTTCGTTCTTAATGATTTTCATCTGTTTGTCCTGATAAATTTATTTTTTCAAACTGTGTTCGATGGCAGCGCGCATCGAGTCGAGTACCCCGGCCTCGGCTGCATTCTTAGCAACGCGCACTGCGTTTTTAATGGCCAGGGCATCTGAGCGGCCGTGGCCGATGAAGACCAGTCCATTGACGCCCAACAACGGCGCGGCGCCTTCTTCGCTCGGGTCAAGCACCTTTTTAATGCTGCCGAGCGCAGGTTTGACCAGCAGGCCACCAATTTTGGTAGCCAGATTACCGTTCTTGATCGTCTCTTTGATCTCATCAACGATAAGTTTTGCTACAGCCTCGGATGTCTTCAGCATGACATTCCCGACAAAGCCGTCGGTTACGGCCACGTCCACTTTACCACCGATGACTTCCTTGCCCTCTACATTGCCGTAGTAGTTTATATCCGCAGCCTTTAACAGCGGTGTGGCGGCCCGGACCAGTTCATTCCCTTTGCCTTCCTCCTCACCGTTAGAGACCAGCCCGATTTTGGGATGTTCGACGCCGCGCACTTTCTCGGCATAAATGCTGCCAAGGATAGCAAATTGCGCCAGATTCTCCGGTTTGCAATCCGGATTGGCGCCGATGTCCAGCACAACGCAGGAGCCGGTAGCGGTCGGGAAGACAGGCGCTATTGCAGGCCGGTCCACCCCGCGCATTCGTCCCAGCCGGAACAGGGCAGTGACCATGGCTGCGCCGGTGTTGCCTGCGGTGACAAAGGCATCCGCCTCGCCATTTTTAACCAGATCGATCCCCACGGCCATCGAATTCCGGGCTTCCTTGTGGCGGGCTTTGAAAGCCAGTTTTTCGCCCTTGTCTTCCATGGTCAGCATTTCGGGAGCGTGGACAATACGGATTGGTAAAGCACCCGGGTTCAGCGCATCAAGCACTGGTTTGATCTTTGATTCGTCTCCAACCAAGATGATTTCCACCCCATACTCACGCGCAGCCAGTAAGGCACCTTCCACATCCGGTTGCGGATAATTGTCACTCCCCATGGCGTCTACTACGATACGAGTCATGATTCCTCCCGACAGATTTTGAGCTTTGGGTTGACAGGCTTCTGAACGTGATTATAATACGTCTGCTCGCGCTGGTGCTGGAATTGGCAGACAGGCATGGTTGAGGGCCATGTGCCGCAAGGCGTGAGGGTTCAAGTCCCTCCCAGCGCATCTAAAACCCCCGTTAACACCCAACGGGGGTTTTTATTAATTTTAGCCACGTGATGAGTTAAGTTTTCTGGCGCAAATAACGGACAGCCTATTCTTCGATTTTCATCCTGCGCTCCAGCCAGCGTACAACGCCAGAGAGCAAGAGAGTCATCGAAAGATATAGGAAAGCTACCACGTTGAAGGTTTCCAAGACGCGAAATGTGCTGGCTCGCCGCAGGCGACCTAATTGAGTCAACTCGTTGACAGCCAGGACGGTAGCGAGGGATGAGTCTTTCAAACAGGCAATGAAGTCATTGCCCAGAGGTGGTAAAACACGGCGGACAGCTTGTGGCAGGATGACGAAGCGCATGGCCATGAAATACGTCATGCCGAGGGAGCGCGCAGCCTCCATTTGACCTTTACCGATCGATTGGATGCCGGCCCGGAAGACTTCTGCTTCATAAGCGCCATAGCCGATCGCCAGCGCGATAATGGCGCGTCCCTCCATCGGGATAACCCGGATGGAAAAAGTCGATAAACTCTGGAACATACCCCAGGTCGGCGCAACGCCCATCCCCCACGTTCCAATCCCTTGCACTACCTGCACGAAGACCGGGAAAAGAGCGAAGGCGATGTAAAGCAATAACACTACCAGGGGAATGCCGCGGATGGTTTCAACATAGAGCGTTGAAATGTTAAAGAGAAAAACATTTTTAGACACACGCGCCAAACCTGCCAGGAGTCCGATCACAGTCGCGATAATGTAGGAGAAAAATGTTATCCGTAGAGTGGTATAGATACCTTGGGTCAGGTAGATGAACGTATCGTTGTAGTTCGGGGCGGCTAAAATCAGATACAGGAACAGGATGCCCAACCCGACCAGAACGATTGCCCACCACGGCCACTTCCCGATCTTTAACCTGCCAGTGGACATTTCGGGATTATCAATTCCCTTTACAGCTTCCATATTTCGCTCCCCGAACAGAATTAGATAAGGCAGGATGGAGGAGTAACCCCCATCCTGCCAGAGTCAGAAACGGCGATATTGAAATGTTACTGGGTCAAGCCCCACTTCTTGTTCAGGGTGTCCAATGTGCCGTCAGCTTTCATGGATGCCAGGGCAGCATTGACGGGATCCTTCAGGTCGCTTCCGGGCGGGAACACAAAAGCCAGTTTCTCATCGGAGGTGATCTGCGCCCCTACTTTAATTTTGCCTTCGTTCTCGCCAATATAGCCAAGAGCAGAGACATTGTCGATTACAACAGCATCGATGTCGTTGGCGATCAGAGCCAACACGGCTGCGCCAAAGTCCTCGAAGGATTGAATTTCCTTGTCCGGGAAGGTGTCCTTGGCAACGATTTCATTGGTCGTACCAATCTGGGTGCCAACCTTTAGATCGGCGTTGGTCTTGAAATCATCCAGGGTATGGGTATCATCGGCGCGAACCAGCAACACCTGACCGACGGTCACATACGGATCGGAGAAGTCAACGATTTTGGCGCGCTCATCGGTGTAGGTAACGCCGTCAGCCAGCATGTCAAATTCATTGGCCTGCATGGCGGGGAAGATGCCATCCCAGGCCGCCTGCTTGAATTCGGGGACGCAATTAAGGCGCTTGCAGATTTCGGTGACTGCATCGTAATCCCAACCGACGCCTTGATTCGTGTTCTGATCAATGCTGTTGAAAGGCGGATAGGCGTTTTCCACAGCTACTGCGATGGTTTTTCCACCCAAATCGGGTAACCCAGAGGCTGGAGCTTCGGTGGCTGCTGGAGCGGGGGCTGCAGTCGGTGTGGCTGCTGGCCCACAGGCAGTCATTAAAACGCCTACTAGAACTAAAAAGCTGAGAATTAGGGAAAATCTTTTCATCTTCTCTCTCCTTTTGATGGTGGTACAGGCCGTTTCTGATGGCGACAGCGTCGCGTTTTCAAATCTAAGCATAGACGAATTTTTATTATTATGCAAGAGAAATGTGCGAGTTTTTAGAAATTATTAATTTATTAGAGAAGTGGTAAAATAGCCCAACTTCAAAAGGAGGAGAGCATGCCCCCTGTCTTTCCAAGTGTAGAATGGCTCGCAAATTTCGAAAATAAATTGAATAACGATGACAGGTATGCCCAGATTGCCAAAAACTGGGAAGGTGATATCTGTTTCGTAATTGAGCCCGAAGATAATTTGAAGGAACAGGTTATTTTTTACCTCGATTTATGGCATGGGAGCTGCCGCAAGACCGAAGTCCTGAGTGAATGCGGCGGGGATGATAAACCGGCTTTCATTTTGAAAGCCAAATATAATAACTTCGCTCGAATTGTGCAGGGCAAGCTGGATCCAATGCAAGCAATGATGACGCGCCGTTTGCAAGTTGAAGGCAGTATGGCTTACATGATGCGGAATGTTCCGACCGTTCTCGATTTTGTCCGCTGTGCGCGCGAGGTAACAGACGAGATCGTTTGAATTAGAAATATTTTGTTAATTTGATTTTGCGAAATTAAGAGTGCCGGAGATCTCTCCGGCACTCTTAATAATACTTAATATACCTGGCACAAGAAATTGGGTATACTTACTCCAATTCAACCTGCCGTTAGGAAAAGAATGCGAGAAGCGACATGACCGTACCGCGGTTTGAAAATGCGAAAGTTGTGAAAGAATCCTTAACAGAACAAAAATATATCGCCAGTGATGAGATTGCAACCCTGGTATATCTGGCGCAACAGCTTGGCAAACCACTTCTGGTGGAAGGACCGGCTGGGGTGGGAAAGACCGAGCTGGCGAAAGCCATTGCTGGAGCCACCGACCGGGAATTGATCCGTTTACAGTGTTACGAAGGCTTGGATGAAACGAAGGCATTGTACGAATGGGAATACGCCAAGCAGCTGCTCTACACCCAGCTCTTACGCGACAAATTGCAGGAAACGCTGGCGCAGGCCGGCAGCCTGAGCGAAGCCGCCGATCGACTGGCAGCCGAGGAGGATGTTTTCTTCTCGATGCGCTTCCTGCTGCAGCGACCGTTACTCAAGTCAATCTTGAGCGAGCAGCCGACCGTATTATTGATCGACGAAATCGATCGTGCGGATGCCGAGTTCGAAGCCTTTTTGCTGGAAGTGCTGAGCGATTTTCAGGTCAGCGTCCCTGAACTGGGCACCTTGACTGCACGCCACCGCCCTTTTGTGGTTTTAACCAGCAATAACACGCGCGAATTAAGCGAAGCCCTCAAGCGGCGCTGTCTCTACCTGTTCATTGATTACCCAAACCTGGAAGAAGAACTGGCTGTCGTCCGGTTGAAGGTTCCGAAGCTGGCTTCCAAGTTGGCGCGCCAGGCGGTTGAACTCGTGCAGCGTCTGCGCCGGGCTGACATGCGAAAATCACCCAGTATCAGCGAGACGCTGGACTGGGCGCAAGCCCTGGTAACCCTCAATGCCGATCAGCTTGATGACAAAACGCTGTCCCAGACTATCAGTGTCTTGTTGAAACATGAAACAGATCTGGCCAAAGCCAGGCGCTTGATGCAGCCTCCCTCCCGCCCTTCCACGCCCAACATCGACGAACTTGGCAGATTTTCAGGTAATTAAGGAAAGCTGGTAAGCGCATGGAAGGGCGTATCCTGAAATTGATTGCCGCCCTAAGGGCGAGTGGTGTACGTGTCAGTCTGGCTGAGAGCGCGGATGCTTTCTCTGCAATCGATCAGCTGGGGGTACAGGATCGCGACACCTTCCGGCTCAGCTTGCGTGCGACCCTGATCAAGGATGCGCGCGATCTGGCTGCCTTTGACAAATTATTTCCCCTGTTTTTTGGACAGGGCGAACCACCCATGAGCAACCTGTCTTCGGATTTGACTCCTGAAGAAGCCCAGCAGATTGCTGATGCCTTGCGGCAGATGAGCCAGCGCTTGCGCGCACGATTTGAACGCCTGCTGCAGGGCAAGTCACTGACCCGTAATGAACTGGAACAGTTGGCGCAGATGGTTGGATTGAACAATGTGGACGATTTGCGTTACCAGAACTGGATGGCGCAGCGAATGCAACGCGCGCTGGGATTTCCCCAAGTCCGCGAAGCCTTGGAAGAATTGATGCAAACCCTATCAGAAATGGGGATGGATTCCCAGCGCCTGGAGCAAATCCGGGATCTGATCCGGCAAAACCTTCAGTCGATCGGGCAACAAGTTGCGCAATTTGCAGGGGAACGAATTGTCGAGAATTTGAGTGAAAAGCCGCCGACCGAGGCATTGGATGATTTGTTGAACCGTCCCTTTGGCTCGCTTTCAGACCGGGAAAAGAAACTGATCCA
Source organism: uncultured Anaerolineaceae bacterium (assembly GCA_964407265.1). Taxonomy (GTDB): domain Bacteria; phylum Chloroflexota; class Anaerolineae; order Anaerolineales; family Villigracilaceae; genus CAYOUV01. The sequence continues at coordinate 89,511 of CAYOUV010000001.1, read as the reverse complement.
GCGTGAGGTACAGCGTTTGGCGGCTGCGCTGCGGACTCGGATCGCTTTGCGGCAGAAGCGCGCCAAGACCGGACAGTTGGACGCTAAAGCAACCCTGCGCGCCAACTTGAAACATCAGAGCGTACCGATCGAAATCCGTCATCGCGACCGGACGCGCAAACCGCGTATTGTCGCGATTTGCGACGTGAGCACCTCCATGCGTTTTTTTTCAGAGTTGATGCTCGCATTCCTGTATGCTTTACAGGGACAGGTGCGTAAAATGCACGCCTTCGCATTTATCGATCATCTGGAATATATCTCAACCGATTTCTCTGATGGAGAAACCAGCGAAGCTGTTTCACGCGTTTTGTTGCGTATGCCCTCGGGTTATTACAATACCGATCTGGGGTATTCGCTGCAGAATTTCACTCACGATCATTTGGATACGCTCAATGGCCGGACGACGTTGATCGTGGTTGGCGATGGCCGAAATAATTTCAACGATCCTCGCCTGGATTTGTTTTCACAAATGGCTCGGCGTAGCGCGCGTACGATTTGGCTCAATCCTGAGCCGCCGGATAAGTGGGGTTCGGGGGATAGCGATATGCACCAATACGCACCACTCTGCGATTCCGTGCTCCTGGTTCGTAATCTGGCCGAATTGACAGCTGCGGTGGACAGTTTGTTGGCAGCTTGATTGACATGTAAACTGGTTTTTTCACGAGAGGAAAGCTATAATCGTGGCTGAACCTTTAAGTCCATCTATAAGGAGTGGGAGCCGAGGTCATGCAACCAGTTTTAACCATCGATCTAACGACCAGGGAGGTTGGCGAGTATATCATTCCAGTGCAATGGGAACGAGACTTTCTGGGGGGCGCTTCACTTGCGGCTCGCCTGTTGTACAAATCGCTCACCTTTGAGCTCGATCCGTTTTCTCCAGAATCGCCTCTGCTTTTCCTGAACGGCCCCTTAAGCGGGACAGCTGGCCCGGCCGTGGGGCGTTTTGTGGTTTGTGGAAAATCTCCTGCGACCGGTTTGTGGGCCGAATCGAATTGTGGTGGTTTTTGGGGCCCGGAATTGCGTTTTGCCGGCTATGATGGCTTGTGGATCAAGGGCAAAGCTGAAAATCCGGTCTACCTTTGGATTAATAATGGGCAGGTTCAAATCCGGGATGCGCTTCATTTGGTTGGGCAGGATACTTATCAAACCCAGGAAACGGTCAAGCGGGAGCTCAACGTGCCTGGTCTGCATGTTGCTGTGATTGGTCCGGCTGCAGAGAACGAGGTGGTCTTTGCTGGAATTTTTTGCGATCACGGTCGTACCGCTGGCCGGACCGGCCTTGGCGCCGTGATGGGTTCCAAAAATCTCAAGGCAATTGCCGTCAAGGGGACCAAAAAAATCCCGCTGGCGGCTCCAGAACTCTTCGGAAGATTTCGCTCGGCAGCAAATCGTGGTTTGCGCAGCGATACGGTGAGTCGGGTGGCGACTGAATTGGGGACAGCCGGAATTGCGGATTATGCCCATTACATGGGCAGCATGCCCAAGAAATACTATTCCCAGGGCACATTCGAGGTTGATAAAGTCTCGGGTGCGACCATGTCCGAGACCATCCTGGCCGGGATCAGTGCCTGCCATGGCTGTGTCATCGCCTGCGGGCGCGTTGTGCGCCTGGATGATGGTCAGAAACGCAAAGGCCCCGAATACGAGACCGTGGTGGGCTTTGGACCCAATCTCTTGAACGCTGATCTGTCGGAAATTACCCGCTTGGGCGAATTGTGTGATCGCTACGGCATGGATACGATCAGCACCAGCAATACCATTGGCCTGGCTTTTCATCTGTTCGAAATGGGCATAATCTCCGAAGCCGATACGGATGGACTGACACTTGCGTGGGGCGATACGCAGGCTGTTGCGCAACTCATTCACAAGATTGCCAGGCGTGAAGGAATTGGAGAATGGATGGCGCAAGGCTCGCGGGGTTTTGCCAGGCACTTTGGCGTGGAAGAGGCAGCCGTGCAGGTGAATGGGCTGGAAGTGGCGTATCACGACCCGCGAGGCGTCACTGGCATGGCCTTGGTCTACGCTACCAGTCCACGCGGGGCTTGTCACAACAAATCGGATTATTTCCTGGTCGACTGGGGACAGGCTGATTCAGCGCTTGGACTGGATTTCTTTAATGCGCAAGCCGGGGTGGAGAAGACGGCCAATGTGGCCCGCCATCAGGATTTCCGAGCCATGTGTGACTCGCTGGTTTTATGTCTATTTTCAAATGTCTCAGCGGAAACCATCCGGGATTTGATCAATACTGCGGTCGGCCTGGACTGGACGATCGAAGACATGCTGCTTTCCGGGGAACGTGGCTGGAATCTAAAACGGGCGATCAACAACCGCCTGGGCCTGAGTCGGGCGAATGACAAATTACCCAAAGCCCTGCTGGAACCTTACCCGGATGGTTATGCAGGTGGACATGTGCCGGATCTTCATTCCATGCTGGATGCCTATTACACTGTTCGCAACTGGGATCCGGAGACGGGCCGGCCAACGAGAGAAAAGCTTCTCGCCCTGGGGTTGGATGAAATGGCCAACGACCTGTGGGGCTGATTTGATAATATCTTTAAAATGAACGCGGAGGAAAAAATGAAATTCGTATCCGTAGATGAAATGCGTGCGATCGAGAAGGAGGCGGATGTCAGCGGCCTGTCTTATGCTCAGATGATGGAAAATGCCGGGCTTGGGTTGACCAAGGCGATCCTGGAATTACCCATTGACGGTGACCAGGATCTGGATGTGACCGGCCTGGTCGGTCCGGGCAACAATGGAGGCGATACGCTGGTTGCGTTGGCGCACCTGGCCCTAAGCGATTGGAACGTGCGCGCCTATCTGGTTAAGCGTAAAGCGGGCGGCGATCCGCTGGTTGAGCGCGTTAAACAGGCGGGCGGTGAGATTATTTTAGCTGAGGACGACCAGCATTCCGAACAGCTGGCGACATTTTTGGAAACCAGTACGCTCGTGCTGGATGGCCTGCTTGGCACGGGTATTCATTTGCCACTGCGTGGGGAGATTGCGGATGTATTGGCTGCAGCTCAACGCAGCATTCTTGAAGCAGATTGGGCGCCTTACGTCGTGGCTGTCGATTGCCCGTCTGGCGTCGACGTGGATAGCGGGGAGGCAGCCCCGGAATGCATACCGGCTGACTTGACCGTCACAATGGCGGCTGTCAAACAGGGATTGCTGCGCTTCCCGGCTTTTGAGCTGATGGGAGAACTGAAAGTGGTCGACATTGGCTTGCCTGAGAAAATGAAAACATGGGATGCGATCCAGCACGAAGTCGCCGATGATGCTTCGGTAGCAGCCATTTTGCCGGAGCGCCCGGCCGACGCCCATAAGGGTACCTTCGGCACTGCCATGGTTGTGGCGGGCTCAGTTAATTTCACCGGTGCAGCCTTGCTGGCCGGGAAAGCCGCCTACCGCATCGGCGCAGGCTTGGTTACCCTGGCGGTCCCGTCATTGTTGCATGGGGTGCTGGCTGGCCAATTCCCGGAAGCGACCTGGGTCTTGCTGCCGCATGAAATAGGTGTGATTTCTGCCAGCGCTGCCGAAGTCTTGGCGAAAAACCTTGAGCGGCCGACCGCGCTGCTTGTTGGCCCAGGCTTTGGGATGGAAGATACCACCAGAGAGTTTATCCAGAATATGTTGGAAGGTAAATACGCCCCAAAGAAGTCAACCGCGCACATAGGCTTTGTACACGAGGAAGCCCAATCGTCAGAGGCCGATCGCGTTTCGCTGCCGCCAATGGTCTTCGATGCCGATGGCTTGAAGTTGTTGGCGAAAATCGAGAACTGGCACAAGTTGCTGCCCGCCCCGGCTGTCTTGACCCCTCACCCCGGAGAGATGTCGGTTTTGACTGGCCTGCCCACCGCTGAGATCCAGGCAGACCGGCAGGGCATGGCGATCAAATATGCCAAGGAGTGGGGGCATGTGCTGGTGCTCAAGGGTGCGTTCACGATCGTGGCTGCGCCAGACGGACGGACGACTACCATCCCGGTCGCCTCGTCTGCGCTGGCCCGGGCCGGGACCGGGGATGTCCTGGCTGGATTGATCGTTGGACTGCGCGCTCAGGGTGTTGAGGCTTACCCCGCGGCGGTTGCCGGAGCCTGGATCCACGCTCATGCCGGGCTGTATGCGGCTGATGTTTTGGGAGGTACCGCCTCGGTCTTGGCCGGAGACGTTCTCGATTCCATCTCAGACGTCCTGGCTGAAATTTCATAACCCCCCTTAATTAAAAAAAGCAGAGCGAGTCAACGACTCGCTCTGCTGGATTCTGGTTAGCTATTCAAGAACTTTTCCAGAGACTCTTTGCTGATGCGATATGCATTGCCGAGCTTTTTAGCCTGTAATCCACCATCCTTGATGGCAGCCAGCACATCTTCTTCCGAGACCTTCAAAAATGCGGCTGCCTCGGATGGGGTCATCACATCAGGCATATCGTTGGCGGCTGCGCCACCGGCTGCGGATTGCTGGCTGGCGACCGCGCCCGAAGTGGCCTGCTGCATCAAATTGCCAATGCCCATCCCGGCACCAATACCGGCTGTCAGGCCAGCACCGCCACTGGGATTGGAGGCGGCGTCGCGCATAGCGTCAGCTGCCTGGAGCTGGGTGTAGGTTGCCATGTCGAGCATACCCATGTCGCGCAGTTCTTGAGCTGATTTATCGGAGGGTTTCAAGTTGCCGATATAAAACGATTTAAGGGTCATACCGATGGCTGCGAAGTCATCCTGCGCCTTGGCGCGTACGCCCGCACCGAGTTCTTCGGTCAGGCCAATCATCTCGACGACGCTGTTCTTCGCACCCGTTTCGCCCAGGAGGTCTTGGAGTTTCGAGAGCAGCATCGTGCGCAGGCGCTCCTCGATCTCACCCATGCGGTAAGCGCCCTGCGTGCCGACAATCTGCGTGACGAACTGCTGTGGGTCGCTGATCTGGAAGGAATAGGTGCCAAAGCCCTGCAGGAGTGCTACGCCCAGGCCCATGCCGGGGTTGCGAACGATGATAGGCTGTGGTGTGCCCCACTTGCGGTTAGCGAATTCCTTGCGAGAGACGAAGTAGACTTCCGCCGGGAAGGGTGTCCGGTCGTTGAAGGCTTTGCCAATAAAATCGATCAAGAGCGGGATGTTAGCGGTGGCAATCGTGTGGCGACCGGGGCCGAAGACGTCCAGGGCGTTCCCATCACGGAAAAACACTGCGGACTGGGCTTCACGTACGATCACCTGCGAGCCGATACGATAATCACCGATCCCTTCGTCCGGGAAGCGGTGGACGATCTCGTCCGCCATTTCGTTCGGGTATTCGATGACGTCAAAAATCCTGGCCATGGTACTCTCCTTATTATCTATTTAATCGCGATTTCATTATAGCCGAGGAAGATACAGTCTACAAGATATCGCTGTTCTATTTTAATTCTACGTACGGGTTCCAATTTAGTTGCTAGGCCTTCATCTGTTTGCCGGTCCCACCGTTGTGAAACATGATAATCTCGGCCAGGATGCTGACAGCGATCTCCTCCGGTGTCTCCGCCTGCAGCTCCAGCCCGATCGGCGAATGGACGCGTTTGATCTGTCCCTTGGGAATGCCGCGCGCTTCGAGCTCCTTGACGGTCGTCGCCCAGCGGCGTTTTGAACCAATCACGCCGATGTAAGCAGCCTGAGACTCGAGCAACGCTGGCAGCCCGGGCACGTCGGTTGTCACACCTCGTGTGGTTAGCACGATATAGGTCTGGTTGTCAATTTTAAGTTGATCCGGTAATTTAGCCATCGGGACTGGATAGTAAGCATCTGCGTCAGGAACGGCTTCAGGGGTACAGAATTCTGGCCGGTCGTCCGAGACGGCCACGCGGAAGTTCAGCCATTTCGCCAGATGGGCCACGGCTTTGCCAACATGTCCGCTGCCAATCACCAGAAGTAAAGGGGGCGGTAAGATCGGTTCCACAAACACCTCCACTTGTCCCCCGCACACACCGGGATCGCCACGCGCTGGATCGCTCATATTATAGTGCAGCAAGCGCGATTTGCCATCAGCCAGGACCATCCCGGCTTCATTCCGGACGCGATTTTCCAGGTCCCCGCCGCCGACCGTGCCGATGAAGCTGCCATCGGGATAGACCAGCATCTTGCTGGTAGAATGGCGCGGCGTGGAACCCTGGCTGGATACAACCGTACACAGCGCAGCGGATTCGTGATTTTGCTCGAGTTCGGCGAGTGCTTGATAAATGGATTTCATGCTTCCCATTTTATCCGATAAACATTAAAGTCCTCAGGGTTGCCAGCGAGGTTGCCAATCTGGTTCCGGGTCGTGGGTTACCTGACGCGTGCTGTGACCGTCGAAGCGCATGATATAGATATCCGCCTGGTCAGCATTGCGCGTGGAATTGTATGCGATCCAAAATCCATCCGGTGAGTAGGATGGGGCGGCGTTGTTTCCGCCATTTGTCAGCTGGGTGGTCTGGCCGCTGGCGATTTCCAGGCGATAAATATTTTTATCTCCTGGCAGGCCAGCATAGATGACCAGATTCTTACTATCCGGCGACCAGTTGATACTGCCGCCGATCCCCTGCAAATCTTGGGAAATCCGTCGAGGAGGTGATTTGGGATTTTGAGCATCGAGCAGGAAGATTTCGTAAGCGTTGGGCTGGTCGACTGACATCGCGAAGGCGATCGTTTTGCCGTCAGGCGCCCAGGCAGCACTGACAATCGTGTTTGGGCCGGCATAAAGCAGGTGCGGATTCTCTCCCATGCGCTGCATGATCCACAGTGAGGACGGACCGTCAGCAGCGCGATTGAGGAAGATGATCTGCTGTCCATCCGGTGAGAAATCCGGTGAGAAGGCGTTGCCAATCCCCTCGGTTAATTGGAATTGTTTTCGGTTCTCCGGGATGAGCATGTAAAGATCAAAGCTGCCATTGCGGTTGGACGCGTATACAATCACATCGCCTTGGGGCGAATATGTCGGGTAATAGGCGTTGCTGTTGGTTTCGATCAATTGCTCGTAGCCGGTGCCGTCGGCGTTGATCATGCAAATCTGGTTGTATTCTCCACGCGTACATGTGAAAAGGATGCGCCCACCATGTGCGCTGGTTGGACGCGGTGAGGCAGTAGGTGTAGGAGCCGGTGTCAGGGTGGTCAAACCTTGAAGCCGGTAGATATCAAGTGAATTGTTTGGGGTTGGGACCAACCAGAATAACAGTGCGAGCGTCCCCACGATCAGCAGGCTGCAGGGCAGGCGAAAATTCCGGCGTTTCTTGAATCGCAGGGATTTAGCTGGGCGTCCCCCCGGATCAGAATTTCCACTCCAGCTGTGATTCGACATGCCTGTTCGGTCTCGGAGTGCGCTTATCGCTCCAGTAAACCCAGAACCACGGGCAGCAATTGTTTCTTGCGCGAAACCACCCCTTCGGCCAGGCGCGTGCCGTCATTTTGCCTGGGATAAGGCAGGTCGTTCAATTCGGGCGGTTCGTTGGTGACCAGGAAACGACTTGAGCCGCGCACCACATCCGTGACCATCAGCATGGCAAAATCGAAGGCGCGCTGTTCGCGTATTCCCTCAAGGGCTTTGTTGAGCTCGTCCAGGTGGTCGGTGAGTTGCAACAGGTCGGTCACCTCGGCCTGGGCGATGGCAAAACGGTAACCACCGGATTCGTATACCTTCAGGTCGGTGCTGACGATCTCTTCCGGCTTGCGCGACGAGAGTCCAGCGCCGGCGCTGAGAACCTGCTTGCCATACGCTTTGATCGTCTCACCCGCCAGCGCACCTCCCTTGACGAAGGCCCAGCGCCCTAACCTATCGGCAGCCTTCTTGTCCCGTTCGGTGGTGGTGGGTGAGGTCAGGATCAGGGTATCAGCGACCAGGCCGGAAAGCAGCATTCCGGCAATCTGCGGTGGCGCGGACAGGCCGGCTTCCTCGATCTGCTCGGAGACCAGAGTGCTGGTGCTGCCGACGATATCGACCGTGAATTTGATCGGCACATGCGTCGACGGGTTACCTAAGCGGTGGTGGTCGAGAATTTCGAGCAGCTCGGCGTCTTCCAGATTGGCCAGCGCCTGGCGCGGTTCGTTGTGATCGACCAGGATGATGTTGAGCCGCGGCGGGTTCAATAAGTCGCGTTGGCGGCAAACTCCAATGTACTGACCGGTATCATCAACCACCCAGAAGTCATCGCCTTCCTCGCGTAAGACCCGGTTGAGCGAATCGCGAATGCGTGCATGGGACTGGAACTTGGGTACATCGATATTGCAGACTTCGCTGCATGGTATTTCAAGGATTTCAGCAATGCGCATTTCCTGGCGATTGGGATGTGGGCCAACAGTCTGCCCGAGATAATTGAACAAACTGGTGCCGGTGATCAGGCCGAATGGCGAGCCGTCTTCGTTGACAACCGGCGCCACGCCCCAGGTGCGGGAAGCGATTGCCCAGCCGTCGCGCAGGGGAGCATCCGGGGTGGCCGTATCCAGCCGTCGGGTGACGGCTTCAAAGCGCGGCGAGGCGTCGTTTAATATCATCGGCGCTTCCAATTCGAGGCGTTTCAGGACCCAGGATGTCTGGGGATTGGTTGCGCCGGCACGAGCCGCGATGGCATCCAGCCCATCCCGTTCGCGTAGCAGCCAGGCGTAACCCATGGCAGCCGCGATTGAATCCGTATCAGGGTTTACATGTCCTATGACGAAAATACGCTCCATATTTACCTCGCTGATTTCTCGAGCGTATAAAAACGCGTGGTTGGGTAAGCCAGGTCGATATCCGCATGATTGGAAAAGGCGCGCAGAATATCTTCCCAGATAGCTTGCGTTGTGCCTCGGCGTTGGCGTGGTTTGCACAGATAACGGATCGTCAGCAATACGCCCGAGTCCAATACATTAGTATAAACAATGGGAGTAAGCTTATCATACTTGAGCAGGAACTTGCGCGTTGCTGTTTCGAATTCCCTGGCAGCGTCCTCGTTCTGCGAAATGTCGTGTGAATCCGCAATCTCCTGTAAGACACGCTTGGCTTTTTCCCAGTCGCTTTCAAAAGTGACCAGCACTGGGATTTCATTCCAAATATATTTAGGGCCATGCGTGTAGTTAGCAACGCCGTTGGTGAAAATCAGGCCATTGGGTATATGGAGGACGCGCCCAGTCGATTGATCCGATTCGACCCAGTTGCCGATTTCCATCATCGAGAACTGAAAAATGCGCTGGTCGACGACATCACCGGCATAAGGCCCGATCTCGATACGATCCCCGACCTCAAAGGGTTTTCGCCAAAGAATGAAGATCCAGGCGACGATATTGGTAATCGGATCTTTCAAGGCGATGGCAAGACCTGCAGATAGGAGACCCAGGTATGTGGTCGCATATTGCACTCCTTCGATCCATACCAAACCGACCGCGAGTACCCCAAGGATCGAGAAGGTATAGCCTAAGGCTTTTTGCCACTGATAGCGTCGTTCAAGGTCGATAATGCGATGGGTTACGCTGGCATGCAGGACACGGTGGATCAGCCAAAAAGCTGCTATGATAAAAAGCGAGACAAGCAGTTTTTGTTGCGCCGTCTGGTCAATCCCTAGATATGCCTGAAGCCAGTTACTGATGAATTCCATTTCGCAATTACCGCTTCCTTTATGCTTTTTTGCGCTTCAGTTCTTTCCAAACCTTTTCCGGGGTGACCGGATTGTCGTCGATATTGACCCCGACCGCATCCAGTACAGCGTTGCCGACTGCCGGCGCGACCCCGTCCATTGGAATCTCAGCCACGGCTTTGACGCCGAATGGGTGACTGGGCTCGAAGGTCTCCACAAAGATGGTGGTCAGTTCCGGCATTTCATCCGCCCGGAAGATATGGTAGTTGGTGAAATCGCGTTCGATGGCCGAGCCGTCCGGATGGTAGCGCATTTCTTCGCAGACGGCGTAACCGAGCGCCTGGGTCATGCCGCCCTCGATCTGTCCGGAAGCTGTCAGCGGGTTGACGATCACGCCTGAGTCGACCGCCATGACCAGCTTATCGACGGTAACCTGTCCGGTCTCGGTATCGACGGTCACTTCGGCGAATTGGGCCCCAAAGGGAGGCGGGGAGACTGGCGACATATACGAACCGACTGCCATGATCTGTTCCTGGTCGTCATGGTGCAGCGCATCCAGTGCTACCTCAGCCAGTGTGACCGAACGACCATCTGGCGCGGAAGCCCGGCGATCCCTCAATGTGATCTGCTCCGGTTTAACCCCCTCGCCCAGCATTTTAGCGGCGCGGATCTTGATCCGTTCGGCCACCTGCTCGGCGGCCTTGACCGTCGCCGCGCCCGAAATGTAGGTGGTGGATGAGGCGTAGGCGCCCTTGTCGAAAGGTGTGAAATCGGTGTCGGAAGAGTAGCAAAGGATGTCTTCCAGCGGCACACCCAACACTTCGGCCGCCATCTGGGCCAGCACGGTGTCCGAGCCGGTGCCCAGGTCGGTGGCGCCGATCAGCAGGTTGAAGGAGCCATCGTCGTTCATTTTTATCGAGGCGCCGCCCATATCCAGGTAGGGGATGGCTGTGCCCTGCATGACCATGGCCACTCCGATGCCCTTGCGTTGATGTGGGCCAAGTTCGTGCCAGGTAGGGTCGCCGTATTTCTGGTCCCAGCCAATGGCAGCCTTCGCCTGGCGGACGCATTCCTCCAACCCGACGGTGTAAATTATCTCAGGGCGCGGCTCGCGGCCCTCGCTCCAGGCGGTGCTGAAGGGGTGTAGCTCACCGGGACGGATGGCGTTCATCAGGCGGAATTCGAGTGGGTCCAGTTTCAGGGCGCGGGCGATCTTCTCCATGTGGCGTTCGACCGGCCAGTAGCCTTGCGGGACACCATACCCACGATAAGCGCCGGCTGGTGGATGGTTGGTATAGACAATGTCTGCGTAGAAGCGGATATTGGGTGCCTGGCGATATGCTCCCTCGCCGACATACAGGGCCATGGCCTTATGGCCGGTATTGCCGGTCACGGTCAGGGCGTGACAGCCGTAAGCACCGGTATCCGTCAGGACGCGCATCTGGTTGGCGGTCATGGTGCCGTCGTTTTTGACGCCGGTCTTCATCCATAATTTCATCGGGTGACGCGAGCGTGAGGCGATGAATTCCTCTTCACGCGTGTACTCGTAGATTACCGGTCGTTTGGTGGCGATGGTCAGGTGCGCGGCCACGTCCTCGATCAGGACTTCCTGCTTGCCGCCAAAACCGCCGCCGACGCGCGGTTTGATGACGCGGATGCGCTTGATTGGCAGGTTCAAGACCGGGGCCAGCATGCGGCGCGCATGGAAGGGAACCTGCGTACTGGTGCGGATCACCAGCCGGTCGTCTTCATCCCAATATGTGACCACCACGTGCGGCTCGATGTGCGCCTGCTGCACTTTCGGCACTTCATATATGCCTTCGAAGATCTGGTCGGCTTCAGCGAAGCCTTTTTCCACGTCGCCGATGTCAATCCGGATCTCGGCTGCCAGGTTGCGAGTCGGGTCCGAATCGGCGAAATTGACGAATTCCGGTTCGTCGTGCAGGCGCGGCGCATCCGGCTGCATGGCTTGCTCGGGATCGAACAGCGCAGGCAGTTCTTCATATTCCACCTCGATCAATTTGAGCGCCTGTTCGGCGATCTCAGCCGTCTCGGCTGCCACAAAGGCCACGCGGTCGCCGACAAAGCGTACTTTGTTGTCCAGCGAGAAAGTATCCAGCGGGCCGGGGATCGGGTCCGACTGTCCGGCAGTCGAGTAAACCACACGCGGGATATCCTGCCAGGTCAGTACGGCTGCCACACCGTCCAGGGCGCGCGCTTTGCTGGCATCGATTTGCTTGATGCGGGCGTGTGCCAGAGGGCTGTGCAGGACTTTGGCCACCAGCATGCCGCGCTTTTCGATGTCGGCTGTGAAAGCCGGTTTGCCCTGTACCAGCTTGACCGCGTCCACCTTTGGTTCGGATTTACCAACGGTTTGGTAGCCGTCCGTTTCAGGGGCGGTGACGATTTTTGGGGCCACGCGGACTTCTGTTAATGTCCCGGAAGGACCACTTACGAGGGGCGGCTCGGGCGTAGATGGGGTGGGTCCGCCCAGGTCGAGCATGCCGCCCAGTTCGATCGGGTCGACCGCTTCCCCGCGCATGACTGCAGCGGCGCGCAGCACCGCCTGGACCGGTTTTAAGTAACCGGTGCAGCGGCACAGGACGCCGGAAAGCGCCTGGCGGACTTCGGCCTCGGTGGGATTCGGATTCTGGTCCAGCAAAGCCTTGGCAGCCAGGATTTGGGCTGGTGTGCAGTAACCGCATTGGATGGCGCCTGTCTCGACGAAGGACTTCTGCAGTGGGTGCAGGCCTTCAGTTGTCTTCCAGCCCTGTTGGGGGTGCTCGCCAAGCGCCTCAATGGTGGCGATCTGGTGACCTTCGGCCTGGGCGGCCAGCATCAATCCAGCATTGACCGGTCTTCCGTCCAGCAGAACGGTGTCCGCACCGGTTTCGCCATCTTCGTCACCGAATTTAACGCCGTGATATCCCAATTCCCGCAAGGTGGCGAGCAGCGTCTCGCCGGGAGCAGCGGATATGTCGTGAGGGATGCCGTTGATTTGCAGTGTAAGGTTCATCGTAACTCCGGTTTTTGGTTGACAATCCGAGCGATGAGCGCTGCGACGCCAGTCAGGAGGATGCCTGTCACAGCGACGATCAGGCTCTGGATAGTCGAAAGAAAGCCCAGGAACATGCTGGCGAAGTCGGGTAGAGTCCAGCTGATCAGTGCACCGTTCAAGGCGAAACTCCACAGGATCGGCAGGGCCAGCAGGTAAAGGGTGACATAGGTCAGGCCGAGGGTCGTCTCAGCCGCATGCAAGGGTTGGGCTCTGAAATTTTTGAGGCTGAAGGAAAGGATCAGCCAGGCCACCGTCAGCGCCAGCAGGGAAATGAGGGCTGTCGTGAGAATAATATCGGTTGAACTGGCGACCGAACTGAGCGAGTACGTCCGCCCGGCGAGCCCCGCATAGATGAAATTGAACAAAACCAGGTAAATGCCAGCTCCACCAAATAACCAGGCGACCATGCGGCTGCGCTTCCAGACCAGGAGGATGGCGGGAATGAGCATTAAAATGGCGGCGAAAAGAAAACGCGGGGTACGCTCGTGCTCCAACCGGGTGTTTCTGGCTTTTTCGATCAGCCCTTGATAGTAGCCCAGGATGTCCTTTTCTCCGGCGTCCGGTGCGACCCGGTAGCCGATAGCTTTTTGATAAGCGTCAGACAGGGTCATTTGTTGCTGGTTGAGCGCCTCCGAGATATTTGCGGATTTTTCGGGCGAAAGTGCAAGCATCTCGGTCAGAACATTGCCTTGACTGCTCGCTGGCAGGTTGGTCCCGAGCAGCGCAGCAACCGTCGGCGCGACGTCCACCTGGTACATATCGGGGTAGCGGCCGGGCCTGACGCCTGCGCCAGCCATGACGAACGGCTCCAATAACACAATCGGATCCTGGCCGCCGTGGCCGCCGCGGTCGATCTGGCCGTGGTCGGACAGTACGATCACGGTATCCTGCTCGAGGTCGAGTTGCGAAACGATTTCGCGTAGCAAATCATCGGAACGGGTGGCGGCTGCGTCCCAGCGCGGATCGCGCGGACCCCCCTCGTGGTGTCCGGCGTAATCGACCTGGTCGATGTGGATCAGCACGAGGTTGTAAGCCCCGCTTTGCAGCCAGGGCAGAGCCTGATCGACCACTTCGCGGTCGGCGATTTTATCTTCGCCAGGCGTGTAAAAGCTGGCATCGACCGCATCCTGCGGGATGAGTTTTTCAAACCAGTAGTACCCCGAAACGGCGGTCTTCAGACCGGCGCGGTGAGCGGCGCTGAAGAGATTGTCCTGGGTCCAGGTGGGAATGTCCGCGTAATCCAGGTTCATAGCCGGGCCGTCGCTGAGGTACGGCCAGGCGCCGGTCATCAGGACTGTGTAGCCGGGCTCGGAATAGGACGGCACCTGGCTGTGCATGGTGGCCCAGGCAGCCTGGTCCCGCAATTGATTCAGGGTTGGCATTACTTCCGGTTTGAGCGAAGTATCGGCCCGCAGGGCGTCAATCAGGACAACCACAACCCGCCGGGTCGTCGGTTGTCCGATGGCCTGACCCGGCGCGGGTGGATTGGCATGTAACGGCGAGCGGAAGTTGTAAAGCGAATCCATCAGGCCGGTGGCCCAGAAATAAGCGCCTCCAGCCACCAGCAGACAACCGATCAGACCCAGGATGAGCCAGCGATTAGATTTCATGAGGTCAACTCAGGTTTTGCAGGCAGCGCATGGCCAGCGTGGCGGCCACGTCGCGGCGGTATTCAGCGCTGGCCCACTCGTCGGCGGCTTCGTGGAAGCTGTCGCGGGCGGCGACTTCCAGTCCGGTGGCTTCAGTGCCATCCATGGCAAGTGCCGGGATTTTCCCGTACCCGCCCAGCGCCAGGCGCGTACGCCCGGAAGGCCACTGCGCGATGGCAACACAGACGATTGGCCGGTCGGCGGGTGTGCGGGCAACGGATTCGAAGGCCAGCTTGACCTGCAGCAGGATTGTAATTTTAGTGATCAGCCGGTGGCGCAGCAGCTCTTCGCGCAGTGGTAACAGGTTACCCAGCGTCACTTCTTCGTCCCCGGGTTGCAGGGTCAGTTTGGCATCCAGCGCCAGGAAAACTGTCGCCAGCGGGGAGCGCCCGTCGCAGGCGACCAGCGCACCAGCCAGGGTTGCGACCTGGCGCAGGTTGTAGTTGGTATCCAGTTTGATGGCTGCCTGTAAGGCAGCGGGAAGATGGGGAGTTGCGTATAGAGATTGCAGCGTTGCGGTCGCGCCGATTTCCAGGTCGTTGCCGCGCTCCTGGATCGTGTCCAGATCAAGGCTTTGCAGGTCGACGACAGCCAGGGATTCGCCCCCGCTGTGGTTAAGCACCGTCCCGCCGCCGAGTGGCAGGGTGCGCGGATCGGGGCGGGCGATGAGTCTTAAAGTTTCTTCGATGGTATCAGGACGGTGGTATTCGTTGATCATGGATTCTCCATTGGGCTTATAAATTAAACAGGCATCTTTATTATAACAAGATGCCTGTCGAAATGGCGAATTTGTAAGACAATTTACTCGAGCGGATAGACCTTCCAGCCTAATTGGTCCAGTTTTGACAAATCGAATTGATCGGGCGGTACATTGATGTGCAGGGCGTTGGCCTCGGCCAGCAGTTCGCCAGTCTCGGCATCGTAAATCCCGGCCCAGGCTTCGGCGGCACGGCCTTTATCCCGGCCGGCTTTGCCGACGATGCGCAAAGGCTTGCCGACCGGCACGTTCTTGCGGTATTTCAAGTCCAATTTGCCGGTGAACAAAAAACGCGGATGCTCGGGATCGTTCCCCATCAGGGAGCGTCCGCTGATCTCGTCCAGGATGGCGCCGACGATGCCGCCGTGCAGCACGCCCGGATACCCCTGGAAATGTTCTGGCGCGGTGTAACTGGTCTCGATCACGCCCGGTTCGGTTTGGTAGATGCGCAGCTTCAGGCCGATCGGGTTTTCAAGCCCGCAGACGAAGCAGTGACGGGAATTGGGTTGTAAGGTGGCCATGCTGCCTCACTTCTGCGCAAAAGTATCGATCAGCAGCTTGAAATTGCCTCCCACCGGGTAAAGGATCGGGCAGGTGGCGCCGCGTTTGACGTACTCGTTGACCTTGGTGCGCGCTTCCTCGGGCGTTCCCGAAGCGGTGATGCGATCGACCAGCCGGTCAGGGACCAGGTGTTTGGCCTGGTTGATCTGTTCTTTGGAGGCCGGCCAGCCTAAAATGGACTGGATCTCGTGCACCACCTCATCCGATACGCCGGAGGCCTTGGCGATATGCGGTTGTTGAGCCATGTACTGGCATAAGAGCATCTTGGTATAGTCAATGGCAGTGTCGTGATCGTGGTCGACCGAGCAGACGATCAGTTGCGGGCGGTCGAGGTCATCGAGTTTGCGTCCGGCTTTTTGGGCGCCCTTCTCCAGTAATTCAAGCGCACGATCGTTGTAATCGGGTGGAACGCAGTAGTTCATCACACAGCCGTCTGCGATCTCGCCGGTCATTTCCAGCATCTTGTTTCCGGTAGCGCCGATCATCAGCGGGACATTGCGCGGCTCACGACGTCCATGCACCACGTCCAGTTCGATGCCGTCTACATGCAGAAACTCACCGTGAAAAGTAACCCGCTCCAGGTTCAGCAGGCGGCGCAGCACCTCGATCGTCTCGCGCATGGCTGTCAGGGGTTTACGGCGCTCGATGCCGACGTTCTTTGCCAATGGGTCCCACCAGGCACCAATTCCGCAGATGACCCGGTTAGGAGCCAGGTCGTCCAGGGTCAGGAAGGTGGAGGCCAGCAGGCCGATGTTGCGGGTCCAATTGTTGATCACGCCCGAACCGACTTTGATTTTCTGGGTCACAGCGGCGTAAGCTGCCATTGGTACGATGGCATCGCGTACCAAACGTGATTCCGCCTGCCAAACGGCTTCAAAGCCACGCTGCTCGGCATAACGGACGTAATCCAGGCCGTCGCGGAGATCATGCGAATCTTGCAGATAGAGTGCTACTCGTTCCACGAATTAACCTCCATCACCCTTTTGATTTTTCTGATAAAGCGGAATTGTATCATATCGGTACAAATCCCATTAAAGCACTGTTCCCGCGTTTAAACGCGGGAACAGTGCTGATTTCGTGATCGTGCAGAGACGCTACAACCGCTTCCACATTTGCGGTGCAAGTTCGCGCGAGCGGGCGGCGATGCGTTCTTCGTCCATGCTGAGGATTTGCTTGTTCTGCATCAGGATTTGGCCGCGGCAAACGGTGGTGTCCACGGTCGCATCAACCAGGCCGAAGATGAGATGCCCGAGGAAGTTGTCCGCGTTGAGCGGGGTGGGCGGCTGGTAATCCAGGATGGCCATGTCGGCGGGTCGTCCTTCGGCCAGTTCGCCGACGCGGATCCCAAACTGCCGCTCGACGATGTCGGCGTTGTTGCCCAGGAGCATTTGCGGTGCTTCCATGAAGGCCACGCGCGGGTCATGGTTGTCGAGGCGGTGGAGCAGGTAAGCACAACGCATCTGGGCCAGCATATCCGACGACATGCCGTCCGAGCCCAGCCCGACCAAAATGCCCTTTTCCAGCATCTTCAAAACCTTGGTCACACCGACTGCATTGTTCATGTTTGATTCGGGATTGTGGACCACGGCGGTTTTTGTGGCGGCGATGGTATCCATCTCGGATTCATCCACGTGGACGCAGTGGACGAAAATGGACTTTTCGCCTGTGACGTTCAGCTTGTGCAATCGCTCGACGGTCGGTACGCCGTATTTAGCGAGCGAGTCCTTTCGGTCAGCGGCATCCTCTGCCACGTGGATGTGACAGCCGATGCCAGCGTCTTCGGCGATGCCGACGCAGGTTTCGAGCGTTTGGTCAGATAAGGTAAAGGATGCGTGCAGACCCATCATGGCTGCGATCTGACCATCGCCCCTGCCAACCTTCTTGATGAAGCGTTCGTTTTCCTTGATCCCGCCGCCGGGTTGGTTGCGGTCCGAGACCTCGTAGCACAGCGAAGCGCGCAAGCCTGCCTCTCGTACGGCATTTTCGATCAGGTCGAGGGAGCCTTCGCGCATGGAGGGGGAAGCATGGTGGTCAATGATGGTCGTCGTTCCGTTGCGGATGCACTCGATCAGGGGGATCTGCGCCGAGAGTGTGATGTCCTCGCCGTCAATGGCTTTGTCCACTTTCCACCATAAGCGCTCCAGGATTTCCACGAAATTTGAAGCTGGCTCGCCGGGGATGGCCATACCACGCGCCATGGTGGAATAAAAATGGTGGTGGGTGCAGATGAAGCCGGGCAAGATGATCTTGCCGGTACAGTCCACCGTGTCGGCCTCTGGAAAGCGCTTCTTTAAATCGGCTGCGTCTCCGACCGCCACGATCGAATCTCCATCTGAGACAACCGCCCCGTTCCAAATGACGCGGTTGTGCTTGCCAAGCGTTACAACAATCCCGTTTTCAAATCTGGTTGCCATGTCTACTCCTAATTTATTTTAATTCTCTACCAACATTTCAAGTTCGGCGGGGGTGCGTTCCCGCATGCTGATTGCGCCAACGAAGCACTTTTTAGCGCAGATCGAGCAACCAATGCAGCGCGCCGGATCTGTGTATAAATGGCCCTGCTCGTCGAGACCGATTGCCAGGTACGGGCAGCGGGCGCAGTTTCCGCACAAAACGCACTGATCCTGATCGATGTTCGAAATTTTCTTCAGCGAGGGGAGCGCCATGAAGTCCGTGATTGGATCAGGCTGGGCGATACCGATCAACTCACGCATGGAATGGATACCGCGTTCCTGCATCAGAAAGGCGGTGCCGGATTCGAGTTCGCGGATGATCCCAACGCCGTGTTTCATGGCAATCGTGCAGAATTGGACCGTCTTGACACCCAGCGCCAGGAAGTTCATGGCGGCTTTGTAATTCATTGGGCCGCCGTTACCGGAGATCTCGATTCCCTCCGGGACGGCATTCGCCAGGGTCAGGTACGAGATGGGCGTCACACCCTCGCCGCTCATGCCAACCACGACGCCTTCCTCCCACTTGCGCCCGGTAGCTGGTCGGAATGCCAGGGTTGGGAAGGAATTCGCCAGTGTGATGCCGGCCTTCTTTTTAGGGTATATGTCGAGCACGCCCCGAATGGCGCGCAGGATTGGTACGATGGAAGTGACTGCCGCAGTCAATTTGAACAGCTTCGGGATGTCCGGGTCGCCGACTTCCATGATCCAGTCGATGATCTTGGCGGTTAAGGCCGCGTTCTGGGAGACGATATCGCCCTCGGTGCCGTCGCCGCCTTGCGGGCAGGACAGCGAATACTCGATACCCATCGCCCCGGCTGCTTCCAGCTTTTTGGTATTGGACTGCCAGCCGGCCCGGTCGCTCTCATCGTGACCCGTAACTGGTCCGCCGGTGGAGCCGAGTGTCAATCGGTCAGGCCACTGCTTGACGAGTTGTTCGATCTCCCGGCAGACACGCTCGAGCGGGTGCCCGGAGACATTATCAGAGTTTGCGTAGGTGTACGGATCGAAGCTGAACATGTACTCGGCCGGGATGTGGATCGAAATGTTGTCGAAGGCGGTTTTCATGATACCACCGGCCCAGCCAGCTTTGTAGGCTTTATTCATTTGCTCCAGGCCATCCGTGACCGGTGAAGCTGAGAGCAGATAAGGGGAACGAATTGGGCGTCCGAAAAAGTCGGCCTCCAGGGATACCGGTACAGGATCGAATCCTGGCAAGGCGTAATAGGATTTGGATGCGTTTTTGATGGCTGGTTTGGGCTGTTGGTTTAGATAAGCATCAATTTCGAGCGCAGCATTTTTGCCCGAGGCCACCGCCTGGACAACCGTCTTTGGCCCGGTCAGCATGTCGCCAGCATAGAAGATGCCATCTGCGGGTTCGCGCGACAGGCTGGAGCGCATGCCGATCGAGATGATGACCGCATTGATATCGGCGCACAGGCAATCGGTCCCGTCCACATCACGGACATCAGCCGGGCTGAAGGGTTGGTCTTCGGGCAGTTCGACCTTCAGGGTCTTGATTCCCCAAAGTCCCTGGGTGTCTTTAAGGACGCGTGTCACGCGCATGCGTCCATTGACCTCGATGTCGTAATCCAACAAATCCTGCCGTTCACGCGCTGTAAGCGGCATCTCGGACAATTTCTCGAGCATGAACATCCCAACTTGTCTGGCACCCCGCGCTTTGGCAGTGATCGCGCAGTCCACTGCTGTTGCACCACCACCGATGACCGCCACGCGTCCGTCGAATCGGTATTTTTGCGGGTCGGAGAGCAGATCAACCATCTTGATCGCCAGGTCTTCGTTCTCGATGCCAAGCTCGATCGGCTTCCACAGGCCAACTGTGACGCAGATTGCTTCGTAACCCTGACCTAAAAGGGATTTCGGGTCATCGATCCTCGTTTCGGTTTTGGTCCTGATCTGGCCAAGTGAGAGCAGAAATTCGATATCTGTCTCGACAGCGTTTTTATCCAGGCGGTCGTCAGGAATTAGATTCAACATGCCGCCCAATTTCTTACCCGCCTCGTAAATGTCTACAGCGTAACCCATTTGTGCTAACGCGGCGGCTGCCCCGAGCCCGGCTGGTCCGCCGCCAATAATGGCTATCTTCTTGCCGTTGGGTTTAGTCGTCGAGAATTTTGGAATTCCACCCTGGCGTTTTGCCATCTCGACCACGGTCGCCTGGATTTTTGGAATATTGATTGCTCCATCGAAATCCTTGCGGGTGCAAGCCGCCATGCACAATGTGTCCGGACAAACCAATCCACAGACGCCGCCAAGTGGGTTGTTGCGCATGATTTCGCCGGCAGCACGCCGTATATCGGATGGATTCCCCTCACGCGCGGCCATGATGAAATCAAACGGAGAACAGTTGGCCGGGCAAGCTTCCTGGCATGGTTTTTCTTCGCAATATTCGCACCTGTGAAGTTCCGCCTGAAGTTGATGATTTGTCAGTGTGAGGGCATTAATGCTTTCATTGCTCTTCATGGAACACCTCTTAACATAAGGATTGGAAATTTGTGAATTACTACACTATTAATTATAGCATCTAAAAAAACTAGCGTCTGAATCCAGATTGGGTGCAGAGAAAAAATAATCGCTCGACTTGTGTGTCGAGCGATTTGGCAATTGAGGACTGAAATTTGCGAGTAAGATAATCCCTAATGATGCGTTATAGGGAGATGGTCTCGCAGTCGCTCAGGATGTCTCTTCAATGATGGTTGGTTTTTCGAAATTATGTCCCTCCATCTCAGCGACCATCTCGAGGTCTTCCGGTAGATCCAGGTCGAGAGCCAGGGATGGCAGGTTGACTACCTCCAGGCGGGCACCGGCGCGGATAGCGCGTTCGCAATGATGGGCGAAGGAGCCGGGACCAAACTCGTATTCGATCAAGCCCGAAGGGGAGATCAGCAGGGCATTCGTACCCTCTTCTCGCCGGTCCGGGGCGATTACCACCACCGGTGGGTTCTCCGCGCGCTCGATCAACGACAAAATATCCGTCCGCGTCAGCAGCGGCAGATCTGCAGGCAAGACCAGCACGCCTCGTGTGGCGTAGATCTTGGCGACCACAGTTGCTCGCTTGAGGGCCGTGTTCAGCTGAGGTGCCCCTTCTTCCTGTACCGTGCGTGCCCCATGGTCGCGGGCGATCGCCAGAGCCGCGGGATCGCGGCTGACCACCAGCACCTGTTCGATCTCTTTTAGATCCGTCAGGGTTGCCAGGGTATGTTCTAATAAATCACGGTTCAGTTTTTCACGTTCTTCTTCCGATAATGTGCCAGCCAGGCGCGACTTTCCACGCCGCAATGGTTTTACAGGGACAATCGCCCAAATAGTCATGGATATTTATATTCTCCCGATAAAGTTTAGCACATCTTGTGCCAGATGTTGGCGAACTGTAAGGGAACTCATAAGTGTCTGGGTTACTAGGGTGCGTAAATTCAGGTTTTGGACGCCATTTTCCATTTCAGCATCGATTTTATCCATCACGAAGCCAGTCAGCAGGTCGTGGTAGTGATCCGCAACAGCCAGGGCCGAGGGCTGGATGCCCAGTTCGGCGTACATTTTAGCCGCTGGTCCTTTGACAGTTTGACCGCCAATGATGGGCGATACAGCGATGACTTTTTTCGACTCAAGCTGGGATCGCAAGCCTGCTACCGCCAAAATCGGATCGAGGCTGACCCACGGGTTGGATGGGCAGAAAACAACTGCCTCGGCCTGCTGGATGGCTTTGACAACACCTGGTGCCGGCAGTGCGCTCTCGATCCCATCAAAACGAAACCCCCTGACCCGCGGCTCGCATTTTCGGTGGACGAAATATTCCTGAAACGGGAGTTCGCCTTGTTCGACGGTTTCAACAATCGTCGCGACAGGCTGGTCACTCATCGGTAAAATTGTGTGTGGAAGGCCCCAGGAGTTACAGAAATCGCGCGTAATCTCACTCAGCGCTTGACCCTGCCGCAGGCGGCGGGTGCGCTCCAGATGCGTACCCAGGTCCCGGTCACCGAGCTGGAACCAACCTGGCCCGCCCAGGCGTTCGACGTTTTCGATCGCCCGCCAGGTTTCGTCCAGGCGCCCCCAGCCGGTCTCCGGATTAGCCAATCCGGCCAAGGTATAGCAAACTGTATCCAGGTCGGGGCAGATGTACAGCCCGAGATGTTCAAAGTCGTCCCCGGTGTTGACCACAACGGTCAGGTCTTCGGGCGGAAGGATCAAAGCCAGTCCGTGGGCTAGTTTGGCACCACCGACCCCACCTGCCAGAGCTACAATTTTCATCACAAGAATTCCGCCCTTCCAAAAACCTATCGGAGGCGGCTGATTTCCTCCAGAGGTTTTATTTTTTTTGCCTGTGGTACTTCGTCCGGATAGCCGATAAAAAATAAGGCCTGCGGCTGCCAGGTGTCCGGCAAGGACAGCACTGAGCACGTGGTTTCGGGCGCATATAGCGGCCAGCAGATCCAATTACTCCCCAGGCCTTCAGCGTGCGCGGCCAGCATCAGTTGTAATCCGGCTGCGGCGACTGATTGCGTGGCCATGACGTGTTCTTCGGGGTCGTCTTTGCGCACAGCACTGACGTCACGGCAGAGCAGAATGGTGGCCGGAGCCTGCTCAAGGCGGCGCAGGGAGCGGATGACGCGCGCCTCGATCTCGTCGCGGGGCGCACCTTCAGCAGTCATGTCGGCGCGCATTTTATCGGTCAGCGCCTCACCCAGGCGGGTTCTGGCCTCCGCATCCTGCAGGACGACAAAACGCCAGGGCTGGAGATTGTGTGCCGAAGGTGCCTGGATTGCGGTCTCGAGCAGGCGCTCGATTATGGAGGCTGATAGCAGGTCCGGTTTAAAGCGCCGCACGGAGCGCCGTGACCGAAGGAAGCGCTGCAGCTCCTGCGGTGTGAATGCATCGCTCATGTGCTAGTGCCGGTCAAAGCTCTCAGGCTGGATTTTGTAGATGACACGTTGCATGCCCGGTGTGCGGTTCTGGTAAACGGGGTTGCCCCGATATTTTAGGGACAGGCGGTCTATGTGTGCATCGGCTCCCTGGGTGGTTCGGTCGACCACCTTGCCGCGGACCTGCACGTAGCGGTAGGGATCGTGGGGGTCTTGGATGACCAGGGCCACGTTTGGCCGGGCTTGCATGTTGTGGTCTTTGATACGCCCAGCGGCTGTGTTGATCAAAATGAATTCATCTTCGCTATCGAACCAGACAGGTGTGACCTGCGGTGTGCCGTCATCCATGATGGTGGCGAGATAAACGAAGGCGCGCGTTTCGTCTTTGAGCAAGTCTTGATATTTTTTAGGAAACTGCATGATTACCTCTGTAAATATGGATTGGGAATGAATAGAAATTTCAATCCATCCGCATAAAATTCGCGAATCACCTCAAGATCGTGTGGCGTGCAGCCGAGCAACAGCTTGATCTCGGCGTCGCGTTTATTAATATCATACGTGCATAAGATTCCCGTTAAAATATCCTCTGGTTGCGAGCCAAACCACAGATCGATGCCATTCCCATCACCGGTCTGAGTGTTTTGGAGGTATCCGTAATTAAGCGGATAGTATTTATCACCGTAGTGTGGGTGCGCTGAGCCCTTAAGCCGGTCGATAGTAACATTGTTTTCCGCGACCAAAGTCTCAAGCGATTGCCAGAATGCCTGGTCGTTCATATCAGATGCTGCTCTAGAAAATGCAAGTTCCGCTGCCAGGCAAGGTCAGCGGCGGCATCGTACTCTGGTCGGTCGTTTTCGAAAAACCAGTGTGCAGTGCCCGAATACGTATGGAATTCAATTTCTTTGCCGGCCGATTTGAGCACCTTTTCCAGTCTCCAATCTGAGGTTGGATTAATACTCGCCTTATCGGAACAAATCCTGTTCCTTCGGTCGAATTAGTTCCTTCAGTGCCCCATCGCGCAGCGGATAAGGGAAGCCGCGCACATGGATGACGGGCGTACCCTCGGCTGCCTGCCCCATAACCAGCGAGGCTGCAGCGGCCAGTTCGTCTCCCGCTCCAACCTGGGTAATGCGCAAGGTGTAATCGAACAGGTCAGGTTGACCGCGAAGATCGACCAGGCCGGGCAGGCCGGAAAACCCGATGGAAATGCCGACCGTGCCCTGCCGCCAGGCGCGGCCATGCGAATCGATGATCAATATGCCCAGGCCTACCCCACTGACTTTTTCCAATTGCTTGCGCAGGTTGTGCGCCGAAACGTCTGAGTCTTCGGGCAGCAGCAGCACCCATTGTTCGGGGTCATCTCCGGCGCCCAGGTTAGAATGATCAATCCCGGCATTGGCGCACACGAAGCCAGCCTTGTGTTCGACGATCAGCACGCCGGGTTGTGCGCGCAGCACCTGGCTACTTTCACATAAGACCAGCTCGACCATCCGGGGGTCTTTCTCGGTCACAGTGGCCAATTCGCGCGCTCGCGGGCTAGGGGTGACCGTCCGCAAGTCTACAATGCGCCCCTCGGCTTTGGAAATCACTTTTTGGGCAAAGACGAGAATATCACCGTCTTGCAAGCGGATATCTGTGCGTTCCAGCGCTTGTAGCACAATACCACCCAGGTCGTCGCCTGGGCGGATAAGGGGGATTTCACGGAGAGGGGTGAGTGTCAGTGTCATTGAATAATGGTATTCCTAGTTAATGCTTTGCGCCGGTGATCTGGATCCCGGCGTGGGTGGAGCCGTATTGTTTGTTGATGTAGATCAGTACACTGGTCAGACCTTCCACGACCGCCGAGTTTTCGATTGGTCCAGCATCCCAGCCAATCAACCCTGCGGCTGCGACCAGCTTGAGTGTTTCGGCGCGGGCTTGCTTGCTCGAACCGGTGACCAGGACATCGCAAGAGATCATCTGGTCGTTCAACAGGTATTCGTGGGAGATATTCTGAAAGGCAGAGGTGACTTGGGCCTGCTCCCCCAGGATTTCACGCGCCTCCTGAGCGGCACTCCCCGCCGACGGCATCTGTACCTTGGTGACTTTGGGTGGGATGAGCGGAACGGTCACATCGATGAACAGCTTGTCCCGAATGGCGTCCTTTAGCCCTTCCAGTGTTGCCCGGTGGGCAGTGAACGGAACGGTCAGCACCACGATGTCAGCCTTCTCAGCTGCCTGGGCGTTTTCCAAACCTTGCAGGCTGGCGTCATCGCCCAACATTTGACTGATCTCTGCGGCGGCAGCCTCGGCTTTACCAGGTGTGCGCGAACCGATCAGGACACGATATCCGGCTTTAGCCCAACGATAAGCTAAACCCTTCCCTTCCTTGCCCGTGCCCCCCAGAACTGCGATCGTCAGTAGCATCGATGGATCGGTCATAATAACTCCTAGTTTTCAGGGTACCGTTTCCATGTTTACGGCATAATTGCATGCTTATTGGAAATCAGTATCCAGTCCCTCAAAGATGAATTTCCCCGCGGCAGCAGGGGTGTTGTTGAAGTAATGCGGTTCGGACTCAGCCCAGACCGAATTCTTGTGGATGCGGCAGAGCTACACCTCCGACGGAAATCTGCCATAGCGAGTGAAATGCAGCTTCGCGCAGCTCGCGGTCACCACTGTACATGGCATTATAAAGTCCACCAACGACTCCCTTGCTGGGAGTGCGTTGGAGATAGGGCAGGGCGGCCAGCTGGTCCTCGATCTCTCCGCTTTTAAGAGCCACGAGCAAGGCATCGGTGGCGGGTGAACCGGGAGTAACACCCACCCCATGCTTTCCGGCTACACCGATCAGCCAGGCGGATTCAGAGGCTGGTGGTAGACGGTGGGGGACGCGTGGAGCGATTATTTGTTTGCTGTCGAGCATGTCAGTTGCGGCGTTGCGGACGGCCCATTGATCGTCTTCTAGCTGCAGCTTGCGCAACAATTCGACTGCCCATGGATAATCAAGGCGGGCCAGGCCATACACGACGGCACGACGTACCAACAAATCCTCCATGCTCGCGCCTTCTTTCAGCATGGCGTACCCTTCACCCGGGTGGTTGGATAGGGCTTCAGCGGCCGCGCGGCGCAGGTCTTCATCACCACGCAGTAAGGAGGTTGCGACAATCTCGAGTGCCTGTGTGGTGCCAATGGCAGCCAGCGCCAGGCAGGCAGTTCGTCGGGCAAATGTGTCTGACAGGTTGAACAAGGCTTCAAGATGTTCGATGGACTTGGTATCTTGAATGACCCCGCTGCCAAAGGCAGCCATGCGCGTAACGTCCGACGATGGAGAAGTTAAAAACTGGCGGAAGAGGACCGCCACACTCGGATCCCGGCTGAGAGCAAAAGCCGCCATGGCTTGTCCACGCAATCCAAGGGGTAAGCCGTCGTCTTGCAGCAACGCTGCCAGGCTGACCATAACCTTTCCGCGCCAGGGTGCCTGGCGCGGGGCGTCGCGCAGCCAGCGGCCAACGATCAATAAACCGCGTTGTAATGGAGGCGCAGATATCTCGAGTAGTTTTTCTGCCAGCGGTGCAGCATTTCCGTGGGCAGCCAGGTAGCGCATTGCCAGGATTTTGCCTGTCCAGAGCGGTTCGGACAACAGGGCCTCCGTGGCTTGATATCCGGAGAGTGCCCGTCCAGCTAAATATCCCCCAAAGACTGAATGCGCAAAGCGCATGCGGTTTCGAGGGTGTGATGTCAGCAGTCCGCTGTCGGCCATCTTGGGTAGCAGACCCGGAGCAGGCGCTTTTATCTTGTCTTTCTTTCTTTGCTTTTCTCCTTCCGCATCTTCTTCTGTTTCCTCAACAGGAAGCTCATCAGGCGGTTCAAACGACCTGACCCATTCGCGGGCAGCCTGAGAGTCGAAAAGTGGTTGGGAACTCAGGCTGACTTGCATGGCCAGCATTTCCAAAGCAGCGACGGGTACATTTTTAGGGGATATTCGCCTTAAATGAGTTTCGATGGCGTCTAACGGGCCTGGTCCTCGGGTGTCACCCGCATAGGCGCCCCAGGCTGCCAGGGTCAGTTCAAGCGGCGTAAAGGCAAAGCATTCGGTTTCTAACCAGGTGTTGAGCAAAATTGGGTCCACCTGTTCAGGTCCGTTCTGGGCCCAGGCTTCTACTGAGACAAAATTTTCCCAGCGCTCACCCCAATTTTTAAGGAACTCTCGGCGTGCCCGGGCATTCCAGGCCATAAGCGTCATGGGAGCGAAGTTCAATTTGACCAATCCATCGATATCTTCCGGGCAACCCGTGGTTACCACGCGAATTTTAGGATAGGTCTTGAGCAGCAATTCCAAATATTCGACGGCCTTGGTATTTTCTTCCAGTGAAAGTTCGTCCAGGCCATCCAGCAGCAGTAGGGCGCGCCCGCTGCGAAAGACGGATTTTAAGTAGTTGGGGATGCGACCAAGATCGAGCATCGGGGCATGTTCGGAGATGATGTCGATCAGGGGATTGAGGACATCTTTCTCATCATTGACCGGCAGCTTTAGGTCCGCGAAGTGGACCAGGACGGGAACATGCTCGATGAGATCTCCCAGGCTTGGATCGCGGTTGGCGGCCAGGGATGCCAGGTAGGCTAGTGCAACGGTCTTTCCCGAACCTGGTTGTCCCACGATCGCCAGGTTCAATCCGCCGGTCAATGCCTGCTGGATCGAAAGGGTCGCTGCGTTGTAGATGGCTCCGATCTCGGGCCAGGCGGGCATATACGGTAAAGTTTGTGAAACAATATCCTCAATTGCCAGTGGAGCACCCGGTTCAATTACCGGCGGGGGGGCGAGCAAGCGAGGGGTGAATAAAATTTCTTGGAGAGAGAAAAGTGAAGATGCCAGGTGCATTCCCTGCGCAAGTTTCAGGGTGTTTTGGCGATGATGTTCGTCAACGCTGGCCGACGTGCGTTCTGTGCTTTCTTCCCGCACAGCCAGCCTGTTTTGGCGAAATTCCTTGAGCAAAGGGCGTATTCTTCCCAGCAGCCACCAGAAAATCGTCGCAGCGACGAAACCGATGATGAAAGACAGTGGATCGATGGCCAGGGAAGAGAAGCGCGGAATCATAAGGTTAAATAATATTAGCTGGTATATAGGATCCGCCCGCAGGTGGGGCAAATGGCGATTTGAGTCGTTGAGCGCGCTGATTGTTGGTGCCCAGGCGTAAGTGTGGATCCACAAGCATCACAGGATCCGTCTGTGATAGTTGCAACTGCAAGACCGTTGTGATCAAGCCGCAGGTCATCATACATTGCCAGGGTATCTGCATCGAATTCAACCGTAACGGCCGCTCTTTCAGACAACAAGCGTTCCCGATCTTTTTTTAAAGCAGCCTGCTCGTCGGTCAGATTGGAATTTTGTTCAGCCAAGCGCTGACGAGTGGCTTCGAGATTCGCCAGGATTTCCTGCTGGGCATTTTCAGTGGATTCGCTGGTTATCATTGCCTCCAATTGACGGTCTTCGAGCGTTTCCAGGTGGCGTTTGAGTGAAGCGATTTCGTTTTGAATATCCTGCAATTCTTTGGGATTTTTTACGTTTCCACTGTAGAGGCTGGCTTCACTTTGTGCAATTTTTGTCCGCTGGCTTTCGGCTTCGGCCTCGATTTGACGTAAGGCTTTTTCGGATGCCAGGTGCTCTGCCTCGGCTTCAGCCAGGTGCCCCCTGATCTGCTGTATTTCTCGATTGTCTTCCAGCGTCTGGCGAATCGTCTCCAGCCTTGACGTGATCTGGTCGATCTGGCTGTCAATTTGCTGGAGGCGGTAAAGGCTGAGGGGACTGCTCATGTTTAGATTATATACGAACTCTGTCTGAGTGCCTCATTATATCTTTATTGCGACAGGTTGAAATAATTATAAACAGCCTGCGATATTTGCGCGAACAAGCCTGAGACCGGTTCCCATACGGTCTGAACGGGGTGGTAAGCATAGATGGTCAGGATGTAATTTCCTCCCGGTGTGTAGACAATGGCCGCGTCGCTGATATTGTGAATAACACCGGTGGCGGCATCGGCGACCCAGCCGTGTTTGTGGGCGACCCGCGTTCCATCCGGAACTCCTGCCTGGATCAACGCGCCTAGTTTATCTTCGACCAGGAAATTGATCATTTGCTTGCAGGCATTTTGGGTCAGCTGATCCGGGAAAGCAGCGATCAAAGCCCCGCCGCCCGTTTCTGAGCACTGGTAAAGGTCCTCGAGCAGCATGCCGATATCAGAAGTAGTCGTCTGGTTGTAAAGATCCGGATCGGTGTATACATCTGTGCGCTGGTTGGCCGGCGTTTGAATGCGTTCGAGCAAGGGAGCTCCCGGCGCAAAGTAACCAGCCATGAACGTGTTTTGCAGGCCGAGCGTGCGCATGTCATCGGTCACCAGCAGCGGTCCGCGGACCGGATCAAGTGCTTCCATGAACTGGTCGGCTGGTGGGTTTTCTGAGAGGCGGATCATTTTGACCAGTTCGTCCGAGGTTTTTTGGTCGACACCATTTTTGCCGAACTTGAGAAAATAGGAAATCATGATCGGGATTTTGGCGGTGCTGGAGGCGGTGAAGGGCACGTCCGGGTTGACGGAAATATCCTCTCCCTGATTCAGGGCAAAGTGAATCTCCTGTCCGGTTTGCAGGTCAAGCATATAAACCCCAATTACCCCGTCAAACCCATTAACGGTGATCAGTTGTTCGACTTGTGTCTGCAAATTTTTCAAGGATGGGCGAGTCGGGGAAGTTTGTTCGAACGAAAGCGAAACAACACGATTGCTGGGCGATTGCAGGGCATCCTCGATCAAGATCACGGCCCGGTCGATATTGAGCTCCAGTCCTGGCTGCCCGGGTGAAAAGGCAGTACTGCCGGGAATCGGTTGGGCCGGGGTCGCCGGTTGATCGTAGCGGGAAGCGATCTCGGTGTGGAGATAATTTCGCAGGCGGTCCTCCGAGATGGAGAAAGCCAGCGGAATGGACGGAGCTGTCGCTTCTCGATTCCACAGATAATTCCAAAATCCTGCCCAAAAAGAACTGCCTGTGCGATTCTGGTCTGCTGCGGCTAACATGCGTTCCAGGTCCAACTCAAAACCGATCACATTTGGATCGATCTGGATCGTGGCTCCAGCATACTGAACCTCAACCGGTAAAGAATAAATTTCCAGTACCCGGGCAGATGCCTCGGATGAGGTCAAGCCGCCGACAGATACACCGGCAATGGTCATGCCGGGTGGATAATTATTACGTTGGCGGCTGTACCCCACCAATTGCACGATGGTTACGACTACAGCAGCAAAGAGCAAGAAGAGGGAAACCCAACGTTGTAGAAAGGTGGTGTTACGGCTATTCACGATGTCTCCACAGTGTAAGAGGAATTATTTATCGAAAGTAAGGATGCGGCAGTGAGCACATAAGTGATCCAGACTGTATCGGCCAAGAGCAGATGGATGATTTGCAAGGGGATGGG
Source organism: uncultured Anaerolineaceae bacterium (assembly GCA_964407265.1). Lineage (GTDB taxonomy): Bacteria > Chloroflexota > Anaerolineae > Anaerolineales > Villigracilaceae > CAYOUV01. The sequence goes on along the minus strand of CAYOUV010000001.1, from coordinate 59,126 downwards.
GGCTAGCAGAAGCAGATTTGTCAGGCCAGCAGAAAGTTGCAGCACGCCGACCCCGATCAGCAGTTGCATAAAGCGTTGCGACTGGCGATCTTGCTGGCGATATAAGTTGATGATCAGGTAAAGCGTGTATACGGCTACCGTGACGGCAATAAAGGGATGATAAACGCGCAAATGCAGCAAGAAGTGCGCTCCAGGCTGCAGGTCCTGTTGGAGGCCTTCAGCCAGGGATTTGGCCGGGAAAAGCGTGTCGCCCAGGGCCGTGATGGCTCCACTCATGCCGATCACGAGCACCCCCAGCAAACCCAGTCCGAGCAGCCAGGGGAGGAATTTTCGCCCCTTTAGGCGGATATCCGCTCCACCTGAAGCCCAGTACGCCGTCAGGGCCAGGCTGCCGATCAGCAGGAAGGTGTTTGCCAAATGCAGCGCTACGGCAATCGCGCGGCCCGCGGACTGGTTTTGCGCAACCCATTCGAAGAGCACCAGGCTTGCCCCCAATAGAGCTTCGGTGATGATGAAAATGCTGGAGGCAACCACCCCCTTGCGGGCAGGGTGGCCTTTGGCCAGGGTGCGCAACCCCCAGATCAGCATGGCCAATACCAGTAGGAGCGCCACGCCGCTCATCATGCGGTGGGTGAATTCAATGATCGTTTCGATGCGTTCGGGCCGGGGGATGACTTCGCCGTTACAGGTTGGCCAGTGACGTCCACATCCAGCACCGGAACCCGAGGCTCTTACAAAAGCACCCCAAAGGATGACCAGCAGGTTCCAGCCTAGGACGGCCCAGGTAAATTTGGAAAATCGGTTCAATTTCACGGGCCTCCGAAGGAAGCGCCTAACCTTAAATATTCACGTGACTTAAATCACCCGACGAGTATAACACAGTCACTTGACCAGTGTGCTAGAATCAAAGCGTCGGGCAGTTTACGGTAAATCCCTGCCGCGCTTGTTCGATTTGTAAGCACTTTACGAATAGAAGGATGGAACTATGCTCCGATCATTCTTGATCTATCTTTCGCAAGCCGGTTGGGCGCAGCGTATGGTGACCGGTTGGTCTTTCGCGTGGAAGACGGCTTCTCGTTTTGTTGCAGGGGAATCATTGCAGGATGCCATTCGCGTGGTGAAGGAATTGAACGAACGAGGGATTGTGACTACACTCGATCACCTGGGGGAGCACACCTCCACACCTGAAGAGGCCAACCAGGCGACACAGGATGTTCTGGCGATTCTGGACGAGTTGAGTTGTTGCGACGTCCGATCGAACGTTTCCATTAAGCTGACGCAGATCGGTCTTGCTCTGGACGAAAGCCTGTGTGCTGAAAACCTGGAGCGCATCCTGTCCAAAGCCAAGAAGCACCAGAACTTTGTCCGCATCGATATGGAGGATACGCCGTATACCGACCAGACCATCGATCTCTATTTGCATATGCGCGAAAAAGGGTACGAGAACGTGGGCATGGTCATTCAATCCTACCTGTACCGATCTGAAGACGACTTGCGTAAATTGCTCGAAAATGGCACCCGCATCCGCCTCGTCAAGGGCGCCTACAGGGAACCGCCAGAAGTAGCCTACCCCAAGAAAGCGGATGTGGATGCCAATTATGATCTCTTGACGAAGATCCTGATCGACTCATCTTTGGCTTTGGGCAGCAAATTAAGCAAGGATGGGCGCTTCCCGGCCATCCCGGCGGTGGGCACGCATGACGAAAAACGGATCGACTTTGCCAAACAATATGCTGCCAAAGTTGGCCTGCCCAAGGCTGGGCTCGAATTCCAGATGCTGTTCGGCATTCGCCGCGATCTCCAGGAAAACCTGGCAGCTGAAGGCTTTCCCGTGCGCGTTTATATTCCCTTCGGTACGCACTGGTATCCCTATTTCATGCGCCGCCTAGCCGAAAGGCCTGCAAATATTTGGTTCTTTATTTCGAACTTCTTTCGCAAATAATCCCATCCAACTCCCCGGTGTTTCAGAGCACCGGGGAGTTGTTTTTATGGTAAAACATGCTTATGAAAGAACATCCGCTGGCAGTGGTGACTGGGGCTGCGCATCGCCTGGGGCGTTCCTTTGCATTGTCTCTGGCGCGCCAGGGGTATGCAATCCTGCTCCATTATCATCACTCCGTCGAGGCAGCCAGGGCAACATTTGATGAGATTCGTCTCCTGGATGTTCCAGTTGAGCTGGTCCAGGCAGACCTGACGATCATCGCACAAATCGAATCCCTGTTCTCTGTCGTCGACGGTCTTTCCTTTCCTCTCAAGATATTGGTCAACTCGGCTGCGGTCATGCCGCGTGGCAACGTTCGTAGCTTGTCGATCCCCGAGTGGGATCTTGCTATGGACTTGAATCTTCGCGCCCCGTTTTTTTGCGCTCAGCAGGCTGCGGCCAGGATGGAATCGGGTGGTCTGATCGTCAATCTGAGCGACATCGGGGCAGCTAAAGCCTGGAGCGGTTTCCCGGCTTATACGGTTAGTAAGGCAGCCCTGGAATCATTGACGCGTGTTCTGGCCCGTAGCTTGGCGCCCTCGGTGCGGGTTAATGCCATCGCACCGGGACTGGTGCTGCCGTCGGACGACCTTTCCCAGGAAGGGTGGGAAAAACTGGTCGGCCGCTTGCCCTTGAAGCGGGCTGCCCGTCTGGATGAGATTTCAGCGGCCTTGCAATTTCTGCTTGAGAACGAATACATCACCGGACAGACCATCACTGTGGACGGCGGTTATTCTCTCGTTTAGGAGATTTGAATGTCTGATTCGACTGTGTTTCTGGCTGAGCGCCTGCGCATTGAAGGCGACAAAATGATCGAAATCTTTTCTGGTCTGACCGATGAACAGTGGCAGCAGACTGTTTACACTGAAGGCACAACCTGGACCATGCGCAACGTGCTGGCACATTTTGTCACAGCCGAACGCGGATTCTTGAAATTGTTTGAAAGCATCCGTACTGGTGGGGCCGGCGCCTCTGATGATTTTGATATCAATCGCTATAATGCGATCCAACAGGAGAAAACCCAGGATCTGCAACCGGCTGAATTACTTGGTCAGTACATCGCTGTGCGGGCTGAAATGATCGTTTGGGTGACCGGGTTGGATCAAACTGAGTTGTCAATCTCCGGTCGCCATCCTTATCTGGGTGAGGCGACGCTGGTCGATATGATCAAGATGGTCTACCGACACAACCAAATTCACCATCGTGATTTCCGAAAAATATTGGGTGACTGACCCAGGAATGTCTTAGAATATACCCATGTCAAATTTACGTTTACTGTTTCGTTTTTCGCGACCGCTCAATCTCCTCCTGGCTGCCTTGACTTATGGACTGGGCCTTGGTCTGGCGCGCTACCTGGGAATCACACTGCACGTTCCGGCAGCCTTCCTGGGAGGTGCGCTGGTCGTGCTGGTGATGGTTTCGACGAATTACCTTTCAGAGTATTTCCTTTTCCCTCAGGTGCCTTTCGCCGAGCTCGAGACTCCCCGCCAGCATGCAGAATCGCGTCGATTGTTGCTGGTCGCCGGTCTGGCTTTCCTTGGCGCAGTTGCTGTATTAATCATTTCGCTCTTGGCGAACAATTCTATGTCCATGCTGGATGGGCTGTTCCTGGTCTTGATCCTGCTCGCATCCCTGTTGTATGCGGTACCACCTTTCCGTTTGGTGGACCGGGGCTTTGGCGAATTTCTCTTGGCGGTGCTGGTCGCCGATTTGATCCCGGCCTTCGGCTTTCTGTTGCAATCCGACTCGCTGCACCGGATCCTTCCAATGATGGCTTTCCCGTTAACGGCTCTGGCGTTGGCATATTTCATTGTGTTGGATTTCCCAAATTTTCACGAAGATCTCAAATATGAACGCCAGACATTGGTCATGCGCCTTGGATGGGAGCGTGCCATCCCGCTACACAATATTTTGATCCTGTTCGCCTATTTGCTTTTTACTGCCGCGCCACTGCTCGGGTTTCCCTGGTCATTGGTATGGCCGGCTTTCCTGCCGCTTCCTTTTTCGATCATCCAAATTTTGTGGCTGCGCAACATTTCCCTGGGGGGGCGTCCGGCCTGGAATTTTCTGCTCGCGACCGCCACTTCGGCCTTTGGCCTGACCACTTATTTGCTGACCCTGACTTTCTGGATCCGCTGATCCGGTGCTTATGCCCGAATTCCTGAAATTGCTGCCGCCTGATGATGCCCGCCAATTGCTGCTTGCGGCGCTGCCCGTACCTGCGCCTGGCTCTGAAGTGCTTGACACTCTCCAGGCCCTGGGGCGGGTGACCGCAGAAGACCTGGTTGCACCGCATTCGTTGCCTGAATTCCCGCGCAGCACGGTGGACGGGTATGCTGTCCGCGCCGCGGACACCTTTGGTGCCAGTGACTCGCTGCCGGCTTATTTGTCCCAGGTTGGGGAAGTGCCGATGGGCGGAACGCCTGACTTTAGTCTGGAAAAAGGACAATGCGGCTTGATCCATACCGGCGGCATGCTGCCGTCGGGTGCGGATGGGGTGGTTATGCTGGAATACACCCAAGCCTCGCGGGAAGCTGAAATTGAGATCATGCGAGCTGTCGCAGACGGGGAGAATGTCATCCAGATCGGGGAGGACGTTGCCCGGGGACAGGTGGTCATCCCTAAAGGGAGAATAATGCGCCCGGCGGAGGTTGGCGGGCTGATGGCTTTGGGCATCACTAAGTTGCGCGTAGTCAATAAAGTCCGCGTTGGGTTGATCTCCAGCGGAGACGAGGTCGTCCCACCTGAAAAACGACCCGCTCCGGGACAGGTACGCGATATCAATTCATACACGCTGGCTGCGCTGGTGACGAAGGCTGGCGGACAGCCAGTCACTTTTGGTATTGTTTCCGATAAATTTGAAGCCTTGCAGTCAGCAGCGGTCAAAGCCTTGGCGGAATGCGACCTGTTGGTTATCACGGCCGGCTCATCGGCCAGCACGCGCGATATGACCGCCGACGTGATTGCGTCGTTGGGAAAACCGGGTGTGCTGGTGCATGGAGTCAATACCCGACCGGGAAAACCAACTATTCTGGGAGTGTGTGACGGCAAGGCCGTGATTGGGCTGCCAGGCAACCCGGTCAGCGCGCTGGTCAATGGCTTTCTGTTCGTCGCACCGCTGATCGAGCGCTTGTTGGGTGCGCTCCCGCGCCCGCAAGCCACCCTGCAGGCCACCCTGACGGTCAACCTGGCCTCCCAGGCCGGGCGCGAGGATTGGTGGCCGGTTAAGCTGGTGCCCACTGCCTCAAACCAGGGGGAGGCAGGCGAGACTGGTTCCTGGCGGGCTGAGCCGATTTTCGGCAAATCCAATTTGATCTTCACCCTGGCTGCAGCGGACGGGATGCTGCGTATTGCACCGGACGCTACCGGTTTGGGCGCGGGTGAATTGGTGGAAGTGGTCTTAATCTAATAATTGTCTGATTTGGTTTCCATCCTTCTCATCACCAATAGCACAATCACGGCAACTATTACCAGTAACACCGACAGTGCAATTGCTACGCCCAGGCTGCGTTCGAAACCCAGGTAGATGGCCAGCGGCATGGTCTGGGTTACCCCCTCTAGATTCCCGGCAAATAACAGCGTGGCGCCGAATTCACCAAGCGCGCGCGTCCAGGTCAGGATGCCGCCGCTGACCAGCGCGCGGCCGGCCAGGGGAAACATCACAAAACGGAATAACTGCCACTGGTTGGCACCCTCTACGTGGGCGGCTTCTTCCAACTGCATCTCGATCTCGGCAAAGCCAATGCGGGCTGAGCGCACGTACAAAGGTGCGGCCACGAAGGTTTGTGCCATCACCACGGCAGCGCTGGTGAAGGGCAGGCTGACCCCCATCAGGCTCAGTCCGGGACCGAAAACCCCGGCCCGCCCAAAAGCCACCAGCAGCGCCAGGCCTGCCACCGAAGGCGGTAATACCACCGGCAGGTCGATCAACAGTTCCAGCCAGGATTTGCCTGAAAACTTCCAACGCGCAAGCATATAAGCCAGCGGCGTTCCAAAGACCACGCTCACCAGCAGGCTGAGCGAACTGGTCAGCAGGCTCAGCTTGAGGGCTGAAAGGGCTGTCGGCGTCAGCGCGAAGGCCAGAAAATCCGGGTTCACCCCACGCGCGAATAAGGCCAGGATTGGCAGTCCCAGCAGGCTGACCAGCACCAGGCTGGGCAGCACGAAAAGCCAGTCGGATCGACCGTTCCCGGCCATGTGTTTGAAAAATCGACTTAAAGAAGGCATGGATTGAGCGGATTACGGGGGCGTGAAGCCCCATTTTTCCAGGATGGACTTTCCTGCAGGGGAAAGCACGAAATCCACGAATTGCCTCGCCAGTTCAGGATTCGGCGCGTGGACCAGAGGCGCGATGGGATATTCCGCGCGGATATTGTATGGGTCGGGAATGGCGATCTGCCCCACTTCCGGTGCGGCAACCGCGTCTGAGGTGTAGACGATACCGGCATCAACTTCGCCCAACTGCACTTTGGCCAGCGCCTGACGCACGTCGGTCTCATTGGAGACCACGTTGTCCATGACCTGGGCAGAGTAATTTTCACCATAAGCCGCATTAAGCTGTTCGAGCGCTTGCCGGGCATACCTGCCAGCCGGGACCTCGGCGGCTGCCAGCACTATTTTGACACCCGTACGTGCCAGGTCAGATGGAGATTGGATGCCAGCCGGGTTGCCTTTGGGAACCACGATCACCAGTTTGTTGGTCAAAAAGATTTTTTGATCCGGCTGTTGCACGAATCCAGCCGCGATCAAGGACGTCATTTCCTTGGTATTGGCTGAAGCGAACACGTCCGGACTGGCGCCCTGTTCGATCTGGGCCCGCAGGGTGTTGGAACCGGCAAAGTTGAACTGAACCTTTGAACCGGGATGGCTGGTTTCAAAGGCTTGGCCGATCTCGCTGAAAGCATCATTCAGCGAGGCAGCCGCAAAGACTCTCAGGGACTGACTGGCAAGCCTGGGGGAGTCCGGTCCGCAGGCGGAGAGCAGCAGGGCAAGAATCAGCAGGGGAATAGTTGGTCGCATAATACTTCCTGAAATCGTAATGCCCGATTGTATCATCCAAGAATCAACAAAGTCTTATGAAGGTATAATATGAATCATGTCCGTATATCTGCATGATATTCCGCTGCCCGAAGCCAAAACTCGCCTGGAGAGTGCCCTGCGCCAATCCGGATTGTGGCACGTGTTGGGCACGGAGATCCTCCCGTTGGACGAAAGAGTCGTTGGCCGTGTGCTGGCTGAGCCGGTCTGGGCAAGGGTTTCATCACCGCATTATCACGCTTCGGCCATGGATGGTTTTGCCGTGCGGGCGGTCGAGACGAATGGTGCCTTAGCGACCGCTCCACTGGTTTTAATGCTTGGAAAGCAAGCGCGCTATGTGGATACCGGCGACCCATTGCCGGATGGTTTCGACGCTGTCATTCCGATCGAAAATGTCGAAGCGCTCGACGCTCGAGGCGAGCTTAGTCCCGAAATACGTGATCCCACCTCCGTTCGGATTCGTGCCAGTGTCGCCCCCTGGTCGCATGTCCGTCCGCTGGGCGAGGATATGGTTGCCACGCAACTGGTACTGCCTGCAGGACAGGTCCTGCGCCCGGTGGATTTGGGCGCGATTGCTGCGGCAGGGCACATGCAGGTTAGCGTAACCCGAAAACCGCGAGTTGCGATTTTGCCGACTGGTACGGAGCTGGTCCCAGTTGGCAGCGACCTGAAGCCTGGCGACATCCTGGAATACAACTCATTGGTGATGGCCGCGCAGGTCAATGCCATGGGCGCTCAGGCAACGCGCTTCCCAATTACCCCAGACGATTTTAACTTGATCTGCCAGCACGTGCAGCAGACCGCGCAGGAGTTTGATTTGATCCTGCTCAATGCCGGGTCATCGGCTGGAGCTGAAGATTTCTCAGCGCGTGTGGTTGAAAAGCTTGGCACATTGTTGGTGCACGGCGTGGCTGTGCGGCCCGGCCATCCGGTAATCATGGGGTTCGTGAACCGGGAATCAAAGGCTGGGGAAGCACCGGATTCTCAACTCCCAACTCCCAATTCGCAGGTGCCGATCATCGGAGTGCCCGGGTACCCGGTCTCGGCGGCGTTGACGGTTGAGATTTTTGTTGAACCGTTGCTGGCTCGCTGGTTGGGACGGCGACCGGCCGAACTGCCAACTGTCAGTGCCAGTCTGACCCGGAAAATCGCCTCCCCCGGCGGTGACGACGACTACGTCCGCGTGGCAGTCGGAAAGGTCGGTGAACGATTACTGGCTGCGCCGCTCTCGCGCGGTGCCGGCGTGATCTCGTCTCTGGTGAGAGCCGATGGGCTGGTGGTGTTGCCACGTGGCACCCAGGGCCTGGAAGCCGGCGAAAGGGTTCTGGTGCATCTCTACCGTCAGCCGGCCGATTTGGAACGGACGATCTTTTGTATTGGCTCCCACGACCTGACGCTCGACCTGTTGGCCCAGTTCCTGGCGGAACACGACCGGCGGTTCGCCTCAGCCAATGTCGGCTCGCTGGGCGGGCTGGTTGCTTTGCGGCGCGGCGAGGCACACTTGGCCGGATCCCATCTGCTCGACCCCGAGACTGGCGAATATAATCTCAGTTATATTAAACAATACCTGCCCGGCGTACCGGTCCACTTGGTGGCGTTGGTTGGGCGTGAACAGGGTTTGATCGTTCGTCGAAATAACCCAAAAAATATCAAGGGTCTTGAGGATCTGGTCCGGTCGGAAGTCGAATTTGTCAACCGTCAGCGTGGCGCGGGGACACGTGTGTTACTGGATTATCATTTGAACTTAAAGGGGATAGCCCCTGAAGGAATTTTAGGCTACAATCAAGAAGAATATACTCATTTGGGTGTTGCAGCTGCTGTAGCTTCCGGGCGCGCAGACTGCGGGCTGGGAATTGCCGCAGCTGCAAAGGCGCTGGACCTGGATTTTGTACCCCTGTTCCAGGAACGTTATGATTTGGTTATTCCAAAGGTGTATGCCGGGAGTGACCTTCTTGCACCGCTCTTTGAAATCTTGCACGATGATATTTTTCGTCAGTCTGTAGCCGCATTGCCTGGATATGATGTGGAACCGATGGGAAAGTTGATCGCGGAGGTCTGAACAATGACTATTGCACTTGTGATTGATGATAATCGCGCCACGGCAGATGCCCTGGTTCAGATGTTGGAAGTTCTGGGCCTCACCGCCAGAACTGCGTATGGATCCAGTGCAGCGATGGGAGTATTGGCAGCAATGACGCCCGAATTGATTTTGCTGGATATCAACATGCCGGGCGTGGATGGTTTTGAGGTTTTGGGTTATCTACAGCGTGAGCCGCGTTTGCTCGATGTCCCTGTGATCGTGATTTCATCCGAAGATCAGCGGGAAAACCTGGATCGCGCGAAAAAAGGTGGGGCCCGGGCCTGGGTTACCAAACCTGCTACATTGGATGCGCTCGAGGACGCGTTAAAAAAGGCCGGTATCCTCGAGGAATTTTGATTGGGTTGAAAATTCCCATCAAGACCTTAACAGGTCAGGCAGATTAAACCGTGCCTGGCCTTTTTTCTTTGTATAATAGGCCGCGGAGGTAATGATGACAATTAGCGCTGGTGATGTGGCTCCTGACTTTGCACTTCCGGACGATTCGGGTAAAGTCCGCACGTTATCCGATTTTCATGGGAAAACAGTTTTGATCTATTTTTATCCAAAAGATGATACACCGGGCTGTACTACTGAAGCCTGCAATTTTCGTGATGATTACTCAGCTTATGAAAAAGCCGGTGTGGTTATACTGGGCATCAGTCCGGATACGGTTAAATCCCATGTGAAATTTAAAAGCAAATTCGAATTGCCCTTCCCTCTTTTAGCCGATGACGACCATCAAGTCTGTCAATCATACGGTGTTTGGGGTTTAAAGAAATTTATGGGACGCGAGTATATGGGGGTATTGCGCACTACATTCCTGGTTGGCCCGGATGGGATTGTCAAGGATGTATTTGAGAATGTTAAACCGGCCGAGCATAGCACGCAAGTGCTTGAAAGCCTGCGTACAGGTTAATTGCCGTGCTTCTGGCTGATCAGCCCGTTATTTGGTTTGCGCTGACTGGAGGGCTACTTCTCCTGATTGCCATGCTGGTAATTGTATGGCGGCGGGCTTCGTTTGAGAAGGAGAAATTACAGCAGGAACTAAATGCGACTCGAACTGAGTTGGAGCGGGAAAGTCAGTACAAAGACGCCGTAGTATCGCTCAGTCAGCTTCTACTGGAGGCCAGCGACGCAGCTTCCATTATCCATGTTTCGATGCAGGCTGCCTGCACTTTTTTAAAAGCCCAGGGTTGCTCTTTTGTTCCATTTGACGAATGGCGGTCATCATTTTCGCCACTCACATACGGTTTAACCCCGAAAATTCAATCCGCGACATGGCAGGATCGTTTGACAACCCCGGAAACGCGCCAGGCCTGTAAATTATGCCGGGAACGCCAGGGAGGTGAAGGCTGTGTCCTGCTGACTGATATGGATGAGCCGCAGAATGTTTTTTGTGTAGCCTTATGTTTTAGCGGGCGAGAAGTAGGGGTGATAAATTTCTATTTCGATATGCCCCTCAAGCTTAACCAGGTGGCACATCGCTTCCTTGGCGAAATGGTTCGTTTGGTGGATCTGGCGCTAGAAGCAATTCGCTCCCGCCAACAGGAAATGAACATCCTGCATTATTTGCAGACGACGGATACAACTCGAGCGACGCTACCGGAGTTGCTGGGTAATTTACTGGAGAATATTCAACATGCTTTGGGGGTAGATTTTGTGTCGGTTTGGGTGCCTGATAATGTGACTCTGAAAGCACCGCTATGGCTGCACTATCCTCAGCCGACATCAGAATTTCAATCGGCATTTAATCCTGCTTATGCGGAAGATTTGTGGCAAACTATCAGCATATCCCGTCAAACCCTGGCGCTTGAAAACGTGAACCTGGAGGGCTCCACGCAGGTGGAGAATTTGCGAACATTACTTATCGTTCCGCTGGTCTGGCAGGACGAGTCACCAACTGGCATGTTAATCCTTGGAAATCACAAAACCTACGCTTTTAAAAAACATCAATTGCTGTTGTTACAGGCTGTAGCCGGCCAGGCGGCTCTCATGGTCCAGAATTCACAACTGGTTGTCGAAATCAGTTATCAGGCAATTTTAGATGAGCGAAGACGGCTGGCACGAGAAATCCATGATGGCCTGGCACAGACCTTGGCTTTTTTGAAATTAGAAGCAGGGCGGATGCAGAATTATATAGCGCAAGGTCAAATGGAGCGCGTGGGCCAGACCTTGCGGGGCTGTTATCAAACCCTTTCGGACGCTTACCTGGATGCACGCCAGGCAATTGATGATTTGCGCCGAGTTCCGGATGTACGTTTACCGGAATGGCTGAAAGCGACAGCGCGTGACTTTGAAGAACTCATGAATATTCCCGTACACGTGGATGCCGACTCTCTTTCTCACGATTTTTCTCCAGCGATCCAGGCGCAGTTGGTCCGCATTGTTCAGGAAGCCTTAACCAATGTGCGCAAACATGCCCAGGCACGGCATGTGATCCTGCGTGTGCAGCAAGTCAAGGATTTGGTCACAATTGAGGTCCGTGATGATGGTGTGGGTTTTTCACCGGAAGATGCTCCAGTAATTACCCAGCACGGATTGCGCGGTATGCGCGAGCGGGCAGAAATGATCGGAGCCGACTTTCAGATTATCAGCCGCGTGGGGGAAGGTTCAACGGTACGGCTGAAAACCCCGATCCACCTTGAGGAGGCTGCGTGAGCGAAAAAATTCGCCTGGTGGTAGTGGATGACCACGTACTTTTTAGGCGCGGATTGGTCGGTTTGTTGTCCGAGATGCCCGAGTTTGAGGTGGTAGGAGAGGCGGGATCCGGCATGGAAGCATTGGAAGTGGTACGTTCCTCCAACCCCCAGATCATCTTGCTGGATGTCAATATGCCGGGACTGAGCGGGATCGAAACGCTTGAGATGCTGCGAAAAATTGGAGTGGATGTACGTATCCTGATGCTGACCATTTCCCAGCAGGATGTCGATTTGGTCGGGGCAATTATGAACGGCGCTGACGGTTATTTGCTCAAGAATGCCGAACCCGAAACGTTGCGTCAAACGCTCCTGCAGGTCGCCCAGGGACATTCCATTCTGTCGCCTGAGATGACCAGTAAAGTCTTCACTGTCCTACGTAATGCCAGGATCGAGCGGGCCGCGGAATTGCTCAGCGAACGAGAGATGGATGTGCTGCGGTGCCTGACTCACGGCTTAACGACCGCCCAAATTGCTGAGGAACTCTTTATCTCTGATAATACGGTCAAAACGCATATCCGTCACCTTATGGAAAAACTGGAAGTCAATAATCGGGCGGAAGCGGTGGCAAAGGCTGCGCAGCAAGGCATTATTTAGTTCTCAATTTATTTTAGGGTGATGACAGGCGGGTGATACCAAGATCACCCGCTTGTGTTTATTAAATCCCTCGTTTGTAGAAGCTATATAAGTGACAAATAAGAGAACATTTGGTAAATTAAAGGGGCATTAATTGATTTGCCTTATGTCCAATCAGTCCCAATATCCCCGCCGCGTTTTGATTGCTTCCGCCAACCCCTTGTTTCGTGAGGGGTTGCGTAAGGTTTATGCGGAGCGTTGGGGCGATTCGGCTGTCATCGTTGGCATGCCGGCAACCATGGAAGAAACACTCACGGCTCTGGAAGAGAAACAGCCTGATCTGGTAATTGTCGATCATGATGACCAGGCGATGAACCGGGACGAATTCCTCAACCGGTTTATGAGTGGTGAAGCCCCGATGCAGGTCGTGCTGGTTTCGTTGGGCGCTTCCGAGCCGGTCGTGATTTATGATCGCCGTCGTCTTTCGTCTGCTCAGGCGGAAGATTGGCTGACCAATCCCTGGTCATGAGCTACAAATTCTCAAGCGAGGAGAACCACCTATGCGACGTTTTGTATTCGTAGCAGCCCTGGTCTTGGCGTCGACTATGCTGGTATATACCGGGTTGAATACCATTGGTTTGATGCCTGTCGAAGCCAGCGCCCAGTCTGTCTCCATCGATAACCTGTTTAATCTGGAGGTTATCGCGATCTCATTCCTGTTTTCCCTGATCGTCGTTCCTCTTGTATATAGTTTGATTGTTTTTCGGCGCAGACCCGGTGAAACCGGCGATGGCGCGTATTTTGATGGTAACGCCCGCCTCGAAATTGTCTGGACAGTTGTTCCATTGATCACCGTATTGGCTTTTGCCTATTTAGGCGCGCAATCTCTGGGCGAGACACGCCGCGTCGATCCGCAAGCCATGCAGATCTCGGTAACCGGGATTCAGTGGGCCTGGAGTTTTAATTACCCGGATTACGGAATTCAGTCGAATGAATTGTATTTGCCAGTCAACCAGCAAGTCCTGCTCAATATGACCTCCAAGGATGTCATCCACTCATTCTGGGTGCCTGAATTCCGGGTCAAGCAGGACCTGGTTCCTGGCCGCACAACCGAATATCGGATTACGCCGACGTTGCTGGGGGATTATAAAGTCCGCTGTGCGGAATTATGTGGTACTTCCCATGCCTATATGCTGGCCCCTATCCACGTTGTTTCCGAAGCGGACTTTCAGGCCTGGGTACAGAAAGAACAGGCCGCCGCTGCAGCAGCAGCTTCAGGGTCTCCTGATCCGACGCGTGGACAGCAGCTCTACGAAAATATTGGCTGCAAAGCCTGCCACTCCTTGGATGGATCGGCTGGTGTCGGACCATCCTGGAAAGGTTTATTCGGCTCTGAAGTTGAATTGAACGACGGTACCAAGGTCACCGCAGACCAAGCCTACATCGTCGAGTCGATCAAGAATCCGGGCGCTAAAATTGTCAATGGCTTCCAGGCAGGTGCCATGCCGCAGTTCAGCTTGACTGATGCGCAAATCAACGACATCGTCGCTTTTATCAAGACGGTGAAATAATCTGAGGAGGATCTGGCTATGAAAAAATTGTCACCCGTCTTGCGCGGCTTATGGCTGTTAGCCGCGGGTGCGTTGGTAGGTTACTTAATAGGATTAGGGCTGGACGCTCTGGTCACTGGGGAAGTTCATTTTTCGGGACCAATTAGCGGGCTGTTTGCAATGTTGTTCGGGGCAACCGCTTTTTTCTTTGGAGTGCTTGGCTATCGTGGAATTACGCGAGGTCTGACATGGCAGGTCATTGGCACACTTTTGGGTGCGCTATTTGTAACGGGAATCCGGGTCCTGATGGGACTCGAGCCATTCGCTAAATTTCTCTTCAGTGAACCAGCCTGGGTTTTTGGTGGTTTTGTCGGTGCTCTTTCCTTCTTGGTAGGCGTTGGGGTCTTGAATGACTGGTTCAGGTGGGCGAAGGGCGAACAGACATCTGATCATCACGAAGATGCTCCTGGTTGGGAAAAATACTTCGGTGTGTCGTATGACCACAAAGTGATCGGAATTCAATATACCGTTACCGCCTTGCTTTTACTCAGCGTTGGTGGTTTGTTCGCGCTTATCTTCCGAACTGAATTGGCAGAGTCGGGCCTGCAATTCCTAAAAACGACCTTTAATATTTTTGATCAGAATGGTTTACAGGTATATAACACCCTGATGAGCCTGCACGGCATGGTCATGATCGTCTCGATCTTGTTAGGCATTGCCGGTATGATGAATTATCTGGTGCCGTTGCTGGTCGGTGCAGATGACATGGCCTTCCCGCGCCTGAATGCTTTCTCCTATTGGGTGGCTGTCCCGGCTGCGGTATTGTTACTCTCCAGCCTTTTCTTGGGAGGGTTTGACACCGGTTGGACCGGTTATCCACCGCTTTCAGCCCGGGCGCCAGTTGGGATGCAGATGTTCTTCCTGGGCGTATTCTTTGCTGGCTGGTCGTCCATTCTTGGCGGGTTGAATTTGATTGCGACAGTTGTACGTGTGCGCGCAAAAGGAATGATCGCCTTCCGCATGCCGATTTTCGTCTGGGGTGCAATTGCGACGTCGATTATCTCCCTGACAGCCACGCAGTTGATCGGATTATCGTTCCAATTGGTTATGTTCCAGCGCTTATTGGGTATGGGCTTCTTTGATCCGGCCAAAGGCGGCAATCCGGTTCTTTTCCAACATCTGTTTTGGTTCTATTCGCACCCGGCAGTCTACGTCTTCGTTCTACCCGGACTGGGTGTGATCAGCGAGCTTTTGCCTGTTTTTGTTCGCAAACCGCTGTTTGGCTACAAATGGATTGCAATGTCCTCACTGGGAATAGCCCTGGTTGGTTTCCTGGTGTGGGCGCATCACATGTTCACCTCGGGTATGAACGAATACCTGCGGGTGCCATTCATGTACAGTACGTTGTTGGTAGCTATCCCGACGGGAGTAAAATTCTTCTCGTGGGTTGGGACAATCTGGCAGGGGAAAATTAC
Organism: uncultured Anaerolineaceae bacterium; assembly: GCA_964407265.1. Classification (GTDB taxonomy): domain Bacteria; phylum Chloroflexota; class Anaerolineae; order Anaerolineales; family Villigracilaceae; genus CAYOUV01. The sequence continues at coordinate 43,731 of CAYOUV010000001.1, read as the reverse complement.
AACCCCCACACCGATGTTGTTTGTCTTGGGCGCAATTGTAGTCTTCTTGCTTGGCGGCTTATCCGGACCGCCGAATGCGACCGTCTCGACCGACTTGCAGTTGCACGATACCTACTATATCGTCGGCCATTTCCACGACACAATGTTTGGCGGGTACATCTTTCCATTCTTCGCGGCGATTTATTATTGGTTTCCAAAAGCAACTGGCCGCCGCATGAGTGAAAAGCTTGGCAAGCTGCATTTCTGGTTGATGACGCCTTCTTTTCTGATCTTGACCCTGTTCATGATGCGGGTTGGTTTGCTCGGAATGCGCCGTCGCATCGCTGATTACGACCCCGCGTTGGGTTTTGACACGTATCACTTGATCATGACCATCGCAGCGTTCTTGATCGCAACCTCAGTTGTGATTTTTATGTACAACTTCTTCTACAGCATCAAGCATGGGCAAGAAGCTAAGAATAATATCTGGGAATCGCGTTCGCCGGAATGGCAAGTGCCTTCACCAATGCCTGTTCATAATTACGACCAGCCCTTCGAAGTCGTCGGGGAACCTTATGATTACGGTTTACCTGGCTCCGAATATATTCGGTTTATTAAATAAGGGGCGGGAGAGGATTCATGGAACACAACAAATCGTACGCATATCGCCTGGGTATCAGCATATTTATCCTGCTGGCTTTTCTAACCGCAGCCGAGTTTTGGGTGGCTTTAACCTTCGCCTCGGTGCTAATTTTAATCGTGATGGCATTGGCAAAGGCCGGCCTGGTAATGTATTACTACATGCACGTTTACCGGTTGGCTCAGGCTGAGACTGATATTGATCCACACGGCAACGAATACAAGACCGGGACAAACCGCTTAGGTTTGTGGCTCTTTCTCTTATCAGATTCCTTCGTTTTTACTGGCCTGCTGGTCACGCGTTTTAATCTGCTTGGTCTGACGCGCCCACACCTTAACCAGGAATTAGGCTTGGCGGTTACTTCCGTGTTGCTGCTCTCATCGTTTTTTGTAAATCGCGCCGAGGCGGCGATGGAACACGGGGACCGCAAAAATTTCCTGATCGGGATGAGCCTGACCCTGATCCTTGGGATCGCATTCCTGGCGGGTGTGATCGGGATCGAATGGCCTTCGGCAATTGCCGAAGGAATCACTCCTGATTCGGGTGCCGCTGGGGCGGTCTTCTTCATGATGACCGGTATGCATGCATTCCATGTTTTAACCGGTGTAATCTTCTTGATGATTGTCCTGCGCAACGGAATGCGTGGAGGCTACTCGCAGGAAAAGCACTGGGGCGTTGAAGCCGCAACAGTATATTGGCATTTTATAGACGTCGTCTGGATCTTCTTTTATCCGGCGCTGTACTTAATTGGTACGCTGCTTTAGAAGTGAGAGCAGAGGCGCGATGGACGTCTCGTCGCGCCTCTCAATTTCAACCGGGATGGGACGCTATTGCTAGAAGGAAAAATATGGATTGGAAAATTGTTGCACGACGTGTGGCGCTTTCAATATTGGTGGGAGTGGTTTTTGGATTTGTGTTGAGCGAAGTTGGTTTTCATTTCCAAAAAAATGTAGAGACACGGCCTCCAGAACAGGTTGAATTAGTAATCCCGGCTGGCACAGCTGAGCGGGTTGCACAAGGCCAAAGTACGCCGTCTCTTCCGGCGGAAATGAAGTTTGTCGTAGGCGATACCTTGGTAGTAAAAAACGAGGATTTAACCACGCATCAGCTCGGGCCTTTGGTTGTTCCGCCTGGGTCATCTGCCAGCCTGGTACTTGATCAGGAACAAAATTACGCTTTTCAGTGTTCCTTCCAGCCAACCAAATATCTTGGTCTGGACGTACAGGAGCCCTTGACGATTACCACACGTTTGACCGGTGTTTTGTTTGGCGGACTCCCAATGGGGGCTTTGTTGGCAGTTTACAGCCTGGTGGCCTGGCCAATCAAAAAAGAGGTCAGAGAATGAATTTCCAGTTATTTTTTAGTCGTCGCTGGTGGTGGACGACCCTGCTGGTCATTGCAGGCGCGGCGGTCTGCGTCCGTTTGGGTATCTGGCAGCTGGACCGCTTGCATCAGCGCCGGACCTTTAATGCCCATGTTGAGTCTATGTGGGCATTGCCTGCTTTGCAGCTGAAGGCGAAATCACAGGATGAATTGACGACAATGGAATACCGGTCGGTTGAAGTAACCGGTACGTATGATTTCTCACAGCAGGTTGCATTGCGCAATCAGATTTGGACCGATAAGAACGGCATTCCTCAAGCCGGATACCACCTTATTACCCCGCTTTTGCTCGCTGATGGTGGGTCAGCGGTTCTCATCGACCGAGGCTGGATCCCGGCAGAGGGGAACGCTCAACCTGCCGACTGGCGCAAGTATGATCAGCCTGGGCAAATTACCATGCAGGGAATTATTCGGCTGGGGCAAACCAAGGCCGAGATGGGTGGCGTTCCTGATCCGCAGTTGGTCGCGGGGCAATCCCGTTTGAATTTCTGGAACGTGGTCAACCTTGAGCGAATCGGGCAGCAAACTCCCTACTCGCTTTTACCAATTTACATTCAGCCGAATCCCGACCCGGCCCGGAATGAACCGCCTTATCCTTATCAGCCAACGATTGAGTTGTCTGAAGGGCCACACCTTGGATATGCCTTCCAGTGGTTCACGTTCGCCACAATATTGTTTGTCGGGTACCCGTTTTATTTGCGTAAGCAAGAACCGGAGGCAACAAAATGAAGTTTTCACTCTCCTCAGCTTTTTCAAAACTCGCACTGGCGACACTGCTGGCGGTCTTCCTTGTGACCATCGGCGGCCGCATTGTGGCCACCAGCGGTGCGGCGACTGCCTGTGTTGGTTGGCCTGTTTGCGTGCCGCAGGGCTCGCTGGGATGGATTCAATTAATCCATCGCGCTATGGTAGCACTCGCCAGCCTGTTGATGGTCAGTTTGCTGTATCAGGCCTGGCATGCACTGCGGGATAACCGTGTGCTGCTGCCTTTGGCAACTGTGACAGTGATACTCTACTTCGCCCAGGTATTCGTTGGCGCGATGCAGACCTTGCGCGGATTTCCCATTTACCTGTTAGTGCTGCACTCCCTGACCGCGGTCGCTTTGTGGATTGCACTTGTGGGATTGGTTGTGGCAACCGGGTTCCTGTCACGCGAGGTGGTTGAATTCCCTCCATTGGACATCCGTCAGCGTTCGAAGGACTTTCTGGCTTTAACCAAGCCGATCATCGTGGCTTTATTGTTGATGACCACCCTCTCTGGATTGGTGGCTGGTGGGAAAGCCTGGCCCTCTTTCTCGCTTGCATTTTGGACCCTTTTCGGTGGTGCGCTGGCAGCTGGTGGTTCCAGTGCCCTAAACCAGTATATTGATCGAGATTTAGACAAGCACATGCAGCGAACGGCCAAGCGCCCATTAGCAAGCGAACGGATGACCCCGGCTGAGGGACTGGCTTTTGGGTTGGCATTGTGCATCATCAGCTTTTATGTATTGGCTGGTTATGTCAATCTCCTGGCAGCTTTTCTGTCATTGGCCGGGATTTTCTATTATGTGATTCTATACAGCGTTTTACTCAAGCAGGCGACTGTCCAAAACATCGTGATTGGTGGCGGGGCTGGCGCCATCCCGCCCTTGGTTGGATGGGCGGCTGCGACCGGTAGATTGGATATCCCGGCACTATTCCTGTTCGCGATCGTCTTTATGTGGACACCGCCGCACTTCTGGGCTTTGGCAATTGTCCGCAGCAAGGATTATGCTCGCGCTGGTGTGCCAATGTTACCGGTTGTGCGCGGAGAAAAAGAGACGCGTTGGCAGATTTTTGTCTATACGCTCGAACTCGTCGGACTAACGCTCATCATGCCAATTTTCAAGATGACCGGGAGTGTGTTCCTCATCTCTGCCCTGGTGCTTGGAGTTGGTTTGATCTATGCTGCCTGGCGCGTTTGGACAAAAGGCGGGAATAAAGTGGCCTGGCAAATGTACAGGTGGTCAAGTATGTATCTGGCGTTTATTTTCTTGGCGCTGATGATCGACGCACTGGTCTAGAAAAAGGCTTCCGAGTTATTCGCTCGGAAGCCTTTTTCGTTTCTAAGCGAAGAAATAAAATTAGGGGCTTTGCCTTAGAATGATCGCGGTGTTATCGTGATATAAGACTTGCCAATGTTCATCAGTTTGTAAAGCTTGTGAAAGTGGTGAATTTGGCGGAATGATCGCCCAGGTTACGTTATAGCGGCTAAGGATATCCTCCCAACCATATTTTGCAAGGATGGTCTGCTCGTACTCGCGTACAAGCGTTTCGCCATAGAAATCAGTCTGGCTGTCAAGGAAAACAAGCTCTTGAGGCCATAAGCGATACAGTATATAGCCTCCCCAATTAAATTCATTGAACATGTTTCCGTTCTGGGGATTTTCCATTAACCAATTGACGGCTTTGTCAGGAAATACAACCGGATTGAATTGGTTAAAAGATTTACCTGAAACAGCGTAATGCGCACCAAAGAATATGGTGGCGCTTAGAGTTACGACGATCGGCCAGGCGATATTGTGCGATGAAAAATGTATCTCGGCAAAGACAGATTCGACTGATTTCCAGAGTTTTATCCGGTCCGGGACTGCGCGTATAGATTCGGCTAATATCGGGCAAGCAGCAATGGCAAAGATCGGGATATTTCTGGCCATTAACAAACTTGTGATAGTCAGCCCCAGTAGCAGAAAACCATGCGCTGCCGATAGACGCTTTCGAAGCAATTGGATCACACTAAGAAGCAAGAGAAACAAATAGGGCCAGGTGTTTGGGAGAGAAAAAGCTGGAGGCATGGTTTCCGCAGTCCGGCTTAATATGAAGCGACTGTTATTGCTTAAGACGGCAATCCAATTTTTCCAGCCATCAGGTGTGATAATTGAAGCCAGTAGAGAGAGTAATCCAACCATGAGCAATTTTTTACCCAATTCTATTGTGGATCTTCCCTTACCTCGGAGAAAGTCCCAGGACCAACCGGCTAAGTATGCTGCCCATGCTAATAAGCCAAAAACAAAGCCGCCATGTAGATTTGCCCAGCCTAACATTAGTAAAAAAAATGGCCACAGTGGAACCGGATCGCCTTTCCTCAATTTTTCCAGTCGTTCCAGCCAGATTGCCAGCAATACGAATGTAAAAATGTGTGGGCGAGGGAGCCAGTGCAGGCTACCCGCGACGGCTGCCAATAGCGTCAAGCCAAGAGCAGTCAGTGGTTGCCCGCTACGCTGCGTTGTGTCTGTGTAGACAATCGCAAATGTGGATGCAATGACCAGCGCGCTAAGCAAGATATCCCCATCCAGCCCCGCCAGGTTGAAAGTAAGCGCAAAAAATACCTGTGAAAGCCACTCGTACGGCGGGCGGGCCTGACCGTTTAATGTATATGAAAATAAGTCGTGAGTCGGAATAAGGTGATGGTTGAGAATGTATCTCCCAACTGTCAGATGGCGTCCCAGATCGCTGTCGATGCTGAGCATACGGGGGCCGAGAAAAAGAATGCTGGTGAATACCGTGAAAAAGATAATGTCACGGAATCGGGGAAAGAAAGACGGGAGATCCCTTTGCGTCATACTCATAAGTATAATTATGCAATAACAAAATAGCGACACCAAAGGGTGTCGCTATTTTTGCTCTTGATTATTTTACTCGCCCAAATAGTCACGCAATTTTCGCCGAATGGAAGGATGTCGCAGCCGGCTCAAGGCCTGGGCTTCAATCTGGCGGACACGTTCGCGCGTGACGCCCATCTTGCGGCCGACTTCTTCGAGCGTATATGCTTGTCCATCCAGGAGGCCATAGCGTAATTGCAGTATGCGGACTTCGCGTGGGGGCAACCCGTTGAGTACCTCAGTCAGGTGTTCCCGCAATAGATTATAGGTCGCGGTGTCATCAGGTGGGGGAGCTTCGTCGTCCTCGATAAAATCTCCCAGGACCGAATCTTCTTCATCATCGGTCGGGGTCTCCAGCGAGAGCGGCCGCCGGGCGACCTGGATCATGTTCTCAACCTTTTTGGGCGGAACTTCCAGGGCTTCGGCCAGTTCTTCGACGGTTGGTTCGCGCCCAAGACGTTGTGTTAACTGGTGCTGCACGCGCAGTAATTTGTTGATCTGATCGCCCATGTGAACCGGTACACGGATGGTGCGACCTTGATCGGCGATGGCACGTGTCACAGCCTGTCGAATCCACCAGGTGGCGTATGTGCTGAACTTGTGCCCGCGACGGTAATCGAATTTTTTAGTGGCGCGGATCAAGCCGATGTTGCCCTCCTGGATTAAGTCCAGGAAAGGTACCCCACGTCCCATGTATTTCTTGGCGACGCTGATGACCAGGCGGGAGTTGGCTGTGATCAGATGCTCACGAGCAGCCCATCCATCTTCGATCAGTCGTCGCAGCTCCTGGCGGCGCCGTGGGCTGACATTTCCCTTGGCTAGCTCTTCGCGAGCCAGGCGTCCACGTTCGATCCGTTGGGCGAGTTCTACTTCTTCTTCGGCAGTGAGAAGCGGTACGCGGCTAACTTCCTTGAGATACAGACCAATCGTATCATCCGTATCGATATTAGCCAGGTAATCGTCCAGAGCAATTTCTTGTTCGTGCTCCTGCTCGTCTTCCTCTACTGCTGCGAGCTCGTCCTCGGAAGGTTCGCTAGCCACCGCATCTTCTACAAATGGAATACCTGCACTTAGGAGCGCGGCAAACGCCTCCTCTAGCTGTTCAACATCTTGCTCAGCTTCTGGGAAGAAATGTAGAATATCGTCAATTGTTACGTAGGTTTTCTGCCGCCCCAAATCGATCAAGCGCGCAATTGCCGGATATTCTTCTTCTTCTTCAACGATAAGAATTTTCTCCATGTCCATTCGATAGACACATCCTTTAATTTAAGCTACTGAAATGAGAATACACTCTTTTAGACGCAAAATCAAGTCCTTTTCGTACTTGATAGTATTTTGGTGTCTTAAGGCACAGTTGTCGCCGGTTCTGGGGATGGGGTGGTTTCGGGAGTGCCAGGATCCGGAAGAGTGGTTGCTGTTTCCAGCGTAGGTAATTCCGTTGGACCTTCAGTTGGAGTTGCAGTCAAGGCATACGGCGGGGTTTTCAATAACATCAATAGGGATTCGATCCCGTTTTTGTCAACGATCACTGCTGGATTATTATCCAGTTGCGCATAGTAACCCGAGCCGATCGGTGTTTGATCGCCAACTGTTAGGCTAGCTTGTTTTCCGCTGGCGAATTTAAAGGTAAAAGTGTAACTTGGATCCTTTAAACCCAGTGCTTCTGGAGCGGCGTTCCCGCCCTCAAGTGAGTTAACCACGCTTAAAGTAGTGACCTGTGTGGCTGATGATTCGGACAAACCAGCGTCCGCCGGCCCCATTTGAGGTTGCGTGATTGTCCAGGTACCATCTTGATTGCGTTCCAGGTCAACGCTTTGACCATCCTTGCTCACAATTTTTATTGAGTTGACAACGCCATCCTGCGGGGTGAACAAATAGGCCGACGATGAAGTTGGGGTGGGCGTGCCTTGGTCGGGCGTTTGGGGATGATTTAGGAACCATGCCAGACCAACCAGTGCAGCCAAAATGAATAACAGAATTACCGTGGATCGGCGAATCATTTCTAGCCTCTTCTGCGCCGTGAAATCCAGGCATATACAGCTCCCAGGAGAACCAATCCTGGAAGAATGCAGATAGCTGTCAACGAGTCGCCAACCAGTTTAAATTCGGAAGGAACCTGGAAGGTGCGCTGGACAGGCTGTTTGGGAGTGATATTGATTAACGCTTCCTGTCCGACTGTCCAGTCAATCGTGTTTACGAATAAATCGCCATTTCCATACGTGTCAAAATACTGGTCACTGATAAAGGAAGAATTACCAAAAACGACCAGGCGAGCATTGGTCTTTGAATCCTGCACCGCAAACGCCAGATTGACAGGACCTTGAATATCTTGGTCTTGATTGAATTCAGGGATTTGTTTATTCTGCAATCCCTGAAAGTCGGTTTCACCCCAGGCATTCGGTACGGTTTGGATCAGAGCGGTCTGGGTAGTGTTTTCAGGTGAAGAGTCAGTTTGTAGGCTGCGTGCGAACGGGAAGAATGTCACGACACCATTCAACTTCTGGGTTATCGGATGTTTGGCGTATTGATAGGCGATCGCATAAGCGTAATTCTGGGAACTCGGATCGACAACCAGGTCGTTATTGAGCGTGATTCCCCAATCCCGGTTGAGCATTTCTGCGAGCGGATCAGTTGCGCCATTGAATTTTGTCAAAATAGTCGGATCTTCCATTACGATCAACCCACCGCCCTTGGCCAGAAAATCTTTTAGCAAACTGATTTCTTGATCGGAAAGCGGCTGCATCGGACCGGCAATAACGATGGCTTTTGCATCTTCCGGGATTTTGTTCTCAGCCAACAGGTTAAGAGTCTTGACCTGATAGTTTTTGTTGACTAACGTGCTGCGGGCGCGCGTGATCGATGTATCTCCGGTGTTGTTGACGTCTCGCTCACCGTGACCGGTCAGGAAGTAAACTGCTTTGGATTCCGGGTTGATCAAGCGGATCATTGCCGAAACAATTTCTTGCTCGGAAGCAAGCGCGGCGATCTCCTTTTGATTTCCCATCTCCAGGACGATCTTGCCATCACCGGTGACGCCAGCCTGACGGGCTGCCAGCGGATCGAGTTCGGGATCTATGAATTTGTAATCAAATTTCCCGTTACTGTTGGCCTTGAGGTCATTTAGCAATGTGCGTGCGGTATCAGTCGAGCGGTTCTGTGAAAAGAATGCCAGGGCTGTAACGTTGTCTGGAAGTGATTTGAGCGCATCCAGTGTTTCGGGAGCGAGTGTGTGTTGCTGGTTTTCCGTCAGGTCCCAGCGTTGAGGATGTTGGAAAACCAAGACGTTTACGACGATCAAGATGCCAACAAACGCCAGGATCATAATCAGGGAATTGCTGCCATAGCGGGCCTGGCGTCCAGTTAAAAACTGCCGCACCTTGTCGGGGACAAGCAGGACGTATGAAGCCAGACCAACTACAACCAGGGCCGCACTGATACTCAGGGCGATATTTGTCGACTTGATATTTACTGAGGCGAGAATCCCAAAGGTTGCCAGGGCCCTGACGATCCCGAGCAGGATGGTGGCCAGCAAGGCCAGCCCCGAGACCAAGAGACCGATCCAAGCGAAACGATTCGCCGACTTCATTAGCGCCACCTCCGCATTTCAACTGCCGATGTGCCAACGAACAAACCCAGGGCAGTCAGGCTGAGATAATAAACCAGGTCGCTTAAATTGATTACGCCTGTATTCAATGAATTGTAGAAATGTTCATTCATGCTCAAATAACGGAAAAAATCAGCGCCGGTATGGACCACATCCGCCGGAAAGCCGATCAGCCACCAGAGGACGACGATGACAGCCAGGGTGGCAAAGAAGGCAGTCAGCTGATTGCTAAATAAGGCGGATATACCGACACCAATCCCTAGAAATGCAGCCGAAACCAGGATAACGCCTAAATAGGCGGCTACCATTAAACCCTGGTCGATGCCAGGTGATACCATTCCGTTCAATAAAATGGGGAATATCAGGCTGACGAGAATGATGGTGAGCAGGAACAGAAATGCGCCCAACCATTTTCCTACAACAATTTCCCAGTCTCGTAATGGCGCAGTCAGAAGCAGCTCCATTGTACCCATGCGCTGTTCGTCGGCAAGCAAGCGCATGGTCAGTGCCGGAGCAGAAAGTACCAGCAGGAACACGAAGGGTCCGGTGATGATGGTGGCGTCTGGTGCAGAGCCCGGAGCAGAGAAAGCGTTTTGGGTAAAGAACCAAACATTGAGCGTAAACAGAACGCCCAGGGTGATCAGGATCAGGAAGGCTACGACATAAGCAATCGGGCTGATGAAGTTGAGTTTATATTCTCGTCGTGCTATGGTCCAAATATTACGCATGGTGACCTCGTTATTTCTCGGAAGACGCGTTGTCTCGGGTCAATTCAAGGAAAATTTCCTCCAGACTCATCCCGACCTGGCGCAGCTCCAGCAAATCATAGCCGGATTTGATTGCAATTCTGGCCACCTCGGGGCGAACATCCTGACCGGGTGCAAATTGAAATTCAAGCGAGCCATCAGGTTTTGCGTTTACATTCTGAATGCCCTGAATTTTTCGAATTTTGCCTGCCAGCTCGTCACTGTCACCGCGTACACGTAAAAGGGCGGTTTCGGCTCCAACCAGACGAGCTTGAAGGTTTTCCGGCGTATCCTCAGCAATAATGTGACCCTGGTTGATGATCAATACCCGGTCGCAAATTTGTTGCGCTTCGGTCAAAATGTGTGTGGACAACAAAACCGTTCGCTCTTTACCGACTTCGCGGATCATTTTCCGTACATCCACCACTTGAGCCGGATCGAGACCGATGGTTGGCTCGTCCAGGATCAGCACTTCCGGCCGATGAAGTAAAGCCTGGGCTAATCCGACGCGCTGGCGCATACCTTTTGAGAGGTTACCGATATAACCTTCCGCGCGTTCCTCCAAACCAACCATTTCCAAGACATCGTCGGCGCGTTCTTCTGCATTGGGCAGGTGCCTCAGGTCGGCCATGAACTTCAGATAATCGAAGACCGTCATGTCGGTATAAAGGGGGACGGTTTCCGGCAGGTAGCCAACCCGACGGCGTACTTCCAGCGATTCTGCCACGACATCATATCCTGCTACAGTTGCCTGTCCGCTGGTAGGAGGCATATATCCGGTTAAGATCCGCATGGTGGTCGTTTTACCGGCGCCATTTGGGCCGAGAAAGCCCAGGATTTCCCCTTGCTCGGCCTCGAAACTCAAGCTGTCAATGGCGCGGCGCGCGCCATAGTCCTTTGTTAGTCCTTCGACTTTGATCATGAGTACTCCTTGGTCCGCAGAACTGACGTAATAAAAGGCACAGCAACCAAGCGGCAGCGGTGCCAGGAGTGTGACCGGAATAAACTATATAACAAACGCAGGGGCAAAGTCAAGTGGTTTTGAATTTTCTAATCAAATGCTAATATTCACAGTCGTAACAGTGCCCTCCATACTTGTTTTATCCCGACCAGACTGCCTGCGATCATGGCCGCTCCGGTAAAACCCATGAATAATGCACCAGGTGTATAGTTCGCCAGATAAGCAAGTGACCCAAATTTTTCAAGCATGTCCGCCTGGCTGGCCGACATGAAGGTGAGTGCCTCCCAAAATAAGAACCCGGCGTAGAGCGCCAAACTGAAACCGGCAATAAAGAAAAAGAGTGCGATGGCAAACAAAATCGGACTTCGGCGGCGCGTGATTGCGTCCGCGTTTTCCACCGAGAGGTTATCAACCAGCTTTTCGATTTCCTGCCAGGTATGACCCGTGTTTTCGCAGACATCCTTAATGATGTCATTGCGAGCCTCGCCTTTGCTCAAGCGCTGGATGATAGAGTCTGTCAGATCGAGATTTTCCACAATTAACTCCTGTCGTGCTTACCAGTTTACAAAAAAAAGATCGGTTTGGCAATCATTGGCCGAGTGCGTTGCTCATCTTGCGGTTTTGCTGTACACTAATTCACAAAACCATTCACACAGGAGCAAACTATGGGTTATCGTTACGTCATCCTCGGTTCTGGCAGGCAGGGGACGGCTGCGGCTTATGACCTGGCAAAATTTGGTGAGGCCGAAGCGCTCGTCATGGCAGATATGAGTCGGGATGTGGCTGAAGGAGCGGCTGAACGGGTTAACCGGCTGATCGGGCAAAACCTGGCTTCAGCCGTACAATTGGACGTGTCCGATGCCTCCGCCATCGATTCCGTTATTGCGGGCACAGACGTCGCTTTGAGCGCCGTCCCGTACTATTTCAATCTGAAAATTACCCAGGCCTGTATTGCGAACGGAGTCTGCCTGAACGACATGGGGGGAAACACGGACGTGGTCTGGTCGCAGCTTAAGTTGGACGCAGAAGCCCGGCAAGCTGGTGTGAGCATCGTCCCGGATTGCGGCATGGGACCTGGATTGATCAACACAATGGGCGTCTATGTTATGGACTTACTCGATAAGCCGCGCGAGGTCTATCTGTATGACGCGGGATTACCCAAAGATCCGACGCCTCCCTGGAATTATCTCAGCACTTTTCACATTAATGGATTGACCAACGAATATGACGGCAAGGCTACTTTTATCCGCAAAGGCAAGCTGGTTGAGGTAGACACTTTTACTGAATTGGAAACCATCGATTTTCCTCCACTGGGTCAAATGGAGGCTTTTGTGATCTCGGGCAGTATGTCAACCACACCCTGGTCACATCTGGGCAAGCTGGAGCGTTACGACAACAAAGTGTTGCGCTACCCAGGTCACTTCCACACCTTTGAAGCCTTTAAGCGCCTTGGACTTTTCTCCGAGCAGCCGCTTGAGGTAAATGGGCAGAGCATCATTCCGCGAGATGTTTACCACGCCCTGCTGGCTCCCAAGATCAGCGCTCCTGATATCGTTGACATTTGCGTCATGCGCGCGGTTGGCATTGGTGAGAAGGACGGGAAGAATGCCCGGGTGACGGTTGATTTAATCGACGGTTACGATGAAGCTACGGGATTTACCGGCATGGAACGCCTGACTGGCTGGCATTGTGCGCTGATGATGGGCTTCCAGGCACGAGGCAAGATCACTCCCGGTGCACACCGCATGGAGAACGCTGTCCCGGCAAAGGATATAATGGAGGAAGTTCGCAAGCGGGGAATTGATTTTGAAGTTCGCTGGAGTTGATGTAAGTGCTGGAGGTGTTATGACAAACTTGCTCTACCAAACCGATAGCTACCTGAAAGAATTCGATGCAGAAGTAACGACGATTGATAGTGACAATCGCGCAGTTTGCCTGGATCAGTCCGCCTTTTACCCGGGTGGCGGCGGCCAGCCTTGCGACCGCGGCACGCTGATGGTCAACGGCCTGGATTTTCCGGTTGAAAAGGTCAAGAAACAGGGTAATGACGTATTTCATTGCCTGGGCGGGGATAGGCCCCTGCCTGATTTGCATGCGGAAGGGCATGGTGTCCTCGATTGGGAGCATCGGTTTAACCTGATGCGTACGCACACGGCCCTGCATATCTTATGCGGCGTCGTCTTTCGGGACTATGGCGCCCTGGTCACGGGCGGAAACATGGAACCACTTCACGGGCGTATGGATTTTGAGTTCGAGACGCTGCACGGGGATTTGGTCAGCGAGATCGAGGCGGCGGTTAATCGGGAAGTCGATGCCGGTCGTGATGTCAGGGTGAAGATTCTGCCGCGCGAGGAGGCTTTCCGGATACCGGATCTGATCCGCACCAAAATCAATCTGCTGCCGGAGGGCATTTCGGAGGTCCGCACGGTTGAGATCGTGGGATTGGACCTGCAGGCCGATGGCGGGACGCATGTCAAAAATACATCCGAGGTTGGCCGGATACGCGTGACGGATTACAAGAGCAAGGGTGCGATCAATAAGAGAATTTATATAGAGGTAGTTTAAATGGAATATCGCGAAATTGGGAGTACAGACCTGAGCGTTTCATCGTTATGCATGGGTACCATGCAATTCGGCTGGTCAGCAGATAAATCCACCTCCCTGAAAGTTCTCTCGGCCGGCTTTGATAGTGGCATCAATTTCATCGATACCGCTGACATCTATTCTCGTTGGGTGCCGGGTAATAGTGGCGGTGAAGCTGAGTCCATCCTCGGTGAATGGCTTAAGTCCAGCGGTATCTCGCGCGACAAAGTAATCATCGCGACAAAATTGCGCGGACAGATGGGCGACACCCCCGCGGGGGAAGGTCTCTCGCCAGCTTACATTTCGAAGGCTGCCGAGGCTTCGTTGGACCGGTTGCAGACGGATTACATCGATTTATACCAGCCTCATTGGTCCGATCCCAATATTCCCATCGAAGAGACCCTGCGTGCGTTTGAAGATTTGATCAAGCAGGGAAAAGTGCGTTATATTGGCTGCTCCAATTACAAAGCGGATGAATTGCGAACGACACTGGCGACAGCAATACGAGAAGGCCTTCCGCGTTACGAGAGCCTGCAGCCGCACTACAACTTGCTGCATCGCCAGGAATTCGAAGAAGAGCTGTCCGAAATATGCAGCAAGAATGGTTTGGGGGTCATCCCGTATAGCCCGTTAGCTGGTGGTTTCCTGACCGGGAAATACCGCAAGGGGCAGCCTGTCCCTGATAGCGTGCGTGCGGGTCATTTAAAACATGCCATGACAGATGAAAACTTTGCCCTGATAGACAAAATGGACCTGCTGGCCAAAGGTAAGAAAGCAAGCATCTCACAAATCGCCCTGGCCTGGCTGCTGGCAAACCCGCTGGTCACCAGCCCAATTATCGGTCCAAACAAGCTCTCCCAATTGAAAGATAACCTGGCAGTGCTGGATATCAAGCTGACGCCGGACGAAAAGCAAGTGCTTGATGATGCGACCGCATGGAATTAATCGTGCTTAATAAGCAAGCGAGCGGCTTTTAGCCGCTCGCTCTGAATTTTTTATAATCAGGTCAGAATTACCTGGCCGCAGTATTCGCACTTGTCCATTCCCAGTTCGAGTGTGCCACCGCAGTGTGGGCATTGGAAGGTCTCGACTTTAACCGGATACCCCGCTTGTTTGAAGGCGGTCTCGTTGGCTGCCAATTCGGAACGGAGCTGCTTGAGGCGCGCCAGATAGGCATCGGCCGTCATTTCGCCTGACTGGCGCAGGCGTTCGACGTCGGCAATGTTTTCCTTGAGCATGCGCCGTTGCGCCTCCAGGCTTTCGCGGCTCTTATCCTCAAGTGCGACTTTCAATTCGGGCTTGGGAGGTAGTGTTGCGATCACCCAGGCGATCACAATGATGATGGCCGAGACAATCAAACCAACCAGTAAGGGGGTGAACTGGAATCCGGGCAGCGAATTCAAGGTCAATCTTTGGATTTCGACGCTATTGCCGTCGGCAATGGCAACCATGCGTTTGTCGCCCAGCTTGCCGGCGTCGATACGCATGATCCCGCTCGCGTGTGAGGCCAGATTTTCGCGACCGCCGTCCCCACTAAAAATGGCCACTTGACCGCTATCATCCCCAACGACTGCTTCCTCGGCCCCGTCGCCGTTGATATCGATCCCAGCAATCTCGGTGACCTTATCGGAGAGCGAGTGCGACCAGAGTTTTTTTCCGGTGCTGTCGATGCCCCAGACACCACCGTTCTTTCCGCCGGCAACGATTTCCATGGATGAAGGATCACCATTTAATTCGACCGCCCGCAATTCCGAGATGGCCTGCCCTAAGGACAGGTTGTGGAGTTGACTGCCATCGGCGGCGTTCCAGATTGTGAAGGCGCCGTATTCACCGCCGGTGATCACCTCGCTGGTGCCATTGCCGTCCAGATCGTAGGCACGCATGCGGCGCAGGGTGCCGGCATTATCGTTCCACAAAGGGTAGCCTTGCGCGTCGATCACGGCCAGTTGACCGTCTCGGTTGACGGCAACCAGATTTGTCTGCCCATCGATCTTGACATCATCAAGTCCGCGGATCTCGTCACTGCCCAATCTGGCTTGCCACAAGGTTTGCCCATCGGGGCTCAGGGCCATCAGGTGCCCGCTCGCGTCGCCCAAAATGATCTCGGGGCCGGAGGCAAATTGGACCACGATGATCCGGGCCGGGAGTCCGGGTAGGTCGGCGCTTAGACTGGCGATGACCTGTCCTTTGCTGATCACTTCAACGTTTGGCAGGCCGGGGTGGAAGATGAGGATGTCGTCCACGTTGTCGCCGGTGACATCTCCCAGGGTGGTGACACCCGGTAATTGGAAACTGGTGCTGAATGTCTGGTTGCCGTTCGCGTCGTAGATCGCGGCGCTATCCTGATTCTGGATGAACAGGTCATCCTGGCCGTCGCCGGTTAAGTCGATGATTTTCATGCTCTGGGCTTGCGAAAAATTTTGGCTCCAAACTTGTGACGCTTCCACCTTTTGCGCGTGAATCATTCCGCTGAAACTGAGCGCGGCGGCTGCGCACATCACCAATAAAACCATGATGCCTGCAAGTATGATGGTTGTCGTTGTTCGTTTGCCCATGTCAGGCTGCCTTTCTTTGTAGGAGATTGTAGGCCTCACGCATTACCCCGAGCACGCTGTTGGCGGATACGTTGTCAATACCAGTGTTGGCAACCAGCGTAACCAGTCCTTCTTCCGTATCTAATTGGGTAATGGTATATTCGCCGATGTTTTTATTGAGTTCAGCAGAGCTGTTGCGTACGATTTCATAGACCTGAGGATTGACGGCAATGCGCAGTTTGAGTTCCTGATAGCTACCCTTGTGCTTGGGCGCTTTCCATTTCATCTTGCCGCTGATGGCGCTGCGTTTCCAGTATCCCTTGCGCAGTTTCGTGCGTTGTACGGCGGATAGTCGTAATATATTTCCGTCGTACATTTTAGCTTTCAGGTTAAGCCACTCATCACGGAAGTATTGCGTTGTGCGGTTGCGCGTGTCCTCAGCTTCGCGCGCGACTTTGGATGGCTGTTGCGGCCCGGTTAAATCCACGTGGCCCAGAAAGGTTCCATCCGGACGCAAGTCGTCACGCAGAGTATAAATAATTTCCTTTACCGTACCAAAGCGTGGTGGCAGGGACTGCATTTTATGCCTGCGCAACAATATGCCGAACACGAATGCTGCGATCAGGCTCAGGATGCCTCCCAGGGTGAATACCAAACTCTTGTAACCAAAGATGCGCAAGACGATATCGACCAGGATCAGGAAAACTCCGATCAAGGAAATCAAACGCGGCAGGCGCTTCCATTTGACATTGGACTGGTTGATCGTTTGGATCTGCGCGACTAAATTGTCCATGCCCTGGATAATGGACCGGGGCTTATCGCTCAGGGTCAGGTAGATAGGCGTAAAATCTTTCGTGGATACAGGTGCGGTTGATATCATGGCAGCCCTCGCGGTGGGATTAGGAATTGGAGTAGCCGAAACCGGCTTGGACCCAATTGTCGGTGTCGGTGAGTGGACAAGCGTCGGCATGTCGGATGTTTGAGTAGCGGCCGGTTGGGTTGTTGTTTGGGTTGGGTGAGATGCTGAGCGTGACCGTCGAACGATAAAGAAAATTACTGCCGCGGCCACGGCCGGGACAGCGCAGAACAGGCCGATTCCGATCACTGCAGATATTAGGTAGAACAAGCTTTGTGAATCCATGCCCGGATCTCCCTAGTATAATGATTGCATGACGCGCGTGCTTTATGTTGCCTTCGATGTCGTACCCAGCCCGAAAGGGGCCTCAACACATATTCTTCATTTTTTACGCGGCCTTGTCAATAGCCAATTTGAAGTTCATTTATTTACCCCGGGCGATGGGATCTTACCTGCCGAGGAAATGATCGAAGGTGCACGGGTTACACGCGTTTCGCCCGGCACCGATCCGAATTTCTTGACGCGTGCCATTGCCTTCGGGCAGGCGGTCATGTCCCATGTCGCCGCCGCGCAGCCTTACGACGTGGTCCACTACCGCTCGGTGTGGGGCGGACTACAGTTGGCACAGGCCAAGCGCACCTATGGCTACAAGACCCTCTTTGAAGTCAACGGACTGCCCTCCATCGAACTCAAGTATCACTACCCGGGACTGGCCGAGAGTGAATTGCTGACCAAGGTCAAGGAGCAGGAACTGGCTGCCTTGCATCTGAGCGATGCCATCATTTGCCCATCCAATGTTACTCGGGATTATATTGCCAGCCTGGGAATTGAACGCAACCACATTACCACCATCCCCAACGGAGTCAGCCCGAGCGATTTTTCGGTCACTGCTCTTCCCGGACGAGCGGGTCGGGTCCCGGTTTTGCTTTATATCGGCACCCTGGCCGACTGGCAGGGACTGGACATGCTGATCCATGCTCTACCGCAAATTCTAGAAAAACAACCGGTTCACTTGCGCATCGTTGGGCGCGGCCGTTCACGCCAGCGCAAAATGCTGGCCAAGCAGATCCGTAAACTTGGCCTGGAAGAACAGGTTACCATCCAACCGCCGGTGCCCCATCATGAAGTCCCGGCTTTGATTGCCCAGGCGGATGTATGTGTTGCGCCTCTGGGAATGAACGACCGCAATGTGACCCAGGGCGCCTGTCCGATCAAGGTGCTGGAATATATGGCATCCGGTCGTCCGCTGGTAGCCTCCAATTTGCCCGTGGTGCGCGAATTGGTGCGCGAAGATGTGGATGCGCTGCTTTTCTCTCCGAACGATCCATCCGATCTGGCGCGCCAGGTGGGGCGCTTGCTCGAAGACTCGCAACTTGCACGTGATCTGGCTGAAAGTGCTGCGGCCAGAGCGCGGCACCAGTTTACCTGGCATGCAGCGCAGAAGAAATTGGGAAAATTATACGCGAAACTGCTTGGCCGGCGCTGAATCTTAAACCCGGTCAAGATTACAATCATGCTGACCGGTCGTCGGCTAGGAGTGGAAAAATCCCGGAGACCTGTTCCGGAATGGCGCGCGGTTTACCGCTCCTGGCATCGACGAAAACCCAATCTGTTTCTCCTTTGACCAGTAATTTACCATCTGACAATCGAAAAAATCGGTAACGGCGTAGCGACCGCACCCGTCGCAGGCTGGCGATCCAGGTTTGGACCTGAAGACGATCGCCGGTAAAGGCTGGGTTGAAATATTCGATTTTATGCGACCGTACCACCCAGGTGGCTTCGACTGCTTGCATAATCGGGATACCGCCGAGCGAGGTGAAATGGCGGACAGCTGCATCCTGCATCCATTGTACGTAGGTAACATTGTTGACATGCCCGTTTTGGTCGAGAGTTTCAGGTGGGACGCTGAATTCATAGCTGAAGATTGGGCCGGGAGATGGGTATTTGATCATGGTTTAAGAATGCTTGGTACTAGATTGTCAGTCCGATCTGACGATAAACGGTCAGATTTCCATCCAATTCTTTTTGAAGGGTGTAATCGTGCAGGATGGTTTTGCGCGCATTCTGCCCAAGTCTTTTCAGTTCGGCTTTGTCCTGAAGTAAATTGGTGATTTGGTCTGCCAATGCCTTTGCTTCCCCGGCTTCGACAAAGCAGCCATTCTCTCCGTCGCGAATGACATCCGCCATGCCTCCGATCGGGGTAGTCACAGTTGCGCGCTCACAAGCCATCCCTTCCAGTAATGCATTTGGCAAACCATCGTGCAGGGAAGGGATCGCCAGTATATCCATCAGGGCATAGTAGGCAGGCAAATCGGAGGGGGAGACGTAGCCGGTGACGTGAACGCTCAGATGCGAATGTTCTTGCAGGAAAGCTGAAAAATAAGCCTGGTCGTCTCCCGGACGCAGGTCGCCGACGATCAGCAAGTGTGCCGGTAAAACTTTGGCGATTTGCGCATAGGCATTTAATAACGGCTTCAAACCCTTCTTTTCGCGCAATTCACCGGCGAATCCTATCACCGGCTTATCGTCAAGGCCGAGTTGTTTGGCAAGCGAGCGATTTCGCTGCAGCGGACAGAAGTGCTGCGCATCGACCCCGTTGGGGATGAGACTGACCTTTAGACCCGGGACCAGTGCGCAGGCCTTGTTCACCAGGTTGCTGGCATTGGTCGTGACCGCGCTGGCATGCTGTAAAGCGTACAGGATGTGCGCCGCACGCGCCGGGTCGAAAACTGCCCGGTCGAGATCATTGCCGCGGGCGCTGACCACACTTGGTAAACCGAGAAAATTCCCGGCGAAAGCGGAGACGAATCCGGCCTGTGGCAGGAAAAAGGCATGCAGCAGGTCCGCGCCTTCGGCTTTGTGCTGAGCCGTGACACGATCAAACCAGTCGGCCAGTGTGTCGGCGGTCTGCTTGTGGGCGCTGAAGCGATGAACCCTGACACCTTCGTGCTCAAAACAATATTCCTCGCCAGCCGGAAGGCTCGTCGTTGGCGCAAAGACCTTTACCGCATGCCCCGCGCTGACGAGCAGGCGCGCGATGCGGCCGGCAGAGATTGCCAAGCCGCCGATATCTGGTGTATACTTTTCGGTAAGCAGAAAAATGTTTGCCATTTTTATCCTTGAGGTGACCCATGGCAGAGCAATGTGAAATGATTATCGGATTTCTGGTGCCGCACCGCTGTGAGAATCCAGCCCTTGGACATTGTTCAAATTGCGGTCGCGGATATTGCGAAACGCATATGGATCGTCAGTCTGGGAAGCTGGTGTGCCTGGCTTGCCAGCAGGGATTGGAACAACCGGTGGCTTTGCCGATCGCGGCTCAATCGTTTACCCAGGATGATATTACCGCCTTCAACCAGGCCAGCATGTGGGATGATGACACCGATTTGTTTTCTGATTTGAGTTGACAAAAAGAAATTTCCCTGAACCTGGTGCGACGGCGAAAGCCGTCGCTTTTTGATTAATACGGTCCGATCGTTTCCCAGATCTTTTGATTCTCACCGATGAAGTCATCACAACGACGGCAGGCAGCCAGCGCGGGTGGGTGCATATGCTGGCGGATAACCTTGTACCCCGCGCCGTTCCAGATCTCAGTAAATGATTGCTTCTTTAAATCGCCGAGTGGCGGGATTTGCTCGCGGGTCATGCAGCAAACGTATACAAGACCATTGTAGTCGATCAAGCTGTGGGTCCAGGGGGCGTAGCAAGGATGACGATTGTACCAGCCAAGTGCGTAACGACCGGCGCGCGCCAGTTTGACTTCCTCTTCCGAGCGGCCAAAGGGATAAGCCTGGCGTTCATCGCGGATCAGGCCCAAGTTCAGGCTGCGATCCGCGATACGGGGTGCAATCTCGGTATTGAACAAGGCAATGTCCCGCTTTCGCATGGAAAGGTACTCGCCACAATGGTCGTCAACCGGGATCAGGTTGATGGCGTCCGCGCCGAGTTTCGCCGCCAGGTCGGGGAGCCCGATCAGGCTGGTGTAATTGAGCCGGCTGATGACGGTATTGATCCGGATAGTGAGCTTGCCTTTATGAGCGTAACGGCGGAAAAGAGTCAGCGCCTTGGTGGTCTTTTTCCAGGCCCCGTTCACCCCGCGAACTTTATCATGTACCTTACGAATTGGCGAGTCGAGCGAAAGGTTGACTCCCCTCAACCCGGCTTCGACCAATTGCTTGCTCTTGGCTTTGTCGATCAAGGTACCGTTGGTGGTCATCGTTACGCGGATACCGGATTGGGTCGCGTATTCCACCAGTTCCGGGACCTGGGCGCGCAACATTGGTTCGCCCCCGGACAGGTGGATCTTCCGGCAGCCCAGGTCAGCCAGTTCGCTGAGAATTTCGCGGAAGCGTTCCATCGCGATGGGAGCTTCACGTTGCTCGCGCCAGTGGTTGCACATCTCACATTTGAGATTACAGCCGAACATCAACTTGATTTTGACGTACAATGGTCGGAAAGCGCGCCCCTCGAGAACGGTTTGACGGAAGGCTTCTTTTTCATCGGTGATTTCGTCGAGGCTGTACATAATTCATTCCCATGCTATGATCGGGTGGACAAACCGGACTGACTTGGTGTAATTTTATCTCAAAACGGACAATGTAGTAGATGCGATTTAAAGCTGATCTGACCTTATTCCTTGTAGCTTTGTTGTGGGGTAGCGCATTCGTGGCCCAGCGTGTGGCCGGACAGGAAGGCAGCGTGTACTTCTTCAATGCTGCGCGTTTCCTGCTTGGGGCGGCGCTCCTGTTGCCCTTTGCGCGCAAGCGATTGACTTTTTCAAAGCCGCAAGGTTTGTGGATGTTGGCGGGTGGCGGGGTGCTGTTCATTGCCAGTGCCCTTCAACAGGCAGGCATCCGCTACACAACCGCTGGCAACGCTGGATTCATCACCAGCCTGTATGTGGTGCTGGTGCCCCTGTTGTTACTGGTAGGCTGGAGGGAGCGCCCACACTGGCTGGTGTTTGCCGGGCTCGTGCTGGCGATCCTGGGAGCGTTCCTGCTCAGTACCGGTGGAAAGTTACATCTTCAACCGGGAGATGGATTGGAATTTGCCGGCTCTTTCTTTTGGGCCCTACATGTGGTCATTTTGGGGAAATTTGCCAAACGCTACGATCCGCTATCGTTTTCCCTCGGTCAATTTGTGGTAGCCGGTTTGCTCAACTTCTTGGCTGGGCTGTTCCTGGAGTCGTTTGGCCTCTTTGATCTTGAGCTGGTCCTGGGTGCCGTTATCTATACCGCTATTGTCTCGATCGGAGTGGGTTATACCTTGCAGGTTTGGGCGCAGCGTCATACCCCGCCAACCGATGCGGCGCTGATCCTGAGCCTCGAGTCGGTTTTCGCCGTGCTGTCAGGTTGGCTGGTATTGGGCGAACGTCTGGTCTGGATCCAAATTGCTGGTTGCTTTTTGATATTATCCGGTGTGGTCCTGGCCCAGATCCGCTTGCCGCGCGAGATCAAAGCCAAGCTACCGGAAGTTGCATAAGTTCAGGTTAGATTTGTGCTAAACTAGAAAAAATCCTCGATGGAGTAGTGCGTATGCCCGCAAAAGTCATTCTCAATCCCTATTCTGCACGCTGGGAAGCTCAAGCTCGTTGGCCGGAGGCTGGGGAGGCACTCAAATCTGCCGGTGTGGATTTTGAACTGGATATTTCCGATGCACCGGGAGAAATAACCGGTTTGGCCGAGAAAGCCGCGCGCGATGGATTTTCCCCGATTATTGCTGCTGGCGGAGATGGTACCATCGGCGAGACCGTCAATGGGTTAGCCCGGGCAGCCGGCTCCGATTCGAAATTGCTAGGACCGTTCGGGGTGATCCCCTTGGGGACCGCAAACGACCTGGTCGATAACATCGGCTTGCCGCGCGATTTAAATGAAGCCGCGCGCGTCATTGCAACCGGAAAAACGCGGCGCATGGATTTGATCAGCGCTAACGGACAGGTTTTTGCCAATAATTCTGCCTTAGGTTTGGAGCCGATGATTACGATCATCCAGGCCGATATGGTCTGGGCAAAAGGCATCTTGCGATATTTATTGGCAGCCTTAACTGGTATCATGCGCAACCCACGCTGGGAAGCGGACCTGACCTGGTCCGAGGGCGAATACCACGGACCGCTAAGCCTGGTCACCGTTGGAAATGGCGCCCGCACAGGTGGACTGTTCTTTATGACGCCGCATGCCGATCCTTTTGACGGAAAACTGACCTTTGTGTATGGTTTTCGTTCAGGTCGCTTGGCGATGCTGCGCACTTTGCCGCGCGCCATGAAACCCGGAGCCGGCAGTTACGTTGAGATGGAGGGTATCAACGAGGTCAATGCGGATTGGGTGCGTATACATCTGCATGGCCCGTCGCCGGCGCATACGGATGGAGAAATCTTCACACATGCCATTCAGGATGTGGAGTATCGCGTCCAACCAGGCCGTCTGCAATTGTTGATGCCGGAATAATTATTATGCTGGGGTGGATTTATCTTTTGCTGGCCATTCTGACGGAAGTAGCCGGAACGATCAGTATGAAATTCTCGGAAGGGCTGACACGCTGGCTGCCTACCCTTTTACTCTTCCTGTTGTTTGGCGTGAGCTTGGCTTTTGAAACAATGGCGCTAAAACACATCGATTTGAGCGTGGTCTATGCAATTTGGTCGGGCCTGGGGACAGCCCTGATCGCCATCATCGGGATCCTTTGGTTTAAGGAACCGTCCACGTTACTAAAATTGATATCGATCGGTCTGATCATTCTTGGTGTGATCGGCTTAAACCTGACCAATGGAGCACATTGAGCAATGACAGTCCCGATGCTTTCCTTCCATCATCTGACCACCGAGCGTTGGGCTGACTTCGAACAACTCTTTGGCGTAAACGGTGCCTGCGGGGGGTGCTGGTGTATGTGGTGGAAGCTGGCAACCAGAGACTTCGATCGTATGAAAGGTGAAGCCAACCATCAGGCCCAACAGGGAATCGTCGCCTCCGGCACTGTCCCGGGAATCCTGGCTTATGTCGGAAACGAGCCGGTTGGCTGGTGTGCAGTCGAACCACGTGGTAATTATCCTCGACTGGCGCGTTCGCGCGTCATGGCTCCGGTGGATCAGGCTGAAGTTTGGTCGATTACCTGTTTTTTTGTACATAAGAGATATCGACGTCAGGGACTCACAGTTCAACTTTTGGGGGCAGTCGCGGCGTACGTTAAAACACGGGGCGGGAAAATTCTGGAGGGCTATCCGGTCGAACCAAAAGATGGCAGGCTGCCGGCAGCATTTGCTTATACCGGTCTGGCGTCAGCCTTCAGCCAGGCGGGCTTCGTGGAAGTGGCGCGCCGCTCGGCTACGCGTCCAATATTTCGTTTGCGGATGGGGGATTAGCCTTGGGATCCAAGCGCAGGCGTGTGCTGCTCGTTGCGGGATTATTGGGGTTGCTTCTGTTGGTATTTGCAGGCCTGGTCTGGTCCAATACCTTTCTGACAACCCGCCTGCCGGGCGGTGAAAATTTCCTAATCCCCTGGATGGGTGCGCGTGGTTTCTTGAACGGCAGTGGACCATATAGTTCCGGGATCGCGCAAAGCCTCCAGACTTTGATCTATGGCGGGACTGCCGTTCCGGGAGCCTACCCCTATTTTGTCGACTATCCATTCCAGATTTTACTTTTTTTCCTGCCATTCGGCTGGATTCAAAATTTCGTACTTGCGCGGGCAGTCTGGATGGCTGGCCTGGAACTGGCGTTGATCATCCTGATGCTGCTCAATTTTCGACTGGTGGACTGGCAGCTGCGACCCCTGACGCTCGGGGTGGTTTTGTGTGTTAGCCTGTTTTCTTTTTACGGTGTTTTTTCTGTGATGCACAGCGAAGTAACGATTTGGTTGGCTGTTTTGTTTGCAGTTGCATTGCTGGCCTTGCGTTCAGGCTTGGACGAGGTAGCCGGCGCGCTGCTCGTTTTGACTGCCTACAAGTGGGAGGTAACCGGCCTCTTCTTGTTGTTCGTTTTCGTCTGGACCGTATCCCATCGCCGTTGGCGCGTGTGGAGCGCTTTTTTGATGGTCCTGCTGGTGTTACTGGCTATCGCCTTCATTCTTTATCCGGGTTGGTTTTTGCCCTATCTGCGCGCCGTGCTGGCTAATTTGCGCGTGGTACACGGTTTTTCTCCCCTTGATTATTTTATTCAGCACTGGCCCGCGATCGGAGCCAACCTCAGCCGGGGTTTGACACTGGTGCTTGGCATCATCCTGTTCCTGGAGTGGCGCGCCGCGCGCGGGACAGATTTCCGGCACTTTCTTTGGGTGGCTTGCCTGACTCTGGCTGCGACTCCCCTACTAGGGTTTCGGTCCGAGCCGGCTAATTTCACCGTCTTATTCCTGCCTTTAATGCTGGTTCTCCAAGTCATTGATCAACGTTGGAGCCGCATCGGCCGTTTGATATCCATAGTGGTGCTGATTTCTATATCTGGAGTCTGGTATGTGTACTGGAAAGCGTTAAAAAGCGGGGTGAGTAATCCGGAATTTTCGACTTACCTGTTTTTGCCCGTTTTTCTATTTGTCGCCCTATACTGGCTGCGCTGGTGGGCCATCCAACCGCCACGCGTCTGGTATGACAGCGTCAAGGAGCTGCAGCGCAGTTGAACCGGAAAAGTTATTTATTTCTGTTCGTTGTCGGTCTGCTGGTTGCTGGGGCGATTTCCAGCCTGCAGTCTTCGCCCGGATATATGGACGCGGATTATTATTATGCGGGTGGCATGCAGCTGGCCAGCGGAAAAGGGTTCAACGAACCGTACATCTGGAATTATCTCGACAACCCGGCCAGCCTGCCACATCCCTCGAATACCTACTGGATGCCGCTGTCCTCGCTCATCGCGGCAGTAGGAATGGTTTTGGGCGGCAACCTGACTTTTGGGTATGCACGGCTGGGCTTTATCTTAATTGCGGCGCTGGTGCCGCTCGTGACAGCTGCGCTTGCCTATCAGATTTCACCTAAGCGCGAGACGGCCGTCCTTTCGGGTCTCCTGGCAGTCTTTTCGGTCTATCACGCGCCATTTATGGCCACTACCGATAACTTCGCTCCTTTCATGCTGCTGGGCGGATTATTCTTTCTGGCGCTGATTAAGCCCAGGCGTTGGACAGGACTCTGGTTGGGAATGCTGGCCGGATTAATGAATCTGGCCAGGAGCGACGGGCTGTTGTGGCTGCCCCTGGCTGGGATTGCGTCAATGTACCTGTCCTGGACGGGACCCGGTGAAATTTCAGAGCGCTCGCGAATAAAACGGCTTATATCGCTGATCCGGGGTGGCCTCCTCTCGCTGCTCGGTTTTCTGCTGGTAATGGGACCCTGGTTTTATCGCAATCTGACCATCTTCGGAACCATTCTGGCGCCCGGCGGAAACCACCTGTTGTGGTTGACTATTTACGATCAGACCTTCATCTACCCCGCCTCCAGTCTGACCTTGCAGGCCTGGCTGCAGGCCGGTTTGGACGCGGCGCTACGGGTTCGCGTGTGGGCCTTGCGCCAGAATTTGTTGAATGCTTTTGCGGCGCAAGGCAGCATCGCCTTGTTCCCATTTATTTTGCTGGGTCTTTGGCACATGCGCCGCGAATTCAGTGCCAAATTGGCAGCTTTCGGCTGGCTGTTGTTGCTGGTGACGGATACGCTGCTGTTTCCTTTCGCGGGCGCACGCGGCGGATTCTTCCATGCCGGGACAGCCTTTCAGCCGTTCTGGTGGGCGGTCGCTCCGCTTGGACTGGATGCCGTCGTCAGTTGGGCGCGCCAGCGTGGCTGGTTTACGCCTCAGGCGCATCGCATCTTTCGGGTCTCGCTGGTCGCCTTACTGGTAGCCCTGACCGTCTTGATCGTCCAGATGAGGGTTGTATCGCAGGGTTGGGGTGTCGAAGACCAACGTTACGTCCAGGTCGAAGCATTCCTCCAGGCTCAAGGTGCTGCTCCCGATGAGATTGTGATGGTACGCAACCCCCCTGGATACTTTATGTACAGCCAGCGTCCGGCGATCGTGACCCCTTACGGTACGGCGGATGTTTTCCTGGCTGCGGCCCATCGTTATGGGGCTAAATACCTGCTGCTTGAGCGTGAGGGTGCGCTGCCGCCCATCAAACCGTTGTACGAAAATCCGCAGAGTGATTCAGCTTTTACCTATCTGGGTACCATCAACAGCGTCCGAATCTTTCGCATCCAACCGGTGATCAATGAACCTTGAAGGCCTCGATCGTAGGCGAGCGTGGCTCGTCCTGGCTGGAGCGGTAATTGTCAGTGTTGGGGGCTTTTTGGTTGCCAGTGCCCTGATCTACCGCATCGGCTTCCCGCTCGACGATTCCTGGATCCACCAGACCTATGCTCGCAATCTGGCGCTGCGCGGTGAATGGTCCTTTTTACCGGGGCAGCCTTCGGCCGGTTCGACCGCGCCTCTGTGGTCGCTGCTAATAGCCTTTGGTTATTGGCTGCATCTATCCCCTTACATCTGGACATATTTATTAGGTGCGCTGTCCCTCTTCGGTTTGGGAGTTCTATCCGAGGCCACTGTTCGCCGTCTGTTGCCTGCTTACCGCAGCCGCGTCCCCTGGGTTGGCCTGTTCATGGTTTTTGAATGGCATATGGCCTGGGCTGCCGCCTCCGGTATGGAGACCCTGCTGCATGCTTTGCTTGTCACTGCAGTGCTGGCTGCCTTGATGCTGGAAGTGCGGCGATATATCTTCCTGGGTTTGCTGATCGGGTTGAGCGTCTGGGTCCGCCCGGACGGTCTGACCTTGCTGGGACCGGTCTTATTGACAGCCTGGTTGGTAGCGCCATCCCCTCGACAGCGATTCCAATCCAGTTTGCGCGTTCTGATCGGATTTGGGGCGCTTTTCGCACCTTACCTGCTCTTCAACCTAATCTTGACCGGTACGCCGATGCCGAACACATTCTATGCCAAGCAGGCAGAGTATGCAGCCTGGCAGGCCAGGCCGCTGTTGGAGCACCTGGGCGACCTCTTCGTGCGTCTCTTTGCCGGCCCAGCCATTGCCTTATTACCTGGTGCAGCAGCCTGGCTGGTGGTTGCCATCCGCCGCCGGGATTGGGGTACGCTGACCGGCATGGTCTGGTTCATCGGTTATATCGGGCTTTACACTGCTCGATTGCCCCTGTACCAGCACGGACGTTATCTCATGCCGGCTATGCCAATCTTTTTCTTGTGGGGTCTGTTGGCGTGCTTTGCTTTTGTTCCGAGGCGACTTTCCGAGCGTTTCGAAAAAATCATTAAACCAGCCTGGGGGGCTGTGATTTTATTTGTCAGTTTTGGATTTTGGCTGATCGGTGCGCATGGATACGCCAATGATGTCGGGCTGATCGAGAGCGAAATGGTGGCCTCAGCCAAATGGGCTGCAGCGAACCTGCCACCCGGTGCCGTGATCGCAGCGCACGATATTGGCGCGCTGGGTTATTTCGATCAGCACCAACTGGTGGACCTGGCCGGGTTGATCTCGCCCGATGTGGTGCCGTTTATGCGCGACCAGCAGCGGTTGATCGCTTACCTCGACCAGCGCGGTGTGGACTACCTGATCGTCTTCCCGGATGTATACCCGCAGTTGGTTGCGCGCAGCACATTGATATTCTCGACGGGAGGTAAATTTGCTCACGCAGTCGGGGCGAAGAATATGGGGATCTATCGCTGGCAGAATCCGTAGGTCAACAAAAACAACCAAACCGCCTTGCGAGGCGGTTTCTTTTTCGATTATACTTTTTATGAAGATGGGTTGGGACGGCAAAAGCCACCGAAGGGATTCGAACCCTTGACCTGACGATTACGAATCGTCTGCTCTACCAACTGAGCTACGGTGGCGCTATATGTGCGGCGGGATTATACAAGATTCCACCTAATCACGCAAGTTTTTGGTGGTTCGCCTCGTCTAGGATGTGACAGTTACCCACTTCAGAGGAATTTCCATGCTACGCATTGCAATGCTCTCTTATCACACCTGCCCCCTGGCAGTCCTGGGCGGCAAAGATACCGGTGGAATGAATGTCTATGTCCGCGACCTGACGTGCCAGTTGGGCAAGATGGGTATTCACGTCGATGTCTTTACGCGTTCGCAGGACGAACACGTCCCGCATGTGTTGCACGATCTGGGATACGGCAATCGCGTGGTCCATATTCCGGCCGGACCGGAGGTGCCTTTACCTAAGCAGGAACTCTCGGCTTACATCCCGGAGTTTGCCGAACAAATCAAAGCCTTTGTGGCCGAAAAAGGGCTTACCTACGACCTGATCCACAGCCATTACTGGATGTCCGGCCTGGCTGCCGAGGTCTTGCAGCAAACCTGGGGAGTACCAGTTGTGCACATGTTCCACACTCTGGGATTGATGAAGAACCGCGTAGCCCGCAGCCAGGACGAAATCGAGGGTTCATACCGCATCGAAGGCGAACAGCAGGTCATCGCCAACGCCGATCGCTTGATTGTAGCCACCCCGGCTGAAGAGGCTCAGCTTGAATTCCTGTATAAGGTCGAAACACGCCAGATTTCAATCATCCCGCCCGGGGTTGACACGAGTCACTTCTATCCCATTCCGACCGACGAAGCCAAGGAATATCTGGGCATTCCACCTGAGAACCGGATGATCTTGTTCGTGGGGCGCATTGAACCGCTCAAGGGACTGGACACGCTGATCCGCGCCATGGCTTGCCTGCGCAATAAAAAAGGCGAAAGACCGACCTACCTGGCGGTGATTGGTGGTGATCCCGAGGCGGCTCCCGAGCAAATGTCGGCTGAAATGACACGCCTGCAAAGAATGTGTGACGATCTATGCCTGGAAAAAATGGTCGTCTTCCTCGGAAAGCGCAGCCAGGACACCCTGCCTTATTATTACTCGGCTGCGGAAGTCTTGGTCATGCCCTCCCATTATGAGTCATTTGGTATGGTCGCTTTGGAAGCCATGGCATGTGGAACCCCGGTCATTGCTTCACAGGTCGGTGGATTGGCTTTCCTGGTACAGGACGGTCAGACCGGTTACCACGTGCCCAGCGATTCCCCCGAGGATTTATGCGAAAAGTTGACTGCCATTCTGGATGACCCGGATCAACGCAGGAGGATGGGACAGCGTGCTGCTGAATATGCCCACCTCTACAGCTGGGACAAGATTGCGCACCAGATTTTGGAAGTCTACAAAGAGTTGTTGCAGGGAAGGCCGGAAGTGTTTGTATAAAGCAGCGGGGCTCGCGTATGCGAGCCCCGCTCAGTTTACTCTTTCATCTTGACATGAAACAGGGTGGAACCGTCGATCTCCTGGGTGCGCAGTTCGAATCTGCCCTTGTAATTCCCGATCAGGCGGGAAAGCTGGCGGTGGCCGTAAGTGCGCGGGTCAAAACCCGGGTCGAGCTGATACAGCGCGTTTCCCATTACAGCCAGTGAAGCCCACCCGTCTTCTTGTACTGCCATCTCGAATGCCTGGCGCAGGATCGGAATCGGTTCGGCCTCCACATCTTCCTTCTTCTTGCTGCCATTTGTTTTTCTGGAACGCGTCCGGGTCACTTTCGGTTTTGAAACCAGATTCTCGGAGTAGACAAATACATCGCATGCGTTCACAAACGGCTTGGGGGTCTTTTTCTCACCCAATCCCATCACATAAATGCCGGACTCGCGGATGCGCGTCGCCAGGCGTGTGTAATCGCTGTCGCTCGAGACCAAACAGAAGCCATCGACCACCCCCGAATGGAGCAGGTCCATCGCGTCGATGATCATGGCCGAGTCGGTCGCGTTTTTTCCTATCGTGTAACGAAATTGCTGGATAGGTTGGACTGCATGAAAATTCAAAACTTCTTTCCACGAGTTCATATTGGGCGTGGTCCAGTCCCCATAAATGCGGCGGACGGTCACCTGGCCGTATTTTCCGGCCTCGACCAGCATTTGTGGCAGCAGGCTGGATTGCGCGTTGTCGCCATCGATCAGGATGGCAATCTTTCGGCGAGGGATTTGTTCATCAGTCATAGTTTGATTATACCCTTAAGCGGGTGATTTTTGAGATTTCGCGTAGACAAAATAAATTAAAGGCACGGTACTGAAAATGAAAAATATCTACAATAAAAAAACAAAGAGTCTTATAATCGAGAATAACCAAGTGTTTTACCCGTAATGGGCGAAGCGCTAAGCGCATTTTTGGGCTTGAATTCAGGATGATCTAAAGGAGGTATGATGGCGATTGACCCGGTCTGCAAAATGGAAGTGGACGAGCAAGCTGCACAATGGAAATCAGAATACGAAGGCAGCACCTATTACTTTTGTGCACCAGGCTGCAAGGCTTCGTTTGACAAGGAGCCCGAAAAATACCTGGACAAGCCGGACGAGGGATAAACCTCAGGCCTGATTCTACGCCAAGAGCCCATCAAATTGACGGGCTCTTTATTTTTTGCAAGTCTTTCTGGAAGAGGGAGATCAATCCGGCCACAAGCGCGATCAGGGCGGTGATCTGGAAGCCAAGGCTGGTTCCACTGAACAACCCCGTTACAGGGTTTCCGGCCAGCTTGGTGGTTAAAATAGCACCAGCCAGACCGACACCCAGGACCATTCCGACAGACCGCGCTGAAGCCAGAATGCCGGAGGCGATCCCCTGGCGGTGCCTGGGGGCCGCTCCCATCAGGGCGCTGTTGTTGGGGGAGATATAGGTCCCGGTGCCGAGACCGGTGATACCCAGGCCGACTGCCGCCAGCATATAAGGCGAATGTGACCCGAGACGTGAGAGCACGAACATTCCCAGTCCCAGCAAACCCATACCCAGCACGGTTGGAATGCGCGTGCCGATACGGTCGGAGAGAGTTCCACTGACCGGGGCGATGATCGCCATGACGATCGGCTGGACGGTCAGCAGCAAGCCAGCAGTGGCCGGGCTGAGCGAGCGGCCCTGGATCAGGTAAAAAGGCATCAGGAATAAGATCGTATAAACACAAATGTAGTTCAACACTGCACTGGCGGTGGTGACGGAAAAGGTCTGGCTGCGGAACAGGCTCAGATCGAGCATGGGAGAGTCCGAGCTGCGTTCGATCCGCAGGAACAGCCACAGCATCAGGGCTGCGACCAGGAGTAAGCCCAGCACCAGGGGGGAGTTCCAACCCCAATCGTGCCCTTTATTCAAGCCCAATAACAGTGCTGTAAGACCGGTCATGAAGGTAGCTGCACCTGCCAGGTCGAACTTTTTACTTTTGTCGGCTGGTTTATCGCGTGGGATGAAGTACAGGCTCAATCCCAGGGCGAGCACACCAACCGGGACGTTGATATAAAAAACCGCCCGCCAGGAGAACTGCTGCGCCAGCCAGCCGCCCAGAGACGGGCCAGCGGTCAGGCCCAGGTATGTCATGGTAGCGGAGAGGCCCAGCGCCTGACCGCGCTGCGAATCCGGGAAGTTGCCGGTCAGGATGGCTGGTGAATTGGATGACAGCATGGCAGCTCCAAAAGCCTGGATGGCGCGGAAGCTGACCAGCAGGAGGGCAGAAGAAGCCAATCCGCATAGTGCTGAACTGAGCACGAATATCGCAAACCCCCAGATATAAACCGATTTGTGACCGCGCAAATCCCCCAGCCTGCCAAAGGTTAGCAGCAGGCCGCTGACCAATAACAGATAGATCGTGACGACCCATTCGATGTTAGCCACATTGCTCTTAAAAGCATCCCGAATGAGAGGCAGGACTGTGTTGACCACACTGGCATCCAGGGCTGACATAAATGTCCCGGTGCCGATGGCAATCAATACCCACCATTTGCGGTCGATTGATTTCATTGCTTGTCCTTAGAGAAGATTGGGCAAATATACCTTGTCGACCCACAGGCCGTCAAGCCAAAAGCCTTTACACGTTCTTTATATTAGCTTCATTTATTCTTGACCGGCGAACTTTATAGTTAGGCTGAACTCAGGTTTACAAGTACAATTAAGCCGAACCCTTTTGAAGGTGATTATATGCCGAATACAAAAATCCTGGTCGTGGATGACGAGCCGAGCATCGTCAATCTGGTGACCGCGTATCTCAAGCCTGAAGGCTACGAAGTTTACACAGCCAGCGACGGTCCCTCCGGTTTGAAAGCCGCGCGGACCTACAAGCCAGACCTGATCGTGTTGGATATCATGCTGCCCGGAATGGATGGGATCGAAGTGCTTAACCGGCTGCGGCGCGAGTCGGAGGTGTACGTTATCCTGCTGACAGCCCGGACCGAAGAGACAGACAAGGTGGTCGGACTCTCGGTTGGAGCGGACGATTACGTTACCAAGCCGTTCAGCCCACGAGAATTGGTCGCGCGAATCAAGTCAGCCCTGAGGCGCATCCGGGCCAGCAGCGGAGGTCAATCTTCCGAGATACTGTCCTTTGCCCACGTACGCATCGATGATGGCGCGCGCCAGGTCACAGTGGATGACCGGGCGGTTGAGCTGACGGCGATAGAATTCGACCTGCTTAAAGCTTTGGCCGAGAACCGCGGGCGCGTATTGTCGCGCGAGCAGTTACTCGAAAAGGTCTGGGGTCATGAATATTTTGGGGAAATGCGCGTGGTGGATGTGCATCTGGGGCACGTTCGGCAAAAACTTGGCAACCCGGACTTTATCGTTACTGTGCGCGGCGTTGGCTATCGTTTCGAGGATGAACAGTTATGATCGTCTACATTCGTGAACGTTTGGGCATGAAGTTGTTCTTGTCATATCTGGGAGTGATCCTGATCGCGGTCGTGATCCTGGCTTTGTCGACTAATTTTGCGCTTCCGACAGCTTTCAACCGTCACCTGGGCCAGATGGAACAGCTCATGGGAAGCGCTGTCACGGGGGAAGGCGGGATGATGGGGCCTGCTGGTCGCGGTCAGGGGTTGGGGCGGGGACAGGGACAGCCGGGTCTCGGTCAGGGGGTGGCTTATGACCTGTATCTCAATTTTAAGGCCTCTTTTTCGGAGGCGTTGACGCTGGCGGGTATCGCCGCGGCGCTGGCAGCGGTGGTAGTCAGCCTGATTTTCAGCCGCCGGGTGGTGGCCCCTGTACGCGCCATGATGCGCGCCAGTCGGCGGATTGCCGATGGCCAATACCGGGAACGCGTCGAGCATTCCGGCCCGGATGAACTGGGGCAACTGGCAGACAGCTTCAACCAGATGGCCGAAAAGTTGGAGCAGGTCGAGTCCATGCGGCGCCAGTTGATCGGGGACGTCAGCCATGAATTACGCACGCCTCTGACGGCGATCAAAGGCTCGATGGAAGGTTTAGTGGATGGTGTCCTGCCGGCCACTGCGGAAACCTTCGAGCAGATTTATCAGGAGGCGGACCGCTTGAGCCGGCTGGTCAATGACCTGCAGGAACTAAGTCGTGTCGAATCCGGGTCCTTTGATTTGGATTTGCACCCGATTTCCGTGGATGATTTGACCAAAACGACTGTCCGTCGCCTGGCTCACCAGTTTGAGAGCAAAGGTGTGATTTTGGAAACCGACTTGAATGACGATTTACCGGTTGTTTCAGCCGACGAAGATCGCCTCGGACAGGTAATGCTCAATCTGGTTGGGAATGCGCTGCAATATACGCCCTCGGGTGGACGGGTGGTGATTCGCGCCGCTCGTCAGGGTAATGAGGCGCGAATCGATATTCAGGACACCGGTGTGGGAATCCCTGCCGAGCATCTCCCGCATCTTTTCGACCGTTTTTATCGTGTGGATAAATCCCGTTCGCGTGGAGCCGGCGGTGGGAGCGGGATCGGGTTGACGATCGCCAGGCATATCGTCGAGGCGCACGGCGGACGCATCTGGGTCGAAAGCCGGGGTGCGGGTTCAGGCAGCACCTTCTCCTTCACGCTGCCGATCGACAAAGCGTAACGACGACGAATTGCTCCGAAGCTTTTATGGAATAGGCTCGAGGCTGCCAGCTTGCGCTGGGATCAGACCGGGTATGCCGATCTCCCGGCAGCTCTCTTTGGATAACGTGCCCGTAATATTTTGGTCGGTCGTTACATCCACCTGGATGGAAGTATCCTCTTTAAAACCCGTATCAACAGTCAATTTGAGCGTCACCTGATAGCCTATAGGTAACGTAGGAGCACATTTGGTTTTATCGGGATGCTGCCGGGCCTCGTCACTGGCCGAGAGAGTGGCGCAAAGATTGGTCAGGTCTGTTTGGCTGTGATTTCCGATAACAGCGTAGACATTGGTTACCTCCCCCATTCCGTGGCTGATATCCAGGCTGGTATCACAACCCAGGAGGCTAATCGCAATCTCCGAATCCGGCGTCGCCGTGGCTGAAGGTGGTGTTGGTGTGGCGGAGGGAGTCGGAGTCTCCGTCGCCGGAAGCGCAGATGAGGTCAGGGTGGCCGTTGGCGTATTTGGGGTTAAGGATTCGGTTGTCGGTAAGGTTGCCAGCGTGGTTTCGGTGAGCGTGGGTGTCCAGGTTTCAGGGGCGACGTACGCTGTAACGAAAATGGGCGTGCCGGTAGGCGGGAGGGTAGGGTAGCCTGGCGGCAGGGGGCTAACCGTCCACACATCACAGGCCGACAGGCTTATACTCAACAGGATCAAGACACCAAGAAAACGCTTCATTCGGCCCTCCTCGGGGTGTCTATATTGTACGATTATTGATAAAAGTATGCCACAAAATAAGTCGCCGCAATTGCGGCGACTTCACTATTGCGTGTATCTTCGGTCGTAATAGTCAATCGTCTCCTTGAAACTCTCTTCGAGATAAGGGAAGCCATACCAGACGATGCCGATACCGAAAAGAATGCCGGTCAGGATACGCATGTAGGAGTTGAAAGAACCGATGGCATCCCCCAGGTAAAACGAGGCCGGGAAGGCATGATGGGTCAGCGTGGCCAGCCAGAGGTTGGTATAGCGAAAGCCCTGCCCGATCCCGGCAAAATCGCTCAAAAAGTGCGTACCACCGTCCAGGGCCATCGGCAGCAGGAACAAGACAAAACCCCAGAAGGGTAGTGGTTTGATTTTTTTGCGTAGTGTTGCCCAGAGCATGCCAAAGACGGGGATACTTGTGTACATCGAAACCATGCGGTCCGACCAGGCGACCTTCCAGCCCATCTGAGGGTTTCCAATGAACTGGCGCAAAACCAGCGGGTTGATCGTGTTTTGCCATGCAGCCTGGATCTGGCTCAGCGGGTACATGAATTTGGGCCCGAACAGGAAGAATGAACGCTCCGGTAACTGGTGGCACAGGAAGGAATAGACGAAATAGATTACGCGACCCGGTCCGGTAAGACCCAGGTGCATCAGGAGCGGCGCCAGGAAAGGTAAACCGACGAAGACAAAAAGGCCACCGATAACGTAGGCGGCCCAGTGTTTGCTGAAAGAATACATGTTCCGCTCGGAGCGGCTCGGAATTGGGAGGGTAGTGTCTGTCATGAAGGCAATCCTGTTTTGGCCTAATTCTACTTCCCGTATCTTATTTTTAGATTAAAACAAATCTTACAACTGTCCAGAATCGTCCCACTCAGCCAGTTGCTTTTTGTATCCCGGATCCTGGTAGCGCTCCAACATAAAAGCTGAAGCGTAGTCCGGTAATTGTTTCCCGGTTATGTGTGCGGCCAATAATTCCCCTGATGCACAAGAAGCCATGATGCCAAAACCGGAAACCGCGCCAATCATGTATGCGCCGCCAATCGGCAAGGGGCCGATCAAAGGGCGGTTTTCCTGTGTCTTGGTGTAGTACCCGCCATCCAGAATCGGTCGCGGGGCTTTTCCGAAATAAGCACGCAAGCCGGGCAGCATCCTCGATAATCCACGCAGAGCCACTTCGGGATAACTCTCGTCCAGTGGCGGTGGCCAGACGGGCTTCATCTTTTGTGTCTTGTACTCCCAGAGCATCAACGTCATCTGGCTATCGCCAGCCCCTTCGGGGCGGGTATGCACGCCAGAGGGAAAGGGTTCGGTTAACCAGCGCGTTTCTGGGTCTTCGGAGAGAAATTGCACCTCGCCTTCGTCCCAATCCAGCAACTGTGGATCGTCCCAGATCAAGAGCGGGGCATTGCGCCCAATTACGCCCAGGTGGTCTTTAAAGGCTATTTTGAGATGCAGCTCGGTCTCAACCGGCAAGTCTATTCCCAGCATAGCCCCGACGGGTTTAAAAAAAGGGCCGGCAGCGTTGATAAAAACGGATATATCGATGTGTTCCCCGTTGCTCAGGCGGACAGACTGAACCCGATTGTTCTTTACATCCACGCCGGCCACCTGCGCGGATACAAACCGGACGCCCTGGCTGCGTGCCTCTTCCAGCAGGTACATGCCCAACTGTTGGGCGGACAGCCATCCCGCCCGGCGGACGTGCAAGGCGACAACAGCTCGATCCGTCAGGTAAGGAAAATAATTCCGAATTAGCTGCGAGCCGAGCAAAATGTCCGCGCCAGCGGGTTGGCCGTAAAAACCCTCTGGAGGAGCGGGCTGGTAGCTGGACCCGCTTTGGGTGTGTGTCCGCACGGGACCAGCACCCAGGCTCGAGATCCGGTTCGAGCGCTCCTTCAGCGCTGCGATCTTTCCCTCGTCAGCGGTGAGGTACAGGTAGCCGCGCCGGTTCAGGCGAAAGACGTTTCCGCTCTCGTCCGCTAATTCCTCTAATAAGTCAATTGAGCGATTCATGAGCGCCAGCATCGCCGGGTCGGGCCACCAGTTGCGATAGCACTCGGTCGAACGGTCGCTGGTCAGGCTGAGTGGCGGAAGTTCGTCAACCAGCAGGATGTCTCTGATGCCAGCTTTGGATAGGAAGTAAGCCGCGCTGACACCGGTAATCCCGGCACCACAAATAAGCACATTGGCGGAATTGGACATGCCTCCTATTATATGAGATGTTTGGCAGGGGCTGCTATAATGGGACCTTCAATCTTGGAGCAGGCATGGCTAATTACCCTCTATTTGTGGCGGCGATTTTGTTTCTGGCAGCTTTCACGCAAAGCTTATCGGGTTTTGGGTTGGCGCTGGTTTCAATGGCGCTGTTGCCTCATGTGGTGGGGATACAGATGGCGACGCCGCTGGTCGCCGTAGCTGCAATTGCAATCGAAGGTGTGCTCTTGCTGCGCTATCGGCAGGCGCTGAATGTCCACGCCATCTGGCGTGTTGTGCTGGCCTCGGTGGTTGGGATCCCGGTTGGGATTGTTTGGTTGCGCTACCTGGATGAGCGAATTGTATTAATTGTACTGGGGGTTGTGATTGCCGGATACGCCCTTTACGCTTTGTTGGGCTTGCGCCTGCCATCCATGCAAGGTTCACTTTGGGCATATTTCACTGGATTCCTGGGTGGGATGTTGGGCGGGGCGTACAACACATCCGGTCCGCCGGTGATTGTTTATGCAGATGGCAATCGCTGGGAGCCAAGCGAATTTAAAAGTAATTTGCAGGGATTTTTTATCATCAACAGTTTTGTGGTAATGGTCAGCCATTTAGTTGTCGGCAACATCACGCCGGAAGTCTGGAGGCTGTTCGTGGTCTCATTGCCAGCGATTGGGTTGGGATTGTTGGCCGGCATGACTCTTGACCGCTGGGTAAAACCGGCTGTATTTCGGCGCATCGTGCAGATTTTACTGATCTTAATGGGTTTACGATTAATTTTCTGAACATACTCCAGCAAGACGGACTGTTGAATTATGTTAAGTCAATGCGGCCTCAAGTTCTTTTGTCGACGGTTCTGTCAGCACCGGCCCGTCCGGGAAAATGATGGTTGGCACACTGCGAAAACCCCGGTTAAGGTCTTTTACGAATGTAGCTGCCTGGGGGTCGTGGTCCACATCGACTTCAAGATAAGGGATTTTGTGTTTCTCGAAAAATGTGCGTGCACGGCGACAATCCGGGCACCAGGCAACACTGTACATCACGATTTGGGTTGGATTGAGAATGTATAAATCGCTCATGGTTTGCCTCGATGAATCATCATGCTTTGGATTTTTAAAAAGCCATGAAAAGATGGGTCCGCATCTATATTTTAGGTGACAGCTTTATTCACCCAGAGATTGCAAG
Organism: uncultured Anaerolineaceae bacterium; assembly: GCA_964407265.1. Taxonomy (GTDB): domain Bacteria; phylum Chloroflexota; class Anaerolineae; order Anaerolineales; family Villigracilaceae; genus CAYOUV01. The sequence goes on along the minus strand of CAYOUV010000001.1, from coordinate 4,904 downwards.
TATTCGCGGATCATCAATGCGGCAGTGGCCCCTTCCCCGGCAGCTGCCGCCGCTTGCTTGGTCGATCCGGAGCGCACATCGCCTGCAGCAAAGACGCCTTCCATGCTGGTGTGCATTTTATCTGCCACGATAAAGCCACCTCGATCCAATTCCGCATTGTCTTTAACCAGGTCGGAGTTAGGCGTCAGACCAATAAAGACGAACACGCCGTCATAGTTCCAGGTTTTTATCTCTCCGCTCGCGCGGTCTTCCACGACCACTTCCTCGAGTTTGTTCTTGCCATGAAATTCCTTGACAGCGTGGTTTACAGTCACATGCATGTCGTCCCGACTGGCAACTTTGTCCTTTAATATCTGACTGGCTTTGACCTGGGGGGCGAATTCGACAATATCCACCTGCGAAGCAAACTTGGTCAGAAACAGGCCTTCCTCGAAGCCGCTATTTCCGCCGCCAATAACCAATACTTTTTTGTCTTTGTAGAAAGCGCCGTCACAGGTGGCACAAAAATGTATGTTTGTGCCGATCAATTCTTCTTCACCGGGGATGTTCATGCGGCGGTAGCTTGCGCCGCTTGCCAGTAGAACGGCTTTTGAGCCGTATGAATTTCCGTCACTGGTGGTGACACACAAATACTGTCCCTCACGGCTGATCTCATTGACTTCCTGGGCTTGCAGAATTTCGACACCAAAACGTTGTGCTTGCTGTGCCAATCGGTCGGCGAATTCCGCACCGGGGATGCCATTCACGAAGCCAGGGAAGTTTTCGACAATTGTGGTCGTGCCAATTTGCCCGCCAACTCCGCCTTTCTCAATGACCAGCGTATCCAGCCCTTCGCGTGCCATGTAGAGCGCTGCTGTCAGGCCGGCTGGCCCAGAGCCGATCACGATCGAATCGTAATATGATTGCCTGGCTTTTGTTTGTAATCCCAACTTTTCTGCCAGCTCGGCATTAGACGGCTCGACTAAAACCCCACCATCCGGAAAGACGATGGTGGGAATGACGTGTTTGCCGTCATTGATCTTTTCGACAAATTTCATTCCTTTTGAATCTTGCTCGATGTCCACGGTGATGTATTGCACGCGTTGCTCGCCGAAAAATTTCTTGGCACGTTTACAATCCGGGCACCAGGTCGTACTGTAGACGACAATCGAGGATGGCTTTTCAGTGTACAGGTCATTTGTGCTCATTGCTCTCCCTTTCAACAATCTTGATGATGGCATCTTCCGAAAATAAAGAATCGACCTCTAGTCCGAGGTGACGGTAAAGTTCCCGCGGGATGCTGATGTCTGCCAGATAAAGTTCGCCAACGAACGGACGCGCATCCGTGGTCATCAAGCCGACTTTTGGCAGAGCCAGACTGAGTGTTGCCTGCGCCTTGACGGTTGGCCTGCCCGGTGAGCCCGAGTTTGCATCCAATCCCGAAGGTGCATCCAGTGACAAAACCCTGACATCGGACGAATTGATTTTTTCTATCAACCTGGCAACTTCGGGACGCGGATTACCCGATAGGCCATAACCGATCAATGCATCCAATAAAATGTCAGCCTGGTTGAGGTTAAAATCCGGCTCTTCCCATATTCCAATTGTATTGAGTACACGCCATTGATGCGCTGGGGCTTCTTTGAGCTCTCCTGCCAAGCGCAATATGCGAACATCCGCTCCCCAGTTGTGCAGGTGGCGGGCGGCCACCATGCCTCCTCCGCCGTTGTTCCCTCGCCCGCACAGCACGCAAACCGTGCTCCCAGCGACCGATCCGCCCAGCAGTTGGCGGGACAATTCAGCCAAATGCGCTCCGGCATTCTCCATCATCTGGAGCAAAGAGATCCCAAATTTGTCTATCATCAATCGATCGACTTCGATCATCTGCTCGGTTGTCAGGGCGGGAATGTTGGGAGGCTTGTTCATCGGCAAATTCTAGATGGGAAAGAATGAATGTTTCTTACATTTTGTCGAATTATTCCCCGGCTGCCTTTTCCAGAATATCGAACCCGATCTTGATCAAATGCTCTAAATCGTTGGGTGGGGTTGGGCTACCAAACTGATCCAACTCTATAATGCGTAATAGCGCACCCCGCACACCGCTGGCGCGATGAGCCCAATAGGAATCGGCTGAAATCCGTTCCAGGCGGTAATTGAGCATTTGAATGAGTTGAAGATTTGTGATTTCTGCGCACATAAAAAAACAAGTGCCCCCGGCGGGGTTTGAACTCACAAGCTGCTAATTCGAAGTCCCTACCCCTAGACACCTTGTAAAAGGTGCCCATATTCTGGGTCGGAGGCGATTATTTCGTGATTTCCCAACACATATAGTGGGTTCGGATTTGTAAGAGTCCTGTGGCTTCCGTCAAGACTTTAATTTCTTGTAGTATCTATTCAAAAAGTAATTTAGTCAAGTTCCATCTTGATCTCGATTAATGCGATAAAAGCCAGAAGATGATCTTTAGCATATCTCATGGCGTGAACTGACTGCAATTTTGTGAATGGTGACACTGGGCACACTTAATTGTCAATGTCTTTCCCATGCAGTGCATTTTTGTCCGTCGCATATGACAATGTTTATTATAAGGATAAGCCCGAGGCTGGGAACATGCGCCTGGTCTGGATTTCTTCCTGCCTGGCGGAGCACCTTTAAAAAATTCGTCTGGGGAATGGTAATCCATGCTCCGCATGGCCCCGTTCCGTATTGCCGGATTTCTCTGCCATGAATATTTAAGTACACTTAAATTCCGTCTTTACCATGTCATAGCATGGTTGAAACAGAACACGGGATTGGTATTTAAGATGGTTCGTATGACGAAAGGTGGATATCTATAGCGTGCGACTTGGTGTAGCGTCTGGTATCGCACAATTATGCAGACTGTTAAAAAAGGACTTATAAATCCTCAATATTTTCCGAAATTCAGAATGGCGATTATAAAAAGAGGAAGATTGTTACAAGACAATCCAGTTGTGTCTTGATTTGGAGTACTCTTACGTGCTATCTAATGGACTACGTACAGCTTTTGGACCTCGATTGAGGACATGCGTATAAATCATAGTGGTCTTGACATCTTTGTGTCCGAGCAACTCCTGCACAGTACGAATGTCGTATCCATTTTGTAAAAGCTGAGTGGCGAAGGAATGGCGAAATGTGTGCGGGGTGACCGGCTTGTCTATTTTTACGAGCTGGGCAGCGTTACGAATTGCTTTTTGTAAAACGCTTTCGTCGAGATGATGTCGACGGATAACACCTGATAGTGGGTCGATTGAACGTTGCGAGGCGGGGAATATGTATTGCCAGACCCATTCTTTTCCAGCATTTTTATATTTGACACCCAGGGCATTCGGCAGTGCGGTTTCTCCATAACCCTCGCGCAGGTCTTTGTCGTGCAGAGCTTTGACATCCTGCAGCATATGTTTTATTTCAATGGCAACCGAATCAGGGAGGATGGTGAGACGGTCGTCATCTCCCTTTCCGCCACGGACGATAATCTGATGGTTCTCAAAATCAATGTCTTTGACCCGCAAACGCATACACTCCATCAGCCGTAATCCGCTGCCATAGAGAATTTTCGTCATAAGGCGCGGGGTGCCGCGCATGTGGTTGATGACCGACATGGCTTCTGCGTGAGTTAGGACAGTAGGCAGACGCTTAGGGCGTGATGGATTTACAAGTCCTGGTGGCAGGATAATGTCTTGTTCCAGAACCATTCGATATAGAAAGATGATGGCGCTGAGCGCCTGGTTCTGGGTGGATGCGGCCACTTTGCGTTCTGTGGCGAGATAGGCGATAAATTCGCGGATTTCATTTGCGCCCATGTCTTTTGGGTGGCGTTTTTTATGGAAGATGATGTAGCGTTTGATCCAGTCCAGGTAGGTTTGTTCAGTGCGATAGGCGTAGTGCTTTGTCTGAAGAGATTCACGCATCTGGTCAAGGAGTTTTTTAGGAGGTTTTTCTTGTATCATGATATAAGACCTCTGCAGGAGGGTATAATTAAGCCGAGTTCCTGATTAACTCAGAAAACCCACTGTGCAGGGTTATTATAACGAAAAAAAGCTTACGAATCCCCTCCAGGAGAGTATTCGCAGGAATGAATTTTAGCCATAGGAATTTATCAGAGAAAAAATTCGGGTAAAGCCCTAGTTGGGCCACCTTGTGAGAAATTCAAAATGCACTTGAACGCTATCTCGCCTTATTGTCAAAATCAAGTTCGGAATTACCTGGAAATGTCAATTTCTTATTTTATGAGTGGGTTTGATCTCTAAAAGCAAAAGTTCCTTTTTATCCTGAACTTTGAAAGTTTGTGATTTTCCACAGGCAAAACGCACACCCCGCAACGAACGCGGCGTGTGCTTCGTCGATAGAAAAGTATTTTTTGCTTCTCGTCCGCAATAGCGGCGCTACAAGTCGGCTGTAAAAGTTAGTTGTCTTTTTTGCGCCGCAATTGCTTCCTTCTGAAATGTCAACTTTTCTTACAATCTCGGTATCTCCCTTTTCATCCGCGTTGTAATGGTTCGTCTGAGTTTTTTAGGTCGGGTTGGTTTTGTGAATGATGTCGATTCTCAGGAAAGTCATGCCTCCTAAATTCTCTCGACTTCTAGCGGTAAAGTCACTTTTTCAGCAAACCCAATCCTTGCTTTGCCGAAGTTCCTTGAAATTTTGTTTTTTGGTGGTTGCCAAAGCGGTGAGTTCGTGCAATAATTTTCTCAGTTGAGTGGTGGTGTCTTTTCTCAGGCGGCGAGATTTGCGTTCCTTGGCGGGGCCCAACACGGCGTGCACGCGGACGGCTGGATTCGCACCGTTTTTTGGCATTATGGTGACTTTAGGTTTTGTCCGTTTCGGGAGCGAGTCTCGTCCCGCCAGCCGCCCGTAACGCGAGCCGTTGGGCGCGTAAGCTCAAAACTGTAGGAAGGGATTAAACATC